>CAYNGV010000008.1:20779-32609 GCA_964397005.1 uncultured Sulfuritalea sp. | reverse complement strand
TTCCTGCGCGGCTTCGGGCCGATGGCGCTGGTCATGGTGCTGGTCGGCTTCCTGCTGCTGAAGGAGCCGGACTTCGGCGCGCTGGTGGTGATCCTTTGCATCGCCACCGGCATCCTGTTTCTGGGCGGCATCAACGTGCGGGTGTTCAGCGTGCTGGTGGTGGTGCTGGCGGTCAGTTTCGTGATCATGATCTGGGTTTCACCCTACCGGCGCGAGCGCATCTTCGGCTTCATGGATCCGTGGCAGGACGCTTTCGGCAAGGGCTACCAGCTTTCGCATGCGCTGATCGCCTTCGGTCGCGGCGAATGGTTCGGCGTCGGCCTCGGCGCCAGCGTCGAGAAATTGTTCTATCTGCCCGAGGCGCATACCGATTTCCTGCTGGCGGTGATCGCCGAGGAGCTCGGCTTCGTCGGCGTCAGCGTCGTGGTCGGCCTGTTCGCCCTGCTGGTGCAGCGCTCATTCGTCATCGGCCGCCAGGCGCTGGTGCTCGGCCGCGTGCATTCGGGGCTGGTGGCGCAAGGCATCGGCATCTGGCTCGGCGTGCAGGGCTTCATCAACATGGGCGTGAACATGGGCCTCTTGCCGACCAAGGGCCTGACCCTGCCGCTGATGAGCTTCGGCGGCTCGGGCATCGTCGCCAATTGTCTGGCGCTCGGCATATTGCTGAGGGTCGACTGGGAGAATCGACAGTTGATGCGGGGGCAACAGGTATGAAATTCAATCTCACCGCAGAGGCGCAGAGGCGCAGAGGCAACGCAGAGAAAGGCAATAGCTCCTTCTCGTTCCTGATTTTCTCTGCGCCTCTGCGTCTCTGCGGTAAAAGCCTTTTCCCATGAAAACCCTCCTCGTCATGGCCGGCGGCACGGGCGGGCACATCATGCCGGGGCTGGCCGTGGCCGAACACCTCAAGGCCCAGGGCTGGAAGGTCGCCTGGATGGGCCATCCGGACGGCATGGAAGCGAAGCTGACGGTGGGTCGCGGCTACGAGATGGCCTGGGTGCATTTCTCCGCGCTGCGCGGCAAGGGCCTGCTGAGGAAACTCCTGCTGCCCTTCAACCTGCTGCGTGGTTTCATCGGGGCATGGAAGCAGCTCAAGCGCATCCGGCCCGACGTGGTGTTGGGTATGGGCGGCTACATCAGTTTTCCGGGCGGCATGATGGCGTCCTTGCAGGGCATTCCGCTGGTGCTGCACGAACAGAATTCCGTGGCCGGCCTGGCCAACAAGGTGCTGGCGGGTGTCGCCGACCGTGTCCTCAGCGGCTTCCCCGATGTAATGAAGAATGCACGCTGGGTCGGCAATCCGGTACGCCCGGAAATCGCCGTGTCGCCAGCGCCGACTTTTCGTTATGCGCAGCACAGCGGCCCGCTGCGCGTGCTGGTGGTGGGCGGCAGCCTCGGCGCGCAAGCCTTGAACGAGGCGCTGCCGAAAGCGCTGGCGCTGATACCGGAAGGCGAGCGACCGCTGGTGGTGCACCAGGCCGGCGAGAAACATCTGCCGATGCTGAAAAGTTTCTACATTTCGGCAGGTGTCAATGCCGACTGTGTGGCCTTCATCAACGACATGGCCGGCGCCTACGACTGGGCTGATCTGGTGATCTGCCGCGCCGGCGCGCTCACCGTGGCGGAACTCGCAGCCGCGGGCGTGGCCAGTTTGCTGGTGCCCTTTCCGCATGCGGTGGATGACCACCAGACGTCGAATGCGCGCTTTTTGAGCAATGCCGGCGCGGCGATTTTGCTGCCGCAAAGCGAGCTGACGCCGGCGCGTCTGGCCGAGATCGGAAACCTGTCGCGCCAGCAGCTTTGCCAGATGGCCGAAAAAGCCCGCGAACTGGCGCGGCCCGAGGCAACGGCAGAGGTGGCGCGAATTTGCCAGGAGGTGGCCAGGTGACCACTTTTCCCCCATCCCCCTTCCCAAGGAAGGGGGTGTCCACGGTTCGCGGGCAAGGCCCGCTCCGTCATCATGACTCGCTGCCCCCTTGGGGCGGCCCGGCGGAGGCAGCATGAAACACAAAGTCAAACGCATCCACTTCGTCGGCATAGGTGGTTCGGGCATGTCGGGCATCGCCGAAGTGCTGGCGAACCAGGGCTTCGAGGTCAGCGGCTCGGATCTCGCCGAAAGCGCGACGACGCGGCGCCTCGCGGCGCAAGGCATTCGCATCGCCATCGGCCACAGCGCACAGAACGCCGCGACCGCGGATGCCGTGGTGGTGTCGACCGCGGTGCGTGAAGACAACCCGGAAGTGCTCATGGCGCGCGAGCGCCAGGTGCCGGTGGTGCCGCGGGCGCAGATGCTGGCCGAGCTGATGCGCATCAAGCAGGGCATCGCGATTGCCGGCACGCACGGCAAGACCACCACCACCAGCCTCGTCGCCAGTTGCCTGGCCGAGGGCGGCCTCGACCCGACCTTCGTCATCGGTGGCCGGCTGAATTCGGCCGGGGCGAACGCCAAGCTCGGCGGCGGCGAATTCCTCGTGGCCGAGGCCGACGAATCGGATGCCTCCTTCCTCTTCCTGTCGCCGGTGGTTTCGGTGGTCACCAACATCGACGCCGACCACATGGAAACCTACGGCCACGATTTCGGCCGGCTCAAGCAGGCCTTCATCGACTTCCTCCATCGCCTGCCCTTTTATGGCGTCGCCGTGGTCTGCGGCGACGACGCCAACGTGCGCGAGATCATGCCGCGCGTGGCCAAGCAGATCGTCACCTACGGCATCGACAGCGAGGTCAACTTTCGCGCCGAAGATGTGGTGGCCGACGGCGGCACCATGCGCTTTACCTGCGTGCGCACCAACGGTGGCATCAGCCGTTTGCCGATCGTGCTCAACTTGCCGGGACGGCACAACGTGCTGAACGCGCTGGCCGCCATCGCGGTGGCGACAGAAGTCGGCGTTGGCGACACGGCGATCATCAAGGCACTGGCCGAGTTTCGCGGCGTCGGCCGCCGCTTTCAGCGCTATGGCGAGATTGCCTGTCCTGGCGGCGGCAGCTTCACCCTGGTCGATGACTACGGCCATCATCCGGCGGAGATGGCGGCCACGATTGCGGCGTCTCGCGGCGCCTTCCCCGGCCGCCGGCTGGTGCTGGCCTTCCAGCCGCATCGCTACACGCGCACGCGGGACTGTTTCGAGGATTTCGTCAAGGTGCTGTGCGAGGTCGATGCGCTGCTGCTGGGCGAGGTGTATGCCGCCGGCGAGGCGCCGATCGTCGCTGCCGACAGCCGCGCGCTGCTGCGCGCGCTGCGCATCGCGGGCAGGATCGAACCCGTCTTTGTCGAAGACATCGCGGCGATGCCGGCGGCCATTCTCGCCGCCGTGCGCGATGGTGATGTGGTGATCACCATGGGCGCCGGTTCGATCGGCGGCGTGCCGGGGAAACTGGCCGATGGCTGAAGCCCTGCGCGGTCGGTTGAGCAGCAACGAACCCATGGCCGGCCATGTGTCGTGGCGTGCCGGCGGGGCCGTGGCACGCGCCTTCTTTCCGGCCGACTTGGCGGATCTTGCCGCATTCCTGCATGGCTTGCGCCACGACGAGCCCCTGCTGATGGTCGGCCTGGGCAGCAACCTGCTGATACGCGACGGCGGCTTCGACGGCACCGCCATCTTCACCCATGGCGTGCTGGATACCCTGCGCCGCGAGGCGGACGGCAGCTTCTACGCCGAGGCCGGCGTCGCCTCGCCCAAGCTGGCGCGTTTCGTCGGCAATCAGGGCTGTGCCGAGGCGGAGTTCCTGGCCGGCATTCCCGGCACCGCGGGCGGAGCGCTGGCGATGAATGCCGGCTGCCACGGCGGTGAGACCTGGCGCTATGTGGAGCGCGTGCTGATGCTGAATCGCGACGGCGAGCAGGTCATCCGCACGCCGGAGGATTTCGCCGTCGGCTACCGCCACGTCGGGCTAAAAAAGGCCAGTGATGAAATCTTCGCCGGTGCCTGGTTCCGCTTTCCCGCGGGGGACGCCGCAACGGCTCGCGCGCATTTGCGCGAACTGCTGGAAAGGCGCATCGCGACCCAGCCGCTGCAATTGCCCAACGCCGGTTCGGTGTTCCGGAATCCTCCCGGCGACCATGCCGCGCGCCTGATCGAAGCGGCCGGGCTCAAGGGCACACAGATCGACGGTGCGCAGGTTTCCGAAAAGCATGCGAATTTCATCGTTAATCCCAAGGGTGCGGCTACCGCGAGTGCGATAGAAATGCTAATCGGCCGAGTTCAGGCTGAAGTGGCGGAAAAGTTTGGCGTCTCGCTGGTGCGCGAGGTGCGCATTCTGGGCGCACGGAACGGTCAATCCGAGATGTACGGAGAAGGAGCTTGATGGATTTCGGCAAGGTGGCGGTGATGATGGGTGGCAAGTCGGCCGAGCGCGAGGTTTCGCTGAAAAGCGGGGCTGCGGTGCTGGCCGCGCTGCGCTCGTCCGGCGTCGATGCCCACAGTTTCGATCCGCAGGACAAGGCGCTCGAGGCGCTGCATGCCGAGGGATTCAGGCGCGTCTTCATCGCCCTGCATGGCCGTGGCGGCGAGGACGGCACGCTGCAGGGCGCGCTCGACCTGCTGGCCATTCCCTACACCGGCAGCGGCGTGCTGGCCTCGGCGCTGGCGATGGACAAATGGCGCTCCAAGCTGGTCTGGCAGGCCTCGGGTCTGCCCGTGCCGGATTTCGTCGTGCTCGACGCCGCCAGCGACTTTGCCGCCGTCGAGGCACGCCTCGGCCTGCCGCTGTTCGTCAAGCCGGCCAACGAGGGTTCCAGCATCGGCATCAGCAAGGTCAAGCAGGCGGGCGAACTGCGTGCCGCTTATGAGCTGGCCGCGCGCTACGACTCCTGCGTGATCGCCGAAAAATATCTGGCCGGCGGCGAGTTCACGGTCGGCATCCTCGCCGGTCAGGCCCTGCCGGTGATCCGCATCGTGCCGGCGACCGAGTTCTACGACTACGACGCCAAGTATCTTCGTGACGACACCGAGTACCGCATCCCGAGCGGCCTCGGCGAGAAGAGCGAAACCGAGATGCGCGATCTGGCGATGCGTGCCTTTGTCGTACTCGGCGGACGTGGCTGGGGTCGCATGGACATGATGCTGGATGCGACCGGCCGCTGCTATTGCCTGGAGGCGAATACCTCGCCGGGGATGACCGATCACTCGCTGGTGCCGATGGCGGCCAAGGCGGCCGGCATCCCGTTCAGCCAGTTGGTGCTCAGCTTGCTCGAAGAGGCCCGCTATGGCTAAGGCGCGGGGCAACTCCCGGGTCGAGCCGGGCAGCAACGATGGCTTCTGGGACCGGCCGATGCTGATCAATCTGCTGGCTGACCTGCTGCTGCTGGCGGGCGGCGTCCTGCTGGCATGGGCGGGCGCCATGGCGCTGCAACGCCTGCCGGTGTTTCCGCTCAAACAGCTGGTCGTGGCGGCACCGCTGGAGCAGGTCTCGCGGGCGCAGATCGAGCACACGGCGCGCACTGCCTTGTCCGGGAATTTCTTCACGGTGAATCTGGAAGCCGCACAGGCGGCCTTCGAGCGCATGCCCTGGGTGCGGGTCGCCTCCCTGCGCCGCCTCTGGCCGGACGGCATCGAACTCGAACTGGAAGAACATCGCGCGGCCGCCCGCTGGACCCCGCAGGAAGGCGAGGCACGACTGGTCAATACGCGCGGCGAGGTGTTCGCGGCCGTGACGCGCGAGTCGCTGCCAGCCTTTGCCGGCCCCGAGGGCTCATCGCCGCGTGTCCTCGCCCGTTATCAGGAGTTCAGCGAGAGCCTGACCGCCATCGGCCGCAAGCCGGTAGCGATTCATCTCTCGGCACGCGAGGCCTGGCAGCTCAAGCTGGACGACGGCGTGCTGCTGGAACTCGGCCGCGACCAGCCCAAGCATCCGCTGGCGGAGCGGCTGACGCGATTCACGACCCACTACGCAGCGGCGAGCAGTTCGGCGAAGAACCGCCTGCAGACCATCGGCGTGGTGGACATGCGTTACCCCAATGGATTCGCCCTGAGGGGAATAGCTGCGCTATCCCCCGGGGGAAAATTTCCCCCCCCACCCCCCGGCCCCCGCCCCAGGGCGGGGGTGACTACGGTTCAGCCGCTGGCGCGGCTTCCGGGCTTTGATTCGCAGCCTCCTTGGGATGGCCAGGCGGAGGCTGCATGAGCAAAGAACAGAAACGCGACCTGATCGTCGGCCTCGACATCGGCACCTCGAAGATCGTGGCGATTGTCGGCGAGCTCGATGCCGAGGGCCGGCTGGGCATACTCGGTCTGGGCACCCAGGAATCCAGCGGCTTGAAGCGCGGCATGGTGATCAATATCGAGGCCACCGTGAATTCGATTTCCAAGGCCATCGCCGAAGTCGAAATGATGGCCGGCTGCAAGGTGCGCGAGGTGTATACGGGCATCGCCGGCAGCCACATCAAGAGCAAGGACTCCTCGGGCATGGCCGTGGTGCGCGAGAAGGAAGTCACCCAGTTCGACGTCGAACGCGCCATCGAGGCCGCCAATGCCACCTCGATTTCGGCCGATGACCAGATATTGCACACGCTGGTGCAGGAATTCATCGTCGACGGCCAGGACGGCGTCAAGGAACCGATCGGCATGGATGCCAAGCGGCTCGACGTCAAGGTGCATCTGGTCACCGGGGCGGTGACGGCGGTGCAGAACATCGTCAAGTGCGTGCATCGTTGCGGGCTCGAAGTGGTGGATCTGGTGCTGCAACCGCTGGCCTCGGGCTACGCTGTGCTGACCGAGGACGAGAAGGATGTCGGTGTCTGCCTGGTGGACATCGGCGGCGGCACCACCGACGTCGCCGTGTTCGTGCAGGGCGCGATCCGCCATACCGCGGTGATCCCGATCGCCGGCGACCAGCTGACCAACGACATCGCCATCGCCTTGCGCACATCGACCCAGGATGCCGAAGACATCAAGATGCGCTACGGCGTCGCCCTGCAGCAACTGGCCAATCCGGAAGACATGATCGAAGTGCCCGGCGTTGGTGATCGTCCGGCGACCCAGCTTTCGCGCCAGACCCTGGCCGGTTTCATCCAGCCGCGGGTCGAGGAAATCTTCCAGAAAGTGCAGGAAGAACTGCATCGCAGCGGCAAGGAACGCCTGCTGCGGGCGGGCATCGTGCTGACCGGGGGCGCGGCGCAGATGCCGGGCATGGCCGATCTGGGCGAAGAGGTTTTTCACAATACCGTGAAGCTGGCGATGCCGCATTACGACGGCAATTTGCGCGACTACGTGCGCAATCCGCGCTACTCCACGGCCATGGGTTTGTTGCTGGAAGGGGTAGCGCAGCGTCAACGCGGCATGAAAGCGCAGAGCCCCCGGAGTTTTGGGCAGGTCCTGTCGCGGATGCGGGCGTGGTTCACCAGGAATTTTTGATTCAGTAGGTCTTTTCAGGAGGCGAAAATGTTTGAACTTGAGGAAGTAGTGACACCGGAACCGGAAATGGGTTCGACCGTGATCAAGGTGGTCGGCGTTGGCGGCGCTGGCGGCAATGCGGTCGAGCACATGATCCGCGAGGGCGTTGGTGGCGTCGAATTCATTTGCTGCAATACCGATGCGCAGGCGCTGAAGAAGAGCACTGCCCACGTCAAGCTGCAACTTGGACCAGGCTTGGGTGCCGGCGGCAAACCGGAAAAGGCCAGGGAACTTGCCATACTCGACCGCGTCCGCATTGCCGAGGCCCTGACCGGGGCGCACATGGTGTTCATTACCGCCGGCATGGGTGGCGGCACCGGTACCGGTGCCGGTCCGATCGTCGCCGAGGTCGCGCGCGAACTGGGCATCCTGACCGTGGCCGTGGTCACCAAGCCCTTCGAGTACGAAGGCAAGCGCAAGCGCCTCGCCGAAGAAGGGGTGGCCGAACTGGCCCGCCATGTCGATTCGCTGATCATCATCCTCAACGAGAAGCTCGAAGAAGTGCTTGGCGACGACGTCAGCATGCTCGAAGCCTTCCAGGCGGCGGACAACGTACTGCGCAACGCAGTGGGCGGCATCGCCGAAATCATCAACGTGCCGGGTCTGGTCAACGTCGACTTCGAGGACGTGCGCACCGTGATGGGCGAGATGGGCAAGGCGATGATGGGTTCCGCCGCCGCCGCCGGCGTCGATCGTGCCCGTGTCGCCGCCGAAGAAGCCGTGGCGAGTCCGCTGCTGGAAGGCATCGAGCTTTCCGGCGCACGCGGCGTACTGGTGAACATCACCGCCAGCACCACGCTCGGCCTCAAGGAGTACAAAGAGGTGATGAACACCATTCGTCAATACACGGCGCCCGAGGCGACCGTGATCTGCGGCGCAGTGTTTGACGAGACCATGGAAGACCAGTTGCGCGTTACCGTGGTCGCCACCGGACTCGGCGGCGTGGTGGTGCGCGAGGCGATCAAGCCAAGGATGACCGTGGTCGAGACGGTCGGCCTGCGCACCGGCACCGACAACCTGCCTGTGTACGATAGCGGGATCAGCCAGGTGCAGATCGACCTTTCCAGTGTCACCAGCAGTGCGCGCGGCAGTACGCCGCGCAATGCGCAGGCGGACGCCATGGCGGCGTCCGGCGTGGATAAGTACGATATTCCCGCCTTCCTGCGCCGCCAGTCCGACTGATTGGTCGGCCACGCAACCGGTCCGGCGGGCGCCTCCTCCCGCCGGACCGGGCTTGCGTGATAAACTTGTTGCCCCGCATCATTCCATTTACATCGCAAGCCGATGCTTCGTCAGCGCACCCTAAAATCAGTCGTCAAGGCTACCGGCGTCGGTCTCCATTCCGGCGTCAAGGTGTCGCTCGTTCTGCGTCCGGCGCAGCCGAATACCGGTGTGGTCTTTCGTCGCGTCGATCTGACGCCGCCGGTCGACCTCAAGGCAGACCCGTTCGGCGTCGGTGATACCCGGCTGGCGTCCTGCCTGGAAAAGGATGGCGTCAAGGTCGCTACCGTCGAACACCTGATGTCGGCTCTGGCCGGACTCGGCATCGACAACATCTATATTGATGTCGATGCGGCCGAACTGCCGATCATGGACGGATCGGCAGCGCCGTTTGTGTTTTTGTTGCAGTCGGCCGGAATCGAAGAGCAGAAGGCCGCCAAGAAATTCCTGCGGGTGAAGAAAGTTGTCGAGGTCAAGGACGGCGACAAATGGGCACGGCTGTCGCCCTTCGATGGCTTCAGCCTGGAATTCTCCATTGTTTTCAATCACCCGGCGGTAAATCGCTCCGCCTCCAGCGCCCGCATCGATTTTGCCGACCAGTCGTATTTGCGCGAAGTGGCCCGCGCCCGCACCTTCGGTTTCATGCAGGACGTAGAAACCCTGCGCGACCAGGGGCTGGCACTGGGGGGCAGCCTGGAAAACGCCATCGTGATGGACGAGTACCGGGTGTTGAACAGCGACGGCCTGCGTTACGCCGACGAGTTCGTCAAGCACAAGATCCTCGACGCCATCGGCGATCTCTACCTTGCCGGCCATCCGTTGTTGGGGGCGTTTTCCGCCCACAAGTCAGGTCATGCGCTGAACAATCTGCTGCTGCGTGAGCTGCTTGCGGATGCCTCCGCCTGGGAACTGATCAGTTTCCAGCATGCCGAAGAGGCGCCGGAAGGCATCGCCCGGCTGTATCCCCAACTGGTTTAACCGGCTTAGCCATGCTCCTGCTGCGGATCGTCGGCATACTCACGGCGATAACCATTGGCAGTAGCCTCGTTGCCTGGTTGTTTACCCGTGACCGGCGCTATCTGGCCCTGTCGGTCCGGGTTGCCAAGGTCGCGCTGATTTTCGTGCTGCTGGTCCTGGCCTTGATGGCCGCCGAACGCCTGATCATTCTTTGACGCTGCGAAGCAACCGCTCGAGCGCCCCCTTGAGCGGTGACTCAATCGGTAGTTGATGTGCCAGTGCAGTGAGTCCTTGCTTCTGTTGTAGCCCAGGCAGGGCGGGTCTCTCATGGAGAGGCTGCGCTGGAGAAGGGTTCCGGGCTTGCACTCTGACCTCGATTTGGGTAACCTTTACCTCCTTGTTTGATAAATCGTCGGCGAGACGCGGTCCGAATTGACGGATCTTCGCCGCGACCGCGCCGTTTGCGGCGTGGATAAATAATTTCCCCAGACGGAAGTTGGCTACCCGGGCATGAGGCCTCAGCGCCGCCGGCAGTGCAGCTTCCAGAAGACGCTGGAATTGGAGCAGACGTTGGGCGTGGGCCGAAAGCCGCGCCATGCTGTCACCGGAGGCAAGATGTTCCTGGAGACTGCGCGATGTCATCGCAAACGAACCTGAAGGGAGGGAAGGGATGCATATTATTCTCGTCTCTGACCGGCTGGCAACTGCTAGAAGCATTACGCTGACCTGGCGCCATACGGCACTATTCGTGGCCGCCCTGTTTGGCTCGGTCCTTGTGTTGTCCTCGCTGTTTTCCTACGTCACCGTCCGTCACGCGGCTGAAATCCGGCTGCCCTTCCTGCAGGATCTGGTTCGGGCAGTGAATGCCGAAGAGACTCAGCGTTCCAAGGATTTCGTCCGGGAAAACCTCAATGCCATGGCGGTCAAGCTGGGTGAGATGCAGGCGCAACTGATGCGTCTGGACACCATGGGCGAACGACTGGCCGGCATGGCGGGGGTCAAACCCCAGGACCTCAAGGCCTTCGAAGTGAAGTCCGGAGGCCGTGGCGGTCCGCTGATGCTGCCCACGGCAATGTCTCCGACGGAACTGCAGCGCGCGGTCGATGCCCTGGCGAACCAGGTCGAGGCGAAATCCGACGCGATTTCCATGATCGAGTCGCAACTGCTGGAGGACCGGATCAAGAAAAGCCTGCTGCCGACCAGCTTGCCGGTCGAAGCGCAATGGAATGCTTCGACTTATGGCTGGCGCGTAGACCCTTTCACCGGTGAGCGCGCGATGCACGAAGGTGTGGATTTTGTCGCGACCACCGGTACCGGCATCCATGCCGCCGCAGCCGGCGTGGTGGTCAATGCAGAACGACATCCGCAATACGGAAACATGGTCGAAATCGACCACGGCAAGGACCTGACCACGCGCTACGCCCACGCGTCGAAGATTCTGGTCAAAGCGGGACAGATGGTCAAACGCGGACAGAGGATCGCGGAAGTGGGTTCGACCGGGCGTTCCACCGGGCCTCACCTGCATTTTGAAGTACGCATTCGCGGTCTGGCGCAGAATCCGGATCGCTTCCTGCGCATGGCGCAAGCGACCAAGGGGCCTGTGCCCCATCGGCACTGATCCGACTGAGCATTGCGGGAGGCCGGCCCTCCCTGCATGCTAAAATCGCCGCTTTGCTTTTCCCGGCCGATTCGAGGCCGCGTACCCCATGATCTCCGGTCTCCTCAAGAAAATTTTCGGCAGCCGCAATGAGCGGTTGATCAAGCAATATTCCCAGACTGTCGTCCGCATCAACGCGCTTGAGGCGGGCATTCAGCAGCTTACCGACGAGGCCCTGCGCGCAAAGACGGACGAGTTCCGCGGCCGACACGCTCAGGGCGAGTCGCTCGACGCCTTGTTGCCCGAAGCCTTTGCCGTGGTGCGCGAAGCCGGCCGCCGGGTGCTCGGCCTGCGCCATTTCGACATGCAGATGATCGGCGGCATGGTGCTGCATTACGGCAAGATCGCCGAGATGCGCACCGGCGAAGGAAAGACGCTGACAGCGACGCTGGCCGTGTACCTGAATGCGATTCCCGGCAAGGGCGTGCACCTGATCACGGTCAACGACTACCTGGCAAAGCGCGACGCGGAGTGGATGGGGCGCATCTACCGTTTTCTGGGGATGAGCGTCGGCGTCAATCTTTCGCAAATGCCGCACGATGAAAAGCAGGCCGCCTACGCCGCCGACATCACCTACGGCACCAACAACGAATTCGGCTTCGAC
>CAYNGV010000008.1:0-20687 GCA_964397005.1 uncultured Sulfuritalea sp. | reverse complement strand
CCTACGGCACCAACAACGAATTCGGCTTCGACTACCTGCGCGACAACATGGTGTACTCGGCCGGAGAACGCGTCCAGCGCGGCCTGAACTATGCCATCGTCGATGAAGTGGACTCGATCCTGATCGACGAGGCGCGTACGCCGCTGATCATCTCCGGCCAGGCCGAAGACCATACCGAGCTCTATCTGCGCATGAATGCCGTGCCGCCCCTGCTGACCCGCGGCGAAGCAGCCAAGGGCGAGGGCGAGGTGGATACCGGCGATTTCACGGTGGATCTGAAATCGCATCAGGTGCTACTGACCGAAGCCGGTCACGAAAAGGCCGAGGAAATTCTGGCACGCCTGGGCATGCTGGCCGAAGGCAGCAGCCTCTACGAGCCGGCCAACATCCTGCTCATCCACCATCTGTATGCGGCCTTGCGGGCGCACAACCTCTACTTCCGCGACCAGCAATACGTGGTGCAGGAAGGCGAAGTGGTGATCGTCGATGAATTCACCGGCCGCCTGATGTCCGGCCGACGCTGGTCGGATGGACTGCACCAGGCCGTCGAGGCCAAGGAAGGCGTGTCGATCCAGGCCGAGAACCAGACGCTCGCCTCGATCACCTTCCAGAACTACTTCCGCATGTACGTCAAGCTGGCCGGCATGACCGGAACGGCGGACACCGAAGCCTACGAGTTCCACCAGATCTACGGCCTCGAAACGGTGGTGATCCCGACCAACAAGCCGATGATCCGCAAGGACGAGAACGACCAGATCTATCGCACCGCGCCGGAGAAGCATGCCGCGATCATCGCCGACATCCGCGCCTGTCACGAGCGCGGCCAGCCGGTGCTGGTCGGCACCACCTCGATCGAGAATTCCGAGCTGCTCTCCGACCTGCTGAACAAGGAAAAGCTGCCGCATCAGGTGCTCAACGCCAAGCAGCACGCACGCGAAGCCGAAATCGTGGTCGAGGCCGGCCGCCCCGGCATGATCACCATCGCCACCAACATGGCCGGTCGCGGCACCGACATCGTGCTCGGCGGCAACATCGAAAAACCGACCAGCGCGATACGCGACGACGAATCCCTCTCCGCTGACGAGAAGGAGCGCCGCACTGCCGCGCTGAAGGCGGAATGGCAAAAGGTGCACGACCAGGTGCTGGCTGCCGGCGGCCTGCACATCATTGGTTCCGAGCGCCACGAGTCGCGCCGCATCGACAACCAGTTGCGCGGCCGTTCCGGTCGCCAGGGCGATCCGGGTTCCTCGCGTTTCTATCTGGCGCTGGACGACCCGCTGCTCAAGATCTTCGCCGGCGAACGCCTCAACGCCATCATGGTGCGCCTCAAGATGCCCGAGGGCGAGGCCATCGAGCATCCGCTGGTCAGTCGTTCGCTCGAATCGGCGCAGCGCAAGGTCGAGCAGCGCAACTTCGACATCCGCAAGCAACTGCTCGAATACGACGATGTGTCGAACGACCAGCGCAAGGTGATCTACCAGCAGCGCAACGAACTGCTCGACAGCGACGACATTGCAGAGACCATCACGGCCATGCGCCAGGGGCAGATCCACGATACCTTCCGCCTCTACATTCCGGCCGAAAGCGTCGAGGAGCAGTGGGATGTCAGCGGTCTTGAAACCGCGCTGGCGGCAGAGCTTCATCTCAAGCTGCCGGTGGGCGAATGGATCAAGGCCGACCAGCAACTCGGCGACGACGAAATCCTGAAGCGCCTGCTCGATGCGGGCGACGCCGCCTATGCTGAAAAAACCGGCAATGTCGATGCCGCGGCCTGGTCCGGCTTCGAGCGCAACGTCATGCTGCAAAGCCTGGACACGCACTGGCGCGAGCACCTTTCGGCGCTCGACCACCTGCGCCAGGGCATTCATCTGCGCGGCTATGCGCAGAAGAATCCGAAACAGGAATACAAGCGCGAGGCCTTCGAACTGTTCGAGGGTCTGCTGCAGACCGTGCGCAGCGAAGTCTCCAAACTGCTGCTGACGGTCGAAGTGCGCAGCGAGGAGCAGATCGAAGAGGTGGAAGCCCCGCCGCAACTCGAAAACGTGCAGTACCACCACGCCGACTATGACGAAGCGCTCGGCGCCGCCGCGCCAAAGCCGGCCCAGCCGGTCGAGCGCCACATGCCCAAGGTCGGTCGCAATGATCCCTGTCCGTGTGGTAGCGGCAAAAAGTACAAGCACTGCCACGGCAAGCTGAATTGAGCCAGACGCGGTACCCGACGCTGATCGAGGATGGCGAGTCCATCCTGATTCTCGACCAGACGCGCTTGCCGCGCGAAGCGGTGATGCTGCGCCTGGTTTCGCTGGAAGACGCCGCCCATGCCATTCGCGTCATGCGGGTGCGTGGTGCGCCGCTGATCGGCGCCACCGCCGCCTACGGCGTGGCATTGGGTCTGGCCGATGCGGCCGACGATGCGCGGCTGAACCAGGTGATCGACACCCTGGCCGCGACACGGCCCACCGCCGTCAATCTGCACTGGGCGCTGGAGCGCATGCGCCGTGTGTTGAAAAACTCGGCGCTGGTGACACGGCGTGATACGGCATGGAAAGAAGCCCGCGCCATCGCGACGGAAGACAAAGCCGCCAATGCGGCGATCGGGCAACACGGACTGGCGCTGCTACAGGCAAGGCAACAGAGTGGCCGGTCCATCAACGTCATGACTCATTGCAATGCCGGCCGCCTGGCCACCGTCGACAACGGGACGGCGCTGGCACCGGTCTATGCCGCGCATGCCGCCGGCTTGCCGGTACATGTCTGGGTTTCCGAAACGCGACCGCGCAACCAGGGCTTGCTCACCGCCTGGGAATTGAGCGAGGCCGGCGTGCCACATACCCTGATCGCCGACAATGCCGCCGGTCTGATGATGATGCAGGGCAAGGTCGATCTGGTGATCGTCGGCGCCGATCGCATTGCCGCCAATGGCGACACGGCGAACAAGGTCGGCACCTATCTCAAGGCGCTCGCGGCACGCGCTCACGGCGTGCCGTTTTATGTCGCGGCACCCTTGTCGACCATCGATTTCGATTGTCCCTCCGGCGTGGAGATTCCGATTGAAGAGCGCGCCGCCGAAGAACTCGGCGCTGGCGACACGCCGGTCGCCAATCCGGCCTTCGATGTGACCCCGGCGGACTTGATCGGCGGCATCGTTTCCGAGCGCGGAATTGTCGGGGCAGGACAACTGGGCCAATGGAAAACATAGACGAAACGACAGCCGCCTTGGCGGCCAAGGTTCTCGCCACGGCTAGGGCGATGAACGCCTCGGGCATCAATCGCGGCAGCGCGGGCAATGTCAGCGTGCGCTGCGCAGGCGGCTTTCTGATCACGCCGACCGGCATGGCTTACGAATCCTGCACCGCGGCCGACATGGTCAAGGTCGGCGCCGACGGTTCGGTGGCTGCTGCAACATCACGCAAGCCATCGTCCGAATGGCGTTTCCATCGCGACATCTATGCCGCGCAACCGGAAGCGGGTGCCGTGGTGCATACGCATGCGCCGTTCGCCACGGCACTGGCCTGCCAGGAGCAAGGCATTCCCGCCTTTCATTACATGGTCGCGCGCTTCGGTGGTGCGGACGTTCGCTGCGCGGCTTACGCCACCTTCGGCACCCAGGAATTGTCCGATGCCATTACCAGCGCGCTGGATGCCCGCTGCGCCTGCCTGATGGCGCATCACGGCATGGTGGTTTTTGGTCGTGACGCAGACCATGCGCTGGCCCTGGCGATCGAGCTGGAAACCTTGTGCGAGCAATACTGGCGCGTGCTGCAACTGGGTGCGCCGAAATTGTTGACTACCGGGGAAATGACGCGCGTTTTGGCAAGTTTTGCGACCTACGGCCAGCAAGTCGAACGGCAGACCTGATCAGGGCAATACCAGGGCAAACACGGCGCCGCCATCATTGGCCAGTTCGATGCGGCCGTGATGACCATCGGGTGTCGCATGACGTTCTGCAATCAGGCGGGCAAAGACCAGGCCGATGCCGCTGCTGCCGCTGTCCATCGCAACGGCTTCGCCATCCAGCACCTCTTGCGGAAATCCGGGGCCGTCGTCGCTGACGGTAAAGCGCAAACCTCCACCAGCTTGCGCCGCTACCGCAAAGCGGATGTGCTGCTTGCCGTGGCGCAAGGCGTTGCGCAAGGCTTCCTGGAGGACCAGCTTGACCTGATAGGCGTCGAATGCCCAGGCGCCAAGCACGGCGGCCGCGCCCTGGTCTGATTCAATCCGGTGGTTGCTGCCGGGCGGCAGGATGATTTCTGCCGTTACATCTTCGCAAAAATCGATCAGGTCGTGATCCTCGATCACCAGGCGCAGGCTGTTCTCACCCGCGCGATAGAGCGTCAGCAGTTCCACGAGTTGCGCGCTGATCCGCGCCGAGACCGCGCGGGCCTCGTCAAGCGCGGGCGATGGCGCGACGCGACGGGCCTCTTCGAGCCAGGTGTTGAGCAGATTGAGCCCGTTCTTGGCGTCATGGATGCAGCCGGCGATGAGCGGGTTCATGTCGCCACCTTCAGTGCAGGCGCGCCTTCCGGGGCAAACTTGCGGTAGAGCCCGACAGCTTCACCCAGGCGGGGATGGTCGGGGTTGGCGCGGTAGGCCTGGGTGATGTAGCGGTGTGCCTTGCTGACCAGCTCCGCGGACGCACCCTGGCGCTGTATTTGCATCAGCGCTGCAATCGACGCATTGATCGACACCTGGGCATTGTTGAGCAGGCGGCCGGCCGCTTCGTCCAGCATGGCACTGGCCTTTTCGAGTTCTCCCGCCTTGGCCAGGGCAACCGCCTCGTTGTTGAGCGTGATCATGTGTTGCCTGGTGGCCTCAAGGAATACCTCGCCTTCGCTTTCAAGGCCGGCCGTGCGAAAGACGCCCTGCGCCCGCTCCAGGACGGCATCGTTTTCCTGATGATCTTCGGCCACCTCTTTCAGAATGCGTTTGGCCTGTTCCTGATCGCCGGAAGCAAAGCAGGCATTGGCAAGTTCGAGCGAGGCAGTCACATCCATGCCGTGTTCCGCCGCCGCAAGCGCGCGTTCCAGGGCAGCCTTTGCCGCGACCGGATCGCCTGACTTGGCGTGCACGATGCTTTCCGCCGCCGCCTGGTGCACAGCCAATTCCGGGGTGCGACTGAAATGCCGCCCCATGTCCTTGACGGCGGCGAGGGCCTCCTTCACCTTGCCCTGCTCCGCGCGGCTCTTCGCCAGGCCGGAGTAGTCGTCGTGGCTCTTGAAGAACCCGGTGCGATCCTTTTCCACGGCACGCTGGAAGGCCTCTTCGGCCCGGGTGAAATCCTTGTTTTCCAGCGCCAGGGCACCTAGTTGTCGCTGGCGCTGGGTCGAGGGCGCAACCTTGAGCGCCTGCTCCACCACCAGTTGAGCGGCCGCCCGGTCGTCTTTTGCCAGCAGGTGTGCCAATGAATCGTAGGCGGCGAGGTAGTTGGGGTAGGCTTCAAGTGCATGGCCCAGATGTTCCCTGGCTTCCGCGTCGTCACCCTTGGCGGAGAGCGCGCGCGCCTTGCCGACCGAGGCCCAGGGGGTGGCGCGCTGATCGAGGATACCTTGATAGAGGGCCAGCGCTTCGTCGTTGCGCTGCATCGACAGCAGCAGATCACCCTTGATGCGCACGACATCCAGCGAATAGCGCGACTGCTGGGCGAGCATGGCATCGCATTCGGCCAAGGCTTTCTGTTTGTCGCCCCGCTCGCCGAGATGGACATAGACGGGTCGCAGCGCCTGCTTTTTGTCAATGATGCGTTCCAGCCGGGTCTGCAGGGTTTGCGAGGTGAAGGGCTTGATCAGGTAGTCGTCCGGCGCGTACTCGGCGGCGGTGGACACCTGCTCGTAACTGGTTTCGCCGGTAACCATCAGAAAGACCGTGGTCAGCGGCAGGGTCCTGCGGCGCCGCACGAGCTCCAGCAGTTGCTGGCCGTCGGCGCCCTGGCCGAGGTTGTAGTCGCAGAGAATTATGTCATAGCGATTGGCGGCAATCCGTTCCAGGGCTTCCTTGATGTTGCGGGCTGCGTCGCAACGCTCCAGTCCGCAGTCGGCAAGCTGGATGCGCAACGCCGAGCGCATCTCGGGAACGTCGTCGATCAGCAATCCGTTGAACTTGGAGAGGTCCATTTCCGGGTCAGCCTGTCACTGGACGTGGTAGCGCGTTACGCGCTCGACTTCCTGCCGGGAACCCAGGATTACCGGGACTCGTTGATGGAGTTTCTCCGGCGGGATGTCGAGGATGCGGCGCCGGCCATCGGTGGCGGCCCCGCCCGCCTGCTCGACGATCATGGCCATGGGATTGGCTTCATACATCAGGCGCAATTTGCCTCCCTGTGCCCGCGTCTTGCTGTCGATGGGGTACAGAAAGATACCGCCGCGGCTGAGGATGCGATGCACATCGGCCACCATCGAAGCCACCCAGCGCATGTTGAAATCCTGCCCGCGCGGGCCGTCCTTGCCGGCCAGCAGTTCGTCGACATAGCGCTTGACGGGTTCGTCCCAGTAGCGCGCGTTGGACGCGTTGATGGCGAATTCGCGGGTCTCCTCGGGGATCCTGACGTCACCCTGCGTAAGAACGAACCTGCCGAACTCGCGGTCGAGCGTGAATACATTGACGCCGTCGCCCAGTGTCAGGACCAGCAGCGTGGTCGGTCCATACACGGCATAGCCGGCGCAGACCTGTCGCGTGCCGGGCTGGAGAAAGGCCTGCTCGGTCGGGTCCATGCCCTCGGGACAACGCAGCACCGAGAAGATGGTGCCGACCGAGACATTCACGTCGATGTTCGACGAGCCGTCGAGCGGATCGAACAGCAGCAGGTACTCGCCCTTCGGGTAACGGTTGGGAATGACGTGCGGCAGTTCCATTTCCTCGGAGGCCATGCCAGCCAGATGGCCGCCCCATTCGTTGGCTTCGAGCAGGATTTCATTGGAAATCACGTCGAGTTTCTTCTGCACCTCGCCCTGCACGTTGTCGCTGCCGGCACTGCCCAGCACATCGGCCAGGCTGCCCTTGCCGATGGCGATGGAAATCGCCTTGCAGGCGCGCGACACTACCTCGATCAAGAGGCGAAGATCGGGGGAAATGACGTTCTTGTCGCGTTGTTCTTCGATGAGGAAGCGGGAGAGGGTGACAGGGCGCATGGTCGATTGCATTGATGGACAAAGGAATCGGCTGATTATACCGATCCACTACGCGGCCCCGCGGGGATGAACCGCGTCAGACCTCGACCATGCCGCGTATCACCTGATTGAAATGTTCTATCCACTCGGCGGAGAACTGGTTGTCGCTGGCGTTGATTTCCGCAACCGCGCGCAGCAGCGAACGGCCTTCGCCGCGATGGCTGTGCTTCAGCGTCACCGACTCGAAGGCGTCGATGATGGCGAGAATCTTGGCGCCGGGAACAATCCGATCTTCCTTGAGACCTTGCGGGTAGCCTCTGCCGTCCACCATTTCGTGATGCTGGGCGATCATTTCAGCGGCCTCATGCCAGCCCACCATGCGCTCGGCGATTCCGGCGGCGAAGGACGGGTGCTCGTGCATCACTCGCCGCTCGGCATCGGTCAGTGCGCCAACCTTGAGCCAGATCGACTCCGGCAGGAACATCATCCCGATATCATGCAGATAGACCGCCGCCTCGAGTTGTGCCGGATCCACCGGTTTGCCGGCACGCTGATTCGTCTCAAGCGCCAGTCGCAGCAGGCGTCCGCTGCGCCCCTTGAACAGCGGCGAGTAGGTTTCCAGCTGCAATGCCAGACGCTGGAAGAACTTCAAATCGCTGGCGTTGCCGTGTCCACGTGCCGCGGCTTTGGGCATGAGCTTGGCCCCCGCGTTGGCCGGGCGAAAGCCGGTGACGGCCTCGATCAGGGCGACCGAGGCTGCATCCAGTCCGTCGTTCTCGCGGGTGCTCAGCAGATCGAGACCATCAATCAGCGGCTGGAGTCGCAGGGATTCCAGCGAACGCCCCGACAGGAGTGCCTCGACGGCCAGTTCCAGTCGATCGAGTGCCAACAGGATTGCTTCCGCGAGAAGCGGCGAAAATGCCAGTTTTCCCTCGCGCAGCCTCACCAGCAGGCTCTCGATGGGATGGGTGATCCTGACGCCGAGCTCGAAGCGGCAGATCGACGCGTCGCCCTTGATGGTGTGCAGGGCGCGGAACAGCGTGGCGACCGACTCGCGGTCACCGGGATCGCGGCGCAGGTTGGCCACCTGGCGTTCCAGTGTGGTCACCTGGTCATTCAAGGCATCACGGAATTCGACCAACAGCTCGCGGTCGGCAATCTGGTTGTAGCGTGCGGTGGAAGTGCTCATAAGCCGTCTCCAGGAGCGATGGGCTAAAAATACGGCAGACGCACGGCGATGGCAAGCACTCGTGGAATCAATCTCCATGCCGCCTCATGGCGGCGCCATGGAGATTGCGCTTTGCTGCTATTCTGATGCCACCATCGTCCCGCTCTGATCGGATGAACGTGCTTTCCGAACCCTGCCCGCTACTGGCTCTGCCACTTTCCCGCGAAGGTGGGAGCGAACCATGGTGACCCAAAACGAGTTCGGCCGGCACAAGATTCTTGGCGGCGTCCTCGACCGCATTGGCGATGGTATTTTCCTGGTGGACGCCGAGAGCGGCGCCTATGTTGAAGCCAACGACCAGGCCTGTGGGTTGCTCGGCTATTCGCGCGACGAAATTCTTGTCCGGCATGTATGGGAGATTTCCACCAGTTTTGCCGATGCCGAGGCATGGTCCGCGAGAAAAGCGGATCTGACCGAAAAGGTGCGATTGATCAATACCGATTTCCGGCGCAGCGACGGCAGCCTGCTCCCGGTAGAGGTCCGCGTCTATCCGGTGCATGACGGCGAACGCCTGTTGCATGTGTCCATTTTCCGCGATATGTCCGCGACGCGCAGGATCGAAGTCGCGCTGCGCGAAGGCGAGCGCTACTACCGGCATGTGATCGACAGCGCCGTAGATGGTTATTTCGCCATGGACCCCCAGCGCCGCTTCATTGAGGTCAATGACACGCTGTGCAAGCTGTTCGGGTATCCGCGCGACGAATGGATGGGAAGAACTCCGCTCGACTTCATCACCGAGGAGAGCCGCGCCGATCTGATTGCGCAGATGCAGCGCATCGACACTACCGACCACCGCAGATTTCAACTCATTGCCCGTCGCAAGAATGGCACCACATTCCACATCCTGCTCAACAACACCACGCATCGCAACGAGAAAGGCGAGGTCGTCGGTTCGTTCGGCTTCGTCACCGACCTGACGCCGATTGTCGAGGCACAGCGCGCCGTGGCTGAATCCGAACGGGACCTGCGCGGCATTCTGGACGACCTGCAGGACACCTACTACCGAACCGACATCAACGGCATAGTCACGCGTGCTTCGCGTTCCGTGGAACAGTTGCTCGGGTATACGGCAGAAGAAATGCTGGGCCGCAAGCTGGCCGATTTCTACTATTCTCAAGCCGATCGAGAAGTCTTTCTCGCCCAAATGGCTGCCGGCGGTGGCCATATCGTTGCCGGTCAGTCACGGTTGCGGCACAAGGATGGCCACATAGTCTGGGTTCAGACCACCGCCCACTTCATGAAGGATGCGGCGGGCAACATCATCGGCGTCGAGGGCACCACCCGCGACAACACCCAGCAGCGGCGTGCCGAAGAGGAACTGCGGCTTGCGGCCAGGGTATTCGAAAGCAGCGGCGAAGCAATCATGATCACTGACGCCGACGGCTGCATGATCTCGGTCAATAACGCATTTTCAAGCGTTACCGGCTATGCCGAAGCCGATGCGGTCGGGCGCAACGCCAGCCTGCTGGCGTCGGGAAGGCACGGCCGCGAATTCTTCAGCGATATGTGGCGGGAGATGCTCGAGACGGGGTACTGGCACGGCGAGATATGGAACCAGCGTAAAAACGGCGAGATCTTTCCGGAGTGGCTGGCCATTTCATCGGTACGCGATGCAGAAGGAAAAATCACGCATTTTGTCGGGATATTTTCCGACATCAGCGAACGCAAGGCCGTTGAAGCAAAGATCGCTTTTCTCGCCCATCACGATCCGCTGACCGGCTTGCCCAATCGACTGCTGCTCAGGGATCGCATGGAGCAGGCCATTGCCCATGGCGAGCGTGCCGGCAGCAAGGTGGCGCTGCTGTTTGTCGATCTTGATCGCTTCAAGGCGGTGAATGACTCTTTCGGACATCCGGTGGGCGATGCCCTCCTGCGTGATGCGGCGCAGCGTCTGCTGGCCTGCGTGCGCGATTCCGACACCATCAGCCGTCACGGTGGCGATGAATTCCTGGTGGTCCTGACCGATCTGCAGAGCTCCGAAGTGCCCGCCCAGATTGCGGGCAAGATCATGACCGTGCTGGGCGAACCGTTTCACGTTGAAACTCACGAAGTGACGATCTCCGCCTCCATCGGCATTGCCGTGTATCCGGAAGACGGCGCCGGTTTCGACGAGTTGCTGAAGAAGGCCGACACGGCCATGTATCACGCCAAGGAAGCCGGCCGCAATGCCTTCCGTTTCAACACCGAGCGCATGAACGCCGATGCGCAGGAGCGGCTTGACCTGCACAGCCGGCTGCGCCGTGCCCTGGAGCGTGAGGAGTTCGTGCTGCATTACCAGCCGCTGGTGGATCTGAAAAGCGGCCTCATCGTCGGCGGTGAAGCGCTGGTACGCTGGCTGAGTCCGGGGCAGGGCATGGTGGCACCGGGATATTTCATTCCCGCCGCGGAACACAGCGGGCTGATTGTGCCGCTCGGCGAATGGGTGTTGCAGGAAGCCTGCCGGGAGCTCGCGCACTGGCATGCACAAGGGTGCGCGCAGCTTTCGATGGCGGTGAATATTTCCTCCATCCAGTTTCGCCGCGGCGATGTCGAAGAAATGGTGCTGCGCGCCCTGGCTGCCTCCGGCGCGCCGCCCGCCGCGCTGGAACTGGAACTTACCGAATCAGTCCTGATCGATGGCGCCGAACAGGTGCTGGCAACCGTGAATCGGCTGCAGGCATTGGGTGTGCGGCTGGCGATCGACGATTTCGGTACCGGCTATTCCAGCCTCGCCTACCTCAAACGCTTTGCCGTGGACAAGCTGAAGATCGACCAGTCCTTCGTGCGCGACATCGAGACCGATCAGGACGATGCAGCGATCGTGCGCGCCGTGATCCAGATGGCCGGGAGCCTCAATCTGAAGGTGGTGGCCGAGGGTGTCGAGACCGAGGCCGTGGCCGCCGAGCTGCGCGCAATGAATTGTGACCTGGTGCAGGGCTACCACTTCGGCCGGCCGATGCAGGCGGCGGAATTCCGCCGCCTGATCGGCCTGAAGTGAATGTTTACTTGCCGCAGGCCGCGGCCAGCCACTTGCCCGAGTAGTTCTGCTTCATGGTGGTCGGGCCGCGCTTGGCGTCCTGCATGGTGAACGTGGATTCACCCTTGTAGCTTTCCTCGCCCTGCCAGGTCATCGAGCCGCTGCCGGTCATCTTGCGTTCGCCGGTGCATTCGATCTTCCAGGTCACGGTGTTGCCCGAGGTCTTCACGTCCTTCTGTTCGCATTTCTGCTTGCGATCTTCATCGGATTGCGGCGGCTGGCGCTTCGCCGCCTGCTCCTTGGTGACGCAGTGCTTGACCGCCACGGTCATCGGTCCGCCCGCGGCCCCCGGCATCTTTATGCCCATCGCTTCCATCTGCTTGCGCTGGGCTTCCGGCATGGCCGGCATCGCCGGCATGCCGCCGCCGCTCATCTGGCTGGTGATTTCCCACAGGCCGGGCTTCATGGCATGGGCGGTGGCTGCAAGGCTTGCGCCCGCGGCAATGACAAGACAGGCGAGTTTGCGCATGGAGAACTCCTTCGATGAGTGGACAGGTGAAACGCAATTCTGCGCTTTCCGGCGGCGCGCGCCAAGCGCTTTATGCCAGGGGCACGTCGCGTCCGGCGTCGTCACTTGCCCTTGGCCCACGAATCCTTCAGCGTCACGGCACGGTTGAACGCCGGCGCGCCGGGTCGGGAATCGACGCGGTCGGCGACGAAATAGCCGTGGCGTTCGAACTGGAAGCGGTCCTCGGCGGCGGCGTCTTTCAGCGCGGCTTCGAGTTGCGCCGTGATGACAAGTTTTGAGGTCGGGTTAAGGTCGGCGATGAAATCGCGCCCGCCCTCGCCCGGGGCTTCGACCGCAAACAGGCGGTCGTAAAGCCTGACCTCGGCCGCATAGGCATGTCGCGCCGAGACCCAGTGGATGTTGCCTTTGACCTTGTAGTTGTCCGAACCCGGCGTGCCGGATTTGGAATCCGGCATGTACTCGCAATGCACGGCGGTGATGTTACCGGCGGCATCATGGTCAGCACCGAGGCACTTGATCACGAAGCCGTAGCGCAGGCGCACCATGTTGCCGGGGAAAAGGCGGAAGTAGCCCTTGGAGGGGGCTTCCATGAAGTCCTCGCGCTCGATCCAGAGTTCCTTCGAGAACGGTACGGGGCGCTTGCCCCACTCCGGCTTTTGCGGATGGTTGGGCGCGAGGCATTCTTCTTCCTGCCCTTCGGGGTAGTTGTCGATGACCAGCTTCACCGGGTCGAGCACGGCGATGCGGCGCAGCGCGGTTTCGTTGAGGTGTTCGCGTTGGCATTCCTCCAGCACGCTGATGTCGATCCAGGAATCGGACTTGGTGACGCCGTTCATTTCGTTGAAGCGGCGGAAGCCTTCCGGCGTGAAGCCGCGGCGGCGCGCACCGACCAGGGTCGGCAAACGCGGGTCGTCCCAGCCGTCGACGTGCTTCTCGTCGACCAGCTGGATCAGCTTGCGCTTGGAGAGCACGACGTAGGACAGGTTGAGCCGGGCGAATTCGATTTGCTGCGGCAGCGGCGTGTTGACGCAGCCCAGCTCCGCCAGACGCGCCAGCAGCCAGTCGTAGAAGGGGCGCTGGTCCTCGAATTCGAGGGTGCAGATGGAGTGGGTGATGTTCTCCAGCGCATCCTCGATCGGATGGGCGTAGGTGTACATCGGGTAGATGCACCAGGCATCGCCGGTGGCATGGTGCGTGGCGTGGCGGATGCGGTAAATGGCCGGGTCGCGCAGGTTGATGTTGCCCGAACCCATGTCCACCTTGGCGCGCAGGATGTGGGTGCCGTCAGCGAATTCGCCGGCGCGCATAGAGCGGAACAGATCGAGATTTTCTTGCGGCGTGCGATTGCGGAAAGGCGAGTTCTTTCCCGCTTCGGTCAGCGTGCCGCGGCTGGCGCGCATTTCCTCCGCCGTCTGCGAATCGACATAGGCGTGGCCGGCTTCGATCAGCTTTTCGGCGAAGTCGTACATCCACTGAAAGTAGTCGGAAGCGAAGTATTGATTTTTTTGCCAGTCGAAGCCGAGCCAATGCACGGCGTCGATGATGGAATCGACATACTCCTGTTCTTCCTTTTCCGGATTGGTGTCGTCGAAACGCAAATGGCAGGCGCCGGCGTAATCCTGTGCAAGGCCGAAATTCAGGCAGATCGACTTGGCGTGGCCGAAGTGCAGGTAGCCGTTGGGCTCCGGCGGAAAGCGGGTGCGGATTGTCGCCGTGTCGCCAGCGCCGAGTTTTTGCTGGGCGCCCGGACCGGGCCGCCCGCTCCAGTGGCGCGCCGCGTACTTGCCGGCCTTGAGGTCGGCGTCGATGATGTGACGAATGAAATTCGAGGGTTTGATATCGGGTTCGGCCATGATCAGCGGCAGCGTGTCGCAAAGCGGCAATTCTACCGTTGCGACGTAGAATTAGCCCCCATGAATGCTGCCGCCCTTCTTGCCATCGGTGTCGGTGCCATCCTTGGCGCCTGGTTGCGCTACGGCCTGGGGCTCTGGCTCAACCCGCTGTTCGTCGCCGTGCCCATGGGCACCCTGGCCGCCAACCTGATCGGCGGCTATCTGGTCGGTGCCGCGGTGATGGTGTTCCACCTCAATGCCGAGATGCCGCCCGAACTCAAACTGTTCTTCATCACCGGCTTCCTCGGCGCGCTGACCACCTTCTCGACATTTTCGGCCGAGGTGGTGCACCTGATCCAGAACGCGCGCTACGGCTGGGCGGCGGGCGCGGCGGCCTTGCACCTGTTCGGTTCGCTCCTGATGACGGGGCTCGGCATCTTCACCATTCACAAGCTGGCGCAATGAGGTTCGACCCCGAGGCGCGGCGGGCCGGGCGGCCCGCGCTGAGCTATGACGAAGACTTGCCGGTGAATGTGCGGCGACAGGAAATCGGCGAGGCCATCGAGCGCAATCAGGTAGTGGTGGTTTGCGGCGAAACCGGTTCGGGCAAGACCACGCAACTGCCAAAAATCTGCCTTGAAATCGGGCGCGGCCTCAACGGCCTGATCGGTCATACCCAGCCCCGCCGCATTGCCGCGCGCGCCACGGCGACGCGCATCGCGCAGGAACTGAAGTCGGAGTTGGGTCGCCATGTCGGCTTCAAGATCCGCTTTACCGACAAGGTCACGGCATCAAGCTACATCAAGCTGATGACCGATGGCATCCTGCTGGCGGAAACGCAGACTGATCCGCTATTGCGCCAGTACGACACGATCCTGATCGACGAGGCGCACGAGCGCAGCCTGAACATCGATTTCCTGCTCGGCTACCTGCGGCAACTGCTGCCGAAACGGCCGGACCTGAAGGTCATCGTCACCTCGGCCACGCTCGATGCCGAGCGTTTCTCAAAACACTTCGCCATTAACGGAAATGCGGCACCGGTGATCGAGGTCTCGGGCCGGCTTTATCCGATCGAGACGCGCTTTCGTCCGTTCGACGAGAAGAAGGATACCGATCTGAACGATGCCATCGTCGATGCCGTCGACGAAGCGCATCGCACCGGGCCGGGCGACGTGCTGGTGTTCCTGCCCGGCGAGCGCGAGATACGCGAGGCGGCGGAGGCGCTGCGCAAACACCATCCTCCCGGCCTCGAAGTGCTGCCGCTGTTCGCGCGCCAGACCGCCGTCGAGCAGGGTCGCGTTTTCGCCTCGCATCAGGGGCAGCGCGTGGTGCTGGCGACCAACGTCGCCGAGACCTCGCTGACCGTGCCCGGCATCCGCTACGTGATCGACTCGGGACTGGCGCGCGTCAAGCGCTACTCGCATCGCAACAAGGTCGAGCAACTGCAGGTCGAGCCGATCTCGCGCGCGGCGGCCAGCCAGCGTGCCGGGCGTTGCGGCCGCGTTTCGGCGGGCGTCTGTTTCAAGCTTTACGACGAAGAGGATTTCAACCAGCGTCCGGCCTACACCGAACCTGAAATCCTGCGCTCCAGCCTGGCCGGCGTGATCCTGCGCATGAAGTCGCTGCATCTGGGCGACGTCGAGGACTTCCCTTTCCTCGAAGCGCCGCTGCCGCGCATGATCGCCGATGGCTACCAGTTGCTCGCCGAACTCGGTGCCATCGACGAGACGAGCAAGGATCTGACGCAGGTCGGCTTTGAGCTGGCCAAGCTGCCGCTCGATCCGAAGATCGGCCGCATGATCCTCGCCGCGCGCGAGCACAACTGCCTGCGGGAGGTATTGATCATTGCCGCCGCGCTCGGCACCCAGGACCCCCGCGACCGACCGCAGGAACATGCAGCGACAGCCGATCAGGCCCATGCCAAGTGGAAGGACGAGAAATCCGAATTCCTTTCCTATCTCAAGCTCTGGGCCGCCGGTGACGAAGTCTGGAAGCACGAGACCAGCAACAAGCAGCGCCAGTGGTGCCGGCAGAACTTCATCAACTGGCTGCGCCTGCGCGAGTGGCGCGACGTGCATGGCCAACTGATGACCCTGTGCCACGAGCACGGCTGGAAGGAGAACCAGATTCCCGCGTCCTATGAGGCCATCCACAAGGCGCTGCTGACGGGCCTGCTCGGCCACATCGGTCTCGTCAGCGAAGAAGACAAAAACTATCTCGGTGCGCGCGGCATCCGCTTCTACATCCACCCCGGTTCGAGCCTCGTCAAGAAGGCCGGACGCTGGATCGTCGCCGCCGAACTGGTCGAGACCTCGCGCTTGTTCGCGCGCTGCATTGCGAAAATCGAGCCGGAGTGGCTGGAGCAGGTCGGCGGCCACCTGATCCGCAAGCATGTCTATGAGCCGCACTGGGAAAAGGGGCCGGGCCAGGTCGTGGCCTGGGAGCGCGTCACCCTGCACGGCCTGATGATCCATGCCAAACGACGTGTGCACTACGGCCCGAGCGACCCGACACTGGCGCGCGAAATCCTGATTCGCGAGGCGCTGGTCGAGGGCCAGGTCGGCGAGGACTGGGTGCGCAAGTGGCGCTTTTTCCAGCACAACGCCAAACTCATGAAGGAAATCCAGGCGCTGGAACACAAGTCGCGGCGGCCCGACGTGCTGGTCGATGACGAGCTGATTTTCGCCTTCTACGACAGCCGGATTCCCGAAGGTATCATCACCCTGGCCGCCTTCGACCACTGGCGGCGCGAGGCCGAGGCGGCGAACCCGAAACTGCTTTGCCTGGAAAAGGAACAGTTGATGCGCCACGAGGCGGCGGGCATCACCACCGACGCCTTTCCTCCGGCATTTACGCATCGCGCCCAGAGCTTCAAGTTGAGCTACCACCATGACCCCGGCGCCGCCGATGATGGCGTTACGCTGAACCTGCCGCTGACTGCGCTCAACCAGTTGCCGGCCAATCGCTGCGAATGGCTGGTGCCGGGATTGCTCAAGGAGAAAATCCTCGCCCTGCTGAAGACGCTGCAACAGAAGTATCGCCACCGCCTGCAGCCGCTCGACGAGTTCGCCTCTGATTTCTGCGAGCAGGAGCATGACCTCGACGAGCCACTGGTACGTGCCCTGACGCGCGCCGCCGAGGAGCACCTGGCCATGAAGCTGCCGCTCGACGCCTTTCGCAGCGGCGAGTTGCGCCCGCATTTGTTCATGAATTTCCGCCTTACCGACGAGCATGGCGGCACGCTGGCGATTTCGCGCAACCTGGCCGAACTGCGCGCCGAGTATCGCGACCGCGTCGAGCAGGTCTATGCCGCGGCCGAAGTCACACACGAGGCCGCTGGCGAAGCGTCGGGCGTCACGACATGGACCTTCGGCACGCTGCCGGAACTCATGGAAGTAAAAGTCGGCGCTGGCACCACGCTGGGTTTCCCGGCCCTGGTCGACATGGGCGAAGCCGTGCGCCTCACCGCCTTCGATACCGAGGACAAGGCCCGCACCGAGCACCGTCGCGGCATGGCGCGGCTGTTCGCGCTGCAACTGGCGGCCCAGGTCAAGGCCATCGAGAAGCTGCCGGGCCTGCGCGAGATCGCGTTGCAGTTCATCGCGCTGGGGACCGAGAAGGAACTGCGCGAGCAACTGATCGCCGTGACCCTCGAACGCACCTGTCTGATGGATCCGCTGCCCACGGAAAACTCGGCGTTCGTGACACGGCGTGATGCCGCTCGCGGCCGCATCCTGCTGGTGGCGCAGGAAATCCTGCGCCTGGTCGGCTCCATTCTGGCCGAACATGCCGTGCTGTCGAAAAGGCTTGCGGCAATCCAGAAGGCTTTCCCGCAAGCCTGCGCCGATATTGGTGCGCAACTGGCCGAACTGCTGCCAAAGAAATTCATCGCCACCACGCCCTTCGAGCGCCTGCAGCACTATCCGCGCTATCTCAAGGCGATCAGCCTGCGCCTGGAAAAGGCGCGCAGCGATCCGGCACGCGACACGCGCTTGATGACAGACTGGCAGGCGCTGGGCAAGCCATGGGAGCGCGAACGCAATGCCATGCTTAAATCGGGGCAGCAGGGCGACGCTTTCCTCGACGAATTCCGCTGGTTGCTCGAAGAGCTGCGCGTGGCATTATTCGCGCAGGAACTGAAGACCTCTTCGCCGGTGTCGGTGAAGCGCTTGCAGAAGCAATGGGAAAGCCGGGCACACAGATGAAGGACGTATTCGCCGCATTCACCAAATCGCTGCGCGACCTGACGCGGGCCGATGTCCTCTGGCAGGCCGTCTGGCCGCCGCTGGTGGCGCTGGTCGCGTGGGTTGCGGTGGGCGCGACGGTTTGGGCGCATGGCATCGCGCTGATGACCAGCGTCGTGCCGGAATTGCGCTGGTCGGGCTGGGAATGGGTGGCGCACTGGGCCGCTGTTTTCATGCTGCTGGCGACCTTCGCCGCGCTGACGTATTTCACCGCCATTTTTCTCGTCGCGGTGTTTGCGCTGCCGCGGCTGATCAATATTGTGGCGGCGCGCGATTATCCCGATCTCGGACGCCATGGCGAAAACGTGTTCTGGGGCAGCCTGGGCAATACGCTGTCGGCCGGGGCGATCTTTGTCCTCGGCTGTGTCGTCATCCTGCCGCTGCTGCTGATCCCGGGCGCACTGCTGGTGCTGCCCTTGCTGTGGGGCAGCTGGCTGAACCAGCGCACTTTCGGTTTCGATGCCCTGGCCGAACATGCGACGCGCGCCGAGCTGAGGGATCTGATTGCGGATAATCGCAGTCGTTTCTACATGGCGGGACTCGCCACGTCGGCGGCGGCGCATGTGCCGCTGCTCAATCTGCTGGCGCCGGCGTTTGCGGCGCTGGTCTTCGTGCATCTCGGGCTGGCCGCATTGCGCCGCAGGCGTCAGGAGGGAGGCGTGGTTTTATGATCAGCGATACACAAGGCATCGGCGCCATCATCATCGGCGACGAGATCACGCTCGGCCGCCGTCAGGACAAGCATTTTGCCAAAATTGTCGAACTGCTCGCCGCACGAGGCCTGACGCTCGACTGGGCGCTGTATCACGGCGACAACCGGGCGCGGCTGACCGAAATCCTGCGCCGCAGCTTCGCTTCCGGCGACATCGTGTTCAGCTGCGGCGGCATCGGCAACACGCCGGACGATCACACGCGGCAGGCGGCCGCCGCCGCGGCCGGGGTCGACCTGGTACTCGATGCCGATGCGGAACGCGAGATTCGCGGCCGCTATGCCGAGATCGGTCGCGAGGTCAGCGACTATGCGCTCGACATGGGGCGCTTTCCGTCCGGCAGCCGCATCATTCCCAACCCCTTCAACCGCATTCCCGGATTCTCCTGGGGCGACCATCATTTCGTGCCCGGCTTTCCGCAAATGGCTTGGCCGATGATCGAATGGGTACTCGATACCCGGTATGCCCATTGCTTCAACCGCCAAGCTTCCGCCGAGGCCGCGATCCTGGTCTGGAAAGGCATCGAGAGCGCGCTGACGCCGCTGATGCTGCGCATCGAAGCCGACTATCCCGGCCTCAAGGTATTCAGCCTGCCTTTCCTCGGCTCGACGGAAGTCCAGCGTCACGTCGAACTCGGGGTGCGCGGCGCGCCGGAACAGGTGCCTCCCGCGATGGAGGCGATCCGACGCGGTGCGGCGGAACTCGGCTACGCGTTTGATGACAAGTGAGCGGCCGCGGCCACCGGCCTCTTCCCGACCGCCGGTTGTTTCGGCTACCCGGACGGTGTCGCGGCCAGGGCCGATTTGATATACGCTGGTCCCATCGTCGGCAGAGGAATCCGTTACCGCCATGATCGACAGAGAAGACCGTCAGCATCTCCAGCGAGCCAAGCTGTTTGCCAACATCAGCCTGGAAAGCATCGAGCGCCTGCTTGAGCGCTGCCATCGGCTGAATCTGGGACGCGGCGAGCATCTGCTCGAAGCCGGCGCGGCCAACAGCCATTTGTATCTCATTCTTGACGGCGAATTGCGCGTCTATCTGGACGATCGCGGCCTGCCCGAGCATGCCGTGCTTGGCGCCGGCGATTGTGTCGGCGAGATGTCCCTGCTGGATGGACAGAAGGCGTCGGCCCTGGTGCTGGCGGCGAAGGACACGCGGCTGCTGGCGATGCCGCACGAAGTCCTCTGGGCGCTGGTCGATAGTTCGCACGGCGTGGCGCGCAACCTGCTGGCGATCATGGCCGGCCGCATGCGCAACGACAACCAGGCGCTGGTCGCGGCGCAGAGCCAGAGTCTTGAATTCGAACAGGCGTCGAGCGTCGATGCGCTGACCGGGATCCACAACCGGCGTTGGGCGCTAGAGGCCTTCCCGCGCGCCATCGCCCGTTGCGAGCACGACCATGCCCCAGTTTGCATGATCATCGCCGACATCGACCTGTTCAGGCATTTCAATGATCGCTTCGGCCACCTTGCCGGCGATGCCATCTTGCGCCGCATGGCACGCCGCCTGGCCGACGGCTTGCGCCCGCAGGACCTGATCGCCCGTTACGGTGGCGAGGAGTTCCTGATCCTGCTGCCGCAAACGACGGTGGATGCGGCACTGCCGATCGCCGAGCGCTTGCGCGAACTGGTGGCGATCGGCAGCGGGCTTCCGACGGGCGAGGGCGTGACGCTCAGTTGCGGCGTGGCGCAGATGTTTCGCGGCGAATCGCTCGACGAACTGCTGTCCCGCGTCGATGCCGCTTTGCTGCGCGCCAAGGACGACGGCCGCGATCGGGTGGAACTCGCCGGTTAGCGTGAAACAACTCGTTCGGAGCGGCGGGTGATAGCCGAGCGAAGCGAGCAAAACAGAAGCCTCCCCGAGAGGGGAAGGTCGCATGCGACGTTTGCGATTGGGGGATGGGAGGGGCGGGCCTTCAATTTGCCCTTCGCGTGTTTCATCTTCCGCCGGTGGTGCTCGGTGCCATGAGCTGCTAACCCGTTCCGCCCACCGTCAGCCCGTCGATGCGCACCGTCGGCTGGCCGACGCCGACCGGCACGCTCTGGCCTTCCTTGCCGCAGGTGCCGACGCCCGAATCGAGCGCCA
>CAYNGV010000007.1:0-33664 GCA_964397005.1 uncultured Sulfuritalea sp. | reverse complement strand
CCGGCGCCGGGGACGGCCGAGATCGTCGTGCTCGATGTCGGGCAAGGGCTCGCGGTCCACATCCAGACCGCCGCGCATGATCTGCTGTTCGATGCCGGGCCGGCATTCTCCGCCGATGCCGACAGCGGCAACCGGATCATCGCGCCGTATTTGCGGGCGATGGGAGTGCGTCGCCTGGACGCGATGGTCGTCAGCCATGCCGACAAGGACCATGAAGGCGGCGCGGCCTCGGTGCTGGCCTCGCTGCCCGTGTCCTTGCTCAAGGTCTCGCTGCCCTTCGAGCATCCGCTCTCGGCGCAACCGGTGCGGCAGGAGCTTTGCCATCACGGCGATGGCTGGACCTGGGACGGCGTGCGCTTCGACATGCTGCATCCGGGCGAGGAGCCGCTGTCGCGCAAGACCAACGACCTCAGCTGCGTGCTGCGCGTGGAGGCGGGCGGCCGGGCCTTTCTCCTGACCTCGGACATCGAGGCGGTTTCGGAAGCCGCGCTGATCGGACGCTACCCCGGCGGGCTGGCCGCCGCCGCGATGACGGTGCCGCATCACGGCAGCCGGACCTCGTCGACGCCCGGTTTCATTGCCGCGGTCGCGGCCCGCGACGTGGTGTTTCCCGTCGGCTACCTCAATCGCTTCGGCCACCCGAAGGACGACGTGGTCGAACGCTATGTGGCGAGCGGCGCGACCTTGCACCGTACCGATGTCGACGGCGCGGTGCGCATCGCGCTGGGCGGCGACGGCCTGCGTTTCCGTCACGAAGGCGCGGAGCGCCGCCGCTATTGGCACGCCCGACACGCCGATTAGGATTCATAATCGCGGCCCGACCATTTCGGCCAGCACCATGACCCGGAGCGATACGATCCCCTTTGCCGGACTGAGGCCGGAGCCCATCCTCGACGCACTGGAAAGCCTCGGCTATCGCTGCGACGGGGCGCTGATGGCGCTCAACAGCTACGAGAACCGCGTCTGGCAGGTCGGCATCGATGGCGGTGCGCCGTTGGTCGCCAAATTCTATCGGCCCTTCCGCTGGAGCGATGCGCAGATCGCCGAGGAACATCGGTTCACCGCGGCGATGGCCGTCGAGGAGCTGCCCGTGGTGGCGCCGCTGGTGATCGGCGGGCGGACGCTTTTTGCGCACGGCGGCTTCCGCTTTTCGGTATTCCCGCGGCAAGGCGGGCGGGCCCCGGAATTCGACGATCCGGAGACCCTGGAATGGATGGGCCGGCTGATGGCGCGCATCCACGTGGTCGGCGCCCGCGAGGATTTCGCCACGCGCGGGACCCTCGACATCCGCAGCTTCGGCGTCGACTCGCGCGACTGGCTGCTGGCCAATCACGTGGTCCCGCCCGACCTGGAGTCGGTGTGGGCGGGCGTGGCGGAGCAGGCGCTGCAAGGCGTCCGCCACTGCGTCGAGCGCGCCGGCGCGATCCGGCAGATCAGGCTGCACGGCGACTGCCACGCCGGCAACGTGCTGTGGACGCCGGACGGCCCGCACTTCGTCGACTTCGACGACGCGCGCATGGGGCCGTCGGTACAGGATCTGTGGATGCTGCTGTCCGGCGACGAGCAGGAGATGGGGCGTCAGTTGGGCCACGTGCTGGCCGGCTACGAGACCTTCCGCGAATTCGATGACCGCGAACTGCATTTGGTCGAGGCCCTGCGCACGCTGCGCCTGATGCATCATTCGGCGTGGCTGGCGCGGCGCTGGAGCGATCCGGCGTTTCCGGCTGCCTTCCCCTGGTTCGCGACCCGTCGCTACTGGGAAGAGCGCATCCTCGAATTGCGCGAACAGGTGGCGGCCATGCAGGAGCCGCCGCTGGTGCCACGCTGACATCGAATGGGGAGTCTGAACATGCGCGAAGGGCGGGTGAAGTGTCTGAGCACCGCGGGATTCCATCACATGGCGTACGTCGAGTGGGGCGATCCGGAGAATCCTCGGGTCCTGGTCTGCGTGCACGGGCTGACCCGTTGCGGCCGCGACTTCGACTTCCTGGCGCAGGCGATGGCCGATCGCTATCGCGTCGTCTGTCCTGACGTAGTAGGGCGCGGGCGCAGCGACTGGCTGCGCGACAAGTCCCTGTACGCCTTGCCGCAGTATTGCGCCGACATGGCGACCCTGCTGGCGCAGCTCGGCACGGAATCGGTGCACTGGGTCGGCACTTCTATGGGCGGCCTGATCGGCATGGCCCTGGCCTGCCAGCCGGAGACGCCGATCGCGCGGCTGGTGCTGAACGACGTCGGTCCGGTGGTGACCGGCGTGTCCTTGCAGCGCATCGGCGACTACCTGGGCAGCGCGCCGCGATTCGCGGACATCGGGCAGGCTGAGGCCTTCGTCCGCTCGGTTTGCGCCCCGTTCGGTGCCCTGTCGGACGAGCAGTGGCGACACCTGACCGTGCATGTGATGCGCGCCGCTACGGATGGCGGAGTAGAGGTCGCCTACGATCCAGGTCTGGCCCAGCCGTTTCGGGAAATGTGGCTGGCAAGCGGCGGCAAGGATGTCGAACTGTGGTCGCTGTATGACGGCATCTCGTGCCCGACGCTGCTGCTGCGCGGTGCGCTGTCCGACCTGCTGACGCACGAAACGGCGCTACAGATGGGCGCACGCGGGCCTCGCGCAAGGCTGGTCGAGGTGCCCGCGGTTGGCCACGTGCCTCCGCTGATGGACGCGGCGCAGGTCGCTCCAATACGGGAATTCCTGCTCGGCTGAGGCCGGTGCCGCACTAATGGTGCGGCGCAACATTGAAAGTTTTGATCTCAAGATTTTCCGGGGTCTAGAATAGGCAAGCGTTCGCATATCTCGGCGTTGAACTGAAGAGGAGGCATCATGCAGAAATCGTTGCACATCGACCCCACAAAATGCACAGGCTGTCTGCAATGCGAGATGGCGTGCTCCTACGAGAACTACGGGGTGTTCAACATCTCGAAGTCGCGGATCAAGGTTTTCAACTTCGAGCACGAGGGACGCAAGGTGCCCTACACCTGCACCCAGTGCGCCGAAGCCTGGTGCATGAATGCCTGCCCGGTCGACGCGATCCGGGTCGACGCCGTGACCGGCGCCAAGGTCGTTCATGTCGACGCGTGCGTCGGCTGCAAGGTGTGCACCATCGCCTGCCCGTTCGGCACGGTCAATTACATGGCCGACTCCGGCAAGGTGCAGAAGTGCGACCTCTGCGGCGGCGATCCGGCATGCGCGACGGCGTGTCCGACCGGTGCCATCACCTACGTCGATGCGGACTGGACCGGGCTCGACAAGATGCGCCAGTGGGCGGGCAAGACCAACACTCAATCGCGCGCCAGCGCTTAAGGAGACAGACATGGGATGGACACGAAAAATCCTGCGCGTTGACCTGAGCAAGGGCACCTGCAAATCCGAACCCCTCAACATGGAGTGGGCTCAGCAATACCTCGGCCAGCGCGGACTGGCCACCAAGTATTTCGTCGAGGAAGTCGACCCCAAGGTCGACCCGTTGTCGCCGGCCAACAAGATGATCATGGCGACCGGGCCGCTGACCGGCACGCCGGCCTCCACCGGCGGGCGCTATTCGGTGATCACCAAGGGTGCGCTGACCGGCGCCATCGCCTGCTCGAATTCGGGTGGCTATTTCGGTGCCGAGCTCAAGTTCGCCGGCTGGGACATGGTCATCTTTGAAGGCAAGTCGCCCAAGCCAGTCTACCTGTCGATCGAGGACGACAAGGTCGAACTGCGCGACGCCGCCCACTTGTGGGGCAAGACCGTGTGGCAAACCGAGGAGATCATCAAGAAGAGCCATCAGGACCCGCAGATTCGCGTTTCCAGTATTGGTCGTGCCGGCGAGAACGGTGTGCTCTACGCCTGCATCGTCAACGATCTGCATCGCGCCGCCGGGCGTTCCGGGGTGGGCACCGTGATGGGCTCGAAGAACCTCAAGGCCGTCGCGGTGCGCGGCACCAAAGGGGCTGGTGCGATCAAGAATCCCAAGGCATTCATGGCCGCGGCCGCGGCGGCGAAGAAGGTGCTGGCCGACAATGCCGTTACCGGTCAGGGCCTGCCGACCTATGGCACCCAGGTGCTGATGAATGTCATCAACGAAATGGGTGCTCTGCCGACGCGCAATCACCGCGACGTCCAGTTCGAGGATGCTCGCAAGATTTCGGCCGAGGCCATGCACGAAAAGCGTCCCACCGATGGCAAGCCGCATCTGGTGACCAACGCCGCCTGCTTCGGCTGCACCATCGCCTGCGGGCGCATTTCGAAAATCGACGAGACGCACTTCAGCGTGGTGAACAAGCCGCAATACTGGGGCGCGTCGGGCGGCCTCGAATACGAAGCGGCCTGGGCGCTGGGCGCGGCCAACGGCGTTGGCGACCTGGAGGCGTTGCAATATGCCAACCTGATCTGCAACGAAGACGGCTTCGATCCGATCACCTTCGGCGCCACCGTGGCGGCGGCCATGGAGCTTTATGACTTGGGCATCCTGACCAAGGAGCAGATCGGCCTCGACGCACCCTTCGGTTCGGCCCAGGCACTGGTGGCCCTGGCCGAAATGCTGGTCAAGGGTGAGGGCTTCGGCAAGGATCTGGCGCTCGGTTCCGCACGCATGTGCGCAAAATATGGCAAGCCCGAGTTGTCGATGGGCGTCAAGAAGCAGGAGTTCCCGGCCTATGACTCGCGTGGCATCCAGGGCATGGGTCTGGCCTATGCCACGTCGAACCGTGGTGCCTGCCACTTGCGTGGCTACACGGTTGCATCCGAAGTGCTCGGCATTCCGGTCAAGACCGATCCGCTGGTGACCGAGGGCAAGGCGGATCTGGTCAAGGCCTTCCAGGACGCCACCTCGGTGTTCGACTCCGCCGGCGTCTGCGTGTTCACCACCTTTGCCTGGTCGCTGGTCGACTTGCAGCCGCAGCTCGATGCGGCCTGCGATGGCGACTGGACCATGGAAAAGCTGGCGCTGGTAGGCGAGCGCATCTGGAACATGGAGCGCCAGTTCAACAATGCCGCCGGCTTTACCGCCAAGGACGACGACCTGCCGCCGCGCCTCAAGACCGAACCGGCCAAGACCGGCCCGGCCAAGGGACTGGTGAATGGCATCGACAAGATGCGGCCGGAGTATTACAAAGCCCGCGGCTGGAGCGCGGAAGGCGTGCCAAGCAAGGAAACGCTTGCCCGTTTGGGTCTGTAATTCTGCGATGCCCTCAGGGGATCGGCACTGCCGGTCCCCTGACCGTTTTAAGGAAACCCCATGAAACACGTCATCATTGGCAATGGCCCGGCCGGTCTGGTTGCCGCCGAAACCTTGCGGCGCCTGCAACCGGATGCAGAAATTGCCCTCATCGGCGACGAGTCGGAGCCGCCCTATTCGCGCATGGCGATTCCGTATTTCCTGATCGGCAAGATTGCCGACAGCGGCACGCACTTGCGCAAGAACCACGACCACTATGCCAGGGAACGCATCCATCTGATCGAAGGCAAGGTGATCAAGCTCGATGCGAAGTCGAAACAAGTCGAGTTCGCCAGCGGCGAGCGCCTGCCCTATGACCGCCTGCTGCTTGCCACCGGTTCCCGGCCGCTACTGCCCAAGGTGGCCGGCATGGATCTGCACAATGTGCACACCTGCTGGACCATCGAGGATGCGCGTGCGATCGCGGCGAAGGCGGCCCCCGGTGCTCGCGTGCTGCAGATCGGTGCCGGCTTCATCGGCTGCATCATCATGGAAGCACTGGCAGCGCGCGGCGTCAAGCTGACCGTGGTCGAAATGGGCGATCGCATGGTGCCGCGCATGATGACCGCCAAGGCCGGAGCCATGATCAAGCGCTGGGTCGAGGGCAAAGGCGTCGCCGTGCATTGCAATGCCGGCGTCACCTCGCTGACGCAGAAGGACGGCGCGTTGGTGGCCAAACTCAGCACTGGTGCCGACATCGTTGCCGACCTGGTGATCTGCGCGGCCGGGGTCGCACCCAATACGGCGTTCCTGGCCGGCAGCGGGGTCGCCATCGAACGCGGCATTCGTGTCGATGCAGGGATGCGCACCAGCGTCGCCGACATCTTTGCGGCGGGCGACGTGACCGAAGCACCGGGCTTTCACAGCGGCCAGCCGGAACTCAACGCGATCCAGCCCAATGCGGTCGATCAGGCGCGCGTCGCCGCGCACAACATGGCCGGCGGAACTGCGGTAAGCGGCGGCAGCCTGGTGATCAACGTGCTGGATACGCTGGGCCTGATTTCGACCTCCTTCGGGCAATGGCAAGGCGTGGGCAAGGAGCAGGGCGGAGCGGGCGTCGAACTGGCGGATGACACGAGTTATCGCTATCTGTCACTCCAATTTCGGGACGAAGTGTTGATCGGCGCCACCAGCATTGGCTGGACCGACCATGTCGGCGCCCTGCGCGGACTGGTGCAGACGCAGGCGCCGCTCGGCGAGTGGAAGGCGCGCCTGCTGGCCGATCCGACGGGCTTCATGACGGCCTATCTGGCGACGGCGCAGAAAGCGGCATGAGGGTTACTTTCAAGCTGTTCGCCACCCTGCAGGACTACCTTCCGGCCGAAGCGAAAAAAACCAACGCGCTGGCCCTCGAACTGGCCGCGGACACAACGGTGGCGCAGATCATCGAACGCTTCAGCCTGCCGCAGAAACTGGTGCATCTGGTGCTGGTCGACGGCGCTTTCGTGCCTCCCGGCGAGCGCGCCGGGCGTGTCCTGCGCGACGGAGAAACGCTGGCCATCTGGCCGCCCGTCGCCGGCGGATGAAATTTCCGCTCGCCTACGACGCGACCACTACGCGCGAAGACTTTGTTCGCCTGCTGCCGCTGGCGACCGGAGGAGAGCCGCTTCGTGAAATTGACGGCGAATTCCGCGGCAAGCGTTGGTCTGTTCGCCTGACCCCGATTCCTCCCCTTGAAATCGGCTTGGTGCGGCTCGAGCGCCATCGCGTCGAGATCGCATTCGACGGCCTTGACGAGGCCGCTCAGGATGCCTTCATGCGGCGCTTTACGCTTCACTACCAGCGTGGCGGCGGCTGATAAAAGTCGGCGCTGGTGATACGGCGCTGCGAGGCACTGCTAGAATTCGCGTCGCGGCGGGTCTCCCCGCATTGCGGGGTGGTGAATCTGGTCAGGTCCGGAAGGAAGCAGCCACAGCCATTTTCTGCAAGTGCCGGGGGTCAGGCTCGCCGCCCCCCCCACCCCTTCGTCCGCGCCGACAGTGATTTTGCAATCTTCCCTTACAAACTGCGCGCGTTTGTCACACCGGGCTTACAGCAACCGGGTGAAATGCATCCTGCCATGAGGCATTTACGACAGGAGCACACCATGAATCGCAAAAAAACCATTGTTGCGGGCTTTCTTGCCGCCAGCGCCGTCTTTTTCGGCATCGCCTACGCACAGGGGCCGGGCTGCACCAGCGACGGCAAGCCAGGCATGATGCGCAGCGCGATGCAGGGCGGCATGATGGATCCCGGCGCCCGCGTAGACCAGCGCCTGACCCGGTTCAAGAGCGAACTCAAACTCACCGCAGAGCAGGAGCCGCTGTGGCAGGCCTTCGCCGAAAAGTCGAAAGCGGAATCCGGCAAGGGCATGCAGGCCATGCGCGAGCGCATGAAGGACGACAAGCCGCTGAGCGCGCCGGAGCGCATGACGCAGATGCAAAGCGCCATGAAAGATCGCGTTGCCGCCATGGAGTCGGTCAACGAATCCTTCAATCGACTCTACGCCGCGCTGACGCCCGAGCAGAAGGCCGCGGCTGACAAGCATTTCAGCAATGCCGGCCATCAGCACGGCCCAGGCCGTGGAGCGCCGCGTGGCGGTCAGGTTGCCACAGAACCGCGCAAGGGTTGAGGTAGTTTCGTCTCGCGGCAAAGCGGGGCAGCCATCTGTCACGGGCTGCCCCGTTTGGCGTGGCGGGCCTGATAAAATCGCCGCATGAGTTATCAGGTCCTCGCCCGCAAGTGGCGCCCCAAGTCTTTCGCAACCCTGGTGGGGCAGGAGCACGTCGTGCGGGCGCTGACCCATGCGCTGGAACAGAACCGGCTGCATCACGCTTATTTGTTCACCGGCACCCGCGGGGTCGGCAAGACCACGCTGGCGCGCATCATGGCCAAGGCCCTGAACTGCGAAGCCGGTGTCAGTGCCACGCCCTGCGGCGTGTGTTCCGCTTGCACCGCGATCGATACCGGCCGTTTTGTCGACTACATCGAGCTCGATGCCGCCTCCAATCGCGGGGTCGACGACATGACCCAGTTGCTCGAGCGCGCTACCTATGCGCCGACCATCGGCCGCTACAAGGTATATGTGATCGACGAAGTCCATCAGCTTTCCGGCCACGCCTTCAACGCCATGCTGAAGACGCTGGAAGAGCCTCCCGAACACGTCAAGTTCATCCTCGCCACCACCGACCCGCAGAAGATACCTGTCACGGTGCTGTCGCGCTGCCTGCAGTTCAATTTGAAGCAGATGCCGCTGACGCACATCGTCGATCACCTGTCGCGCGTGCTGGAGGCCGAGGGCGTCCCCTCCGAACCGGCGGCCCTGCGGCATCTGGCGAAGGGCGCGGCGGGCAGCATGCGCGACGCGCTCTCCCTGCTCGATCAGGCCATTGCCCACGGCGCCGGCAAGGTCGAGGACGAGGGCGTGCGCGCCATGCTCGGCACGGTCGGCGACGAACACCTGTTTGCGCTGCTCGACGGCCTCGTGGCGCAGGATGTGCACGCCATGACCGAGGTGGCGAAGCTCATGGATGCGCGCAGCCTGTCCTTCGATGGCGGCCTGCAGGAGTTGGCGACACTGTTCCATCGCATCGCGCTGATCCAGTTCGCTCCCGAGGCCTTGCTCGACGACACCGAGCGCACTCGCCTGGCGCCTTACGCGCAGGCGCTGGACGCCGAGTACCTGCAACTGGCTTACCAGATTGCCATTCATGGTCGCGACGAACTTTCGCTGGCGCCTGACGACTATGCCGGCTTCGTCATGACCTTGCTGCGACTGCATGCGTTCCGGCCCGATCGCGGCGGCGCAGCCAAGGCGGCGCCAAGGGCTGCCGCTTCGTCACAGACGCGCCAGAACCCGCCTGCCGCAGCTCCCGCAGCTCCGGTCAGGCCATCTACCGCCGTCTCGCCAGCGCCGAGTTTTGCACCATCCGCAGCAGCGGTACCCACAGCCGCCGTCCCTGCGACAGCCGATGATGATTGGCATGCGCTGGTGGCGCGACTGCCGCTGACTGGGATGGCCAAACAACTGGCCCAGCACTGTGAAATGTCGGAGCGCAGCGAGTCGGCAATCCGCCTGCGCCTGGCGCCGCTGCACAAGCATCTGCTCGGCAAGCCGCAGCAGGACAAGCTGCAGGCCGAGTTGCAGGCCAGCCTGGGTCGTCCGCTGCGGCTGGAAATCGATGTCGCGGAGCCGGCGAGCGAAACCCCCGCCGAGCGCAGCCGAACTGCGCAGCGCGAGCGCCAGGAGCGCGCCGTCGCCTCGATCGAACAGGATCCCTTCGTGCGCGATGTGGTCGATCTGTTCGACGCGAGCATCGACGAATCAACGATCAAACCCGTTTAAGGAGTGCAGGAAAATGATGAAGGGTGGCATAGCCGGATTGATGAAGCAGGCCCAGCAGATGCAGGCCAACATGGAGAAGGCGCAGGAGCAGCTGGCGCAACTCGAAGTGGAGGGGCTGTCGGGCGCCGGTGCGGTAAAAGTGGTCATGACCTGCAAGCACGACGTCAAGCGCGTCACCATCGATCCGTCGGTGATGGACGACAAGGAGATGCTCGAAGACCTGATCGCCGCCGCGCTCAACGATGCCAACCGGCGTGCTGAGGCGACTACCGCCGAGAAGATGGGCGGCTTTGCCGCCGGGCTCAACCTGCCCCCCGGCATGAAACTGCCGTTCTGATGACTCCGTCGTCAAGCCTCGACGAGCTCATCGAGGCATTGCGCTGTCTTCCCGGGGTAGGGCCCAAGTCGGCGCAGCGCATGGCCTACCACCTGTTGCAGCGCGACCGGCGCGGCGCCGACCGCCTCTCCCGCAGCCTCGATGCCGCCTTGCAGTTGCTGCACCACTGCGCGCGTTGCAACAACTTCACCGAAGCGGAAATTTGCGAACGCTGCCTTTCACCGCGCCGCGACGCATCGCAGCTGTGCATCGTCGAAATGCCAATCGATGCAAACAGCATGGAGCAGACGCATGCCTACAACGGGCTCTACTACGTATTGATGGGCAGGCTGAGCCCGCTCGATGGCGTCGGGCCGAAGGAACTCGCCTTCGAGCGCTTGTTTGTCCGCGCGACAGATGGTGCGGTCAAGGAAGTGATCCTCGCCACCAATTTCACCAACGAGGGCGAGGCCACCGCGCATTACCTCTCCGAGCTGCTGCACGCGCGCGGGCTCAAGGTCAGCCGCATCGCACGCGGACTGCCGGTGGGCGGCGAACTGGAATTTTCCGACGCGGCGACGGTGGCGCAGGCGCTGCGCGAGCGGCGCGATTTCGTTTGACCGAAAACGCCAAGCCACTTGCCGGAGTCAAGGTCGTCGAGTTCGGCACGCTGATCGCCGGTCCGTTCTGCTCGCGCATCCTCGCCGAGTTCGGCGCCGAGGTGATCAAGATCGAAGCGCCGGGGGAGGGCGATCCCCTGCGCAAGTGGCGCAAGCTGTATCCGACCGGCGACGGCGAAACCTCCCTGTGGTGGTTCGTCCAGGCCCGTAACAAGCAGTCGGTGACAATCAATCTCAAACATCCGGAAGGTATCGGCATCGTCAGGAAGCTGGTGGCTGAAGCGGATATCGTGGTCGAAAACTTCCGGCCCGGCGTAATGGAAAAGCTCGGGCTGGGCTGGGATGCACTTGCGGCGGTCAATCCGGGCCTGGTCATGGTGCGCCTGTCCGGCTTCGGCCAGACCGGGCCGATGGCCACCCAGCCCGGCTTCGGTGCCATCGGTGAATCCATGGGCGGGCTGCGTTACGTCACCGGCTTTCCCGACCGGCCGCCGGTCAAGACCGGTATTTCCATCGGCGATTCGATCGCCGCGCTGTGGGGTGCGCTGGGCGCATTGATGGCGCTGCGGCACCGCGAGGTCCAGGGCGGCAAAGGGCAGGTGGTCGATGTCGCCCTGTACGAAGCGGTGTTCGCCATGATGGAAAGCCTGGTGCCGGAATTCGACGTGTTCGGTTTCATCCGCGAACGCACCGGCAATGTGATGCCGGGCATTACGCCTTCGAATACGCATACGACGCGGGACGGCAAGCACCTGATCATTGGTGCCAACGGCGACGCGATCTTCAAGCGTCTGATGCGGGCCATCGAGCGCGCCGATCTGGCGGATGATCCGCAACTGGACAGCAACGCCGGACGCGATGCGCGGGCGGTGGAAATCTACAGCGTGATCGATGCATGGGTTGGCGCCAATGACGCCGAAACGGTCTTGCGCGTCGCCGCGGAGGCCCAGGTGCCGGCCAGTCACATTTACTCTGCGGCGGACATGTTTCGCGACCCCCAGTTCCTTGCCCGACAGATGCTCGAAACAGCGCAACTCCCTGATGGGAAAGACTTTCGTATCCCTGGCATCGTGCCAAAGCTGTCGCTCACCCCGGGAGAGACCCGCTGGCTCGGTCCAGCGCTGGGCGAGCATACCGAAACGGTGCTGAGTCGCCTCGGTTTTGCTCCTGAAGAGATAGTTCGCTTGCGCGGTGATGGAGCTATCTAGCTGATTAATAACCGATTGATAACATTGCAACAGTCTGCGCCGATAAGACGGCCCAGTTCAGGGCTTTAATCGCGCTGCGAGATTCGCTACAATTGCCGTCTTTTAGTTACGGCCGCTGAGCTTAACGTCGACAGAACCGACGTTAGCCATCACTGAAACTCCGTTTTTTGAAACTCCGTTTTCGAATTCGCATTCAAGCATTCAGGAACTTACACCATGAGTTGTGACGATACAGTCGACTGCGGTCGGCGGCGCCTGCTGGTTGCCACGGCAGCGGCAGGCGGGGTGGCCGGGGTTGCGGTGACTGTGCCCTTCGTGGCCAGCATGCTGCCCTCCGAGCGCGCGAAGGCGGCCGGTGCCCCTGTCGAAGTGGATATCAGCAAGCTTGCTCCCGGCCAGATGATGACCGTCGAGTGGCGTGGCAAGCCGGTCTGGATCATCAATCGCACCAAGGAGCAACTCGAGTCCCTGGCAAAGGTTGCCGACAAGTTGGCCGACCCCAAGTCGGACAAGAACATGCAACCCGACTATGCGAAGAACGAAACCCGCTCGATCAAACCGGAAATCCTCGTGGCTGTGGGCATCTGCACCCATCTGGGCTGCTCGCCCACCGAGAAGTTCAAGACCGGCGCCGAGTCCGGCATCGAAGCCGACTGGCCGGGCGGCTTCTTCTGTCCCTGCCATGGCTCCACCTTCGATCTGGCTGGTCGTGTGTACAAGAGCAAGCCGGCGCCGGACAATCTCGAAATTCCGCCGCACATGTATTTTGGCGATGCCAAGCTGATCATTGGCGAAGACAAGAAGGCCTGATGCGATGAGCAAAGTGAACGCCATATTGCAGGGCACGCTGAACTGGGTCGACGAGCGTTTTCCGCTGACGTCGAACTGGAAAGCCCACCTTGCCGAATACTACGCACCGAAGAACTTCAACTTCTGGTACTTCTTCGGTTCGCTGGCGATGCTGGTGCTGGTCATCCAGATCGTCACCGGCATTCTGCTCACCATGCACTTCAAGCCCGACGCTTCGCTGAATGCCTCGGGCGTGCCGGTGGCGTTCGCCAGCGTCGAGTACATCATGCGCGACGTGCCATGGGGCTGGCTGATCCGCTACATGCACTCGACCGGCGCCTCGGCTTTCTTCGTCGTCGTCTATCTGCACATGTTCCGCGGCATGCTCTACGGTTCCTATCGCAAGCCGCGCGAACTGATCTGGATCTTCGGCATGATCATCTTCCTCTGCCTGATGGCCGAGGCCTTCTTCGGCTACCTTTTGCCGTGGGGCCAGATGTCCTTCTGGGGCGCGCAGGTGATCGTGAACCTGTTCTCGGCGATCCCGCTGATCGGACCGGATCTCTCGCTCTGGCTGCGCGGCGACTATGTCGTCGGTGACGCTACCTTGAACCGCTTCTTCGCCTTCCACGTCATCGCGGTACCAATGGTGCTGCTGGGCCTGGTGGCGGCGCACATCATTGCGCTGCACGAAGTCGGTTCCAACAATCCGGATGGCGTCGAGATCAAGAAGAAGAAAGATGCGAATGGAATTCCGCTGGACGGGATTCCCTTCCATCCCTACTACTCGGTGAAGGACATCGTCGGCGTTGTCGTATTCCTGATGGTGTTCTCGGTGATCGTCTTCTTCATGCCCGAGTTCGGCGGCTACTTTCTCGAATACAACAACTTCTTCCCGGCCGACCCGCTGGTGACGCCGCCGCACATTGCGCCGGTCTGGTATTTCACGCCCTACTACTCGATCCTGCGTGCGGTCACCTATCCGCTGTTCGGCATCGATGCGAAGTTCTGGGGCGTGGTGGCAATGGGCGCCTCGACCCTGATCATCGCCTTGCTGCCATGGCTGGATCGCAGCCCGGTGAAGTCGATCCGCTATCGTGGCCCCCTCTACAAGGGCTTCCTGACGGCATTCATCATTTCCTTCTTTATCCTTGGCTATCTCGGCATGCTCGGCCCGACACCGCTGCGTACCCTCGTCGCGCAAATCTGCTCGGTGATCTATTTCGCCTTCTTCCTGCTGATGCCGATTTACAGCAGCCTCGACAAGTGCCAGCCGGAGCCGGACAGGGTGACCTCGAAATGAAGAAATTCCTAACCGCAATCCTGTTTGCGCCGCTGCTGGCATTCGCCTCGGGCGCCGAGCTGCATCTCGACCGTGCGCCCGACAAGGCGAACGACATGGCCGCCCTGCAAAACGGTGCCAAGATTTTCGTCAATTACTGCCTGAACTGCCATTCGGCGTCCTACATGCGCTACAACCGACTGAAGGACATCGGCCTCAGCGACGCGCAGGTGAAGGACAATCTTTTGTTCACCGCCGAGAAGGTCGGCGAACCGATGAAGATCGCGATGCAGCGCGCCGACGCCAAGGTCTGGTTCGGTGCCGCCCCGCCCGATCTCACCGTGATAGCCCGTGCGCGCGCTTCGGAGTTCGGTAGTGGCGCTGACTGGCTGTATACCTATCTGCGCACTTTCTACCGCGACGAGAAGCGTCCTACCGGCTGGAACAACGTGGTGTTCGAAAATGTTGGAATGCCGCATGTGCTATGGGAACTGCAAGGTGACCAGATCATGGGCGAGGACCACAAGCTGAAGCTGGTCAAGCCTGGCAAGCTCAAGCCGCAGGAGTTTGATGCGATGGTGGGTGATCTTGTGGCCTACCTCAAGTACATGGGCGAGCCGATGGCCGAGTTCCGCAAGCAGCTTGGGGTGATTGTGCTGATTTTCCTGGCGGTACTCTTCGTCTTTGCGTATGCGCTTAAACGCGAATACTGGAAAGATATTCATTAACTCTGATACGTGAATGCATATTATGGGTCATCGAGAAATGAACGCGCCGCCAGTGCGCAAAGTTGTGCGAGATGCTGATTACTCATGGGGCACAAGCGCCATGATGAACCTGTATTCGGGCACCACGTGTCCTTTCAGCCATCGTTGTCGCATTGTCCTCTACGAAAAACAGATGGATTTTCAGGTGATCGACGTCGATCTCTTCAACAAGCCTGAAGACATCGCCATCATCAATCCGTACAACCGCGTTCCGGTACTGGTTGATCGCGATCTGGTGCTGTACGAGTCGAACATCATCAACGAATACATCGACGAGCGCTTCCCGCATCCGCAACTGATGCCGCCCGATCCGCAAACCCGGGCCAAGGCGCGCCAGTTGCTGTTCACGATGGAGCACGAGCTGTTCAGCTACATCGATGCGCTGGAAAAGAACCTCAAGTCGGCCGACAAGTCGCGGATGCACATGCGCGATCGCCTGACCGAACTGGCGCCGATGTTCAACAAGCAGAAGTTTCTGCTGGGCGACGACTTTTCGATGCTTGACGTGGCGATCGCACCGCTCTTGTGGCGCCTTGACCATTACGGAATCGAACTGCCGAAGACTGCGGCACCGCTGATGAAGTTTGCCGAGCGCATTTTCTCGCGCCAGGGCTTCATCGATGCGCTGACGCCGACCGAAAAGATGATGCGCCGTTAAAGGCGCTTCGTCCGCGTCTGCCTTGATTCATCTCGGCGCAACTTCCATGCAGTCTACCAAGCCGTACCTGATCCGCGCCCTGCATGAATGGTGCGCCGATCAGGGGTTTACGCCCTACCTGACGGTTATCGTCGATGCCACGACGCGCGTGCCACGCGAATTCGTCAAGGATGGCCAGATTGTTCTCAACGTGGGACTGGAAGCCACCCACCAGTTGCTGATGGGCAACGAGGAAATCACCTTTCAGGCGCGCTTTGGCGGACGATCCTTCCCGGTTGTCGTACCCGTTGAACGTGTCGCGGCAATTTATGCTCGTGAGAATGGCGAGGGCATGGCCTTTGAGGTCACCGAGCGGGTTATAGCGGACACCACGCCCGATGAAAAGAATGAACGGACCGGGCGGCAGGAAGATGCCCCGGTTGCCGTGAGCCCGGTGGCCGGACCGTCGGGATCGGATACTCCGCCAGCGCCGGCTGCCGAGCGGTCATCGGGGCGACCTGTTCTGACCCGCGTCAAATAGCGCCCCTCATCCCGTCGCGAAGTTCCGGTGGCCACGGTCTTGAATCGGGACGTGTAGCGTTGCCATCGGTACCTGGTTGCCTCTCCTGTCGATTGACTCCCGCACACGCGCGTGATTTCAACTTTGGTGACATCCGCGGCCGGCTCGCAGGTGGTCTACAGGCACGAGTTCTCCTGTATTCTCGATAGTGACAATTGACCTGAACAAGTTGTGAGGTTGCGACGCTTGGTCTGTGATTTTGCGCAGCAGAGTCATTGGAGTACTGAGAGGTCGACATGAACAGCACGCCCCGTGTAGCAGACGATCAAACCGATGATTTCCTTTTTGCCGAAGAAGCGGAAGTTGTCGCAGCAGAGGGCAAGGCCGCATGGAAGGTCCTTATTGCCGACGATGAGCCCGACGTTCATGTTGCGACAAAACTGGTTTTGAGGGACTTCTCTTTCTGCAATCGCGGTATCGAGTTTCTCGATGCCTATGACGGAAATCAGACGTGTGAGCTTCTGCTGCAGAACCCGGATACAGCCGTCGTGTTTCTCGATGTGGTAATGGAAACAGAGGACTCGGGACTCAGGACCGTCAGGCGCATTCGCGAGGAGATCGGCAACCAGATGGTGCGCGTCATATTGCGCACTGGCCAGCCGGGCCATGCGCCGGAAGAGCATGTGGTGTTGAACTATCACATCAACGACTACAAATCGAAATCCGAAATGACGGCGAAGAAGCTCTTTACCTCCCTCGTTTCGGCCCTTCGGTCATTTCAGGACCTGCAGGCCATCGAGTCCAGCCGGCGTGGCCTGGTCAAGGTTCTCGACGCCGCAAGCAACATGGATTTCCGGTCGAGGAATCTTTTTGTTTCCGGTCTGCTGATGCAACTTGGGTCGCTGCTCGATATTGGCGACAATGACCTGATCCTCATCCGGCGCGGAGATGCCGGCAGCCAGGACATGATCATGGCGGCGTGCGGCGGCTTCGATGCGTTCATTGGCGCGCCGATCAAGGACATCCTGGATGCGGAAAGCATCGAGCATGTTACCCGGGTGTTTTCCGGCGGCGTCACGCATATCGATGAAAAACGGTCGATTTATCTGTTACCCATGCAGAATCTGAGCGACGTTGTCGTCTATATCGGCGGCGCAAACAAAATCAGTGAAACAGAACTGGCATTGATCGACATTTTTTGCATGAAGATCACCCTCGCTTACGACAACTTCGAGTCTGTAGAGCAGTCGAAGCTGGACCAGGGCGCCGAGATCGCGCTGTTGGCCAAGCTGACTGCGCGCGCGTTCTACCTACCGGTTTCCCATGCCGTCAATCGCGGCAGGCTCAGCCGGGACATCGCTTCGCAGATGAAGGAAAAGGACAGCGTTCGGGCGATCGAAAGGCGCCTTCCGGAACTGCTCGAGCGCGCAGCCGTGCTCGCTGACATCGGCAATCACCAGATTCCCTCGACCATTCTGGAAAGTTCGGCGGTCCTTGCCGAGGAAGATCTGGCTGAGGTTCGCAGGCATCCGCAGTTCGGCGCCTCAATGTTGCAGGATGTCTTGACCGAAGTAAGGGGTGGGCGCGTCTTCAGTCTCGCTGGCGAGGTCGCGCTGTCGCACCACGAGAATTTTGATGGTTCGGGTTACCCGAATCGCCTGAAGGGAGACGCTATCCCTTTGTCGGCAAGGATCGTCGCGGTTGCCGACTGCTTTCTGGCGATCACTTCTCCACGTCCGTGGCGCGCGGCAATCAGCCATGAGCAGGCACTTGAGATGATCAGGCAGGACTCCGGAGGGAAATTCGATCCGCGGGTAGTTGAGTCCTTTATGACGGTGCTTCCGGCCTTCCGCAAAGGTTCCTGATTTCAGCGTTTGTCGTGATCTGACGAATTGCGGGCATCTTCGGCCCTGCGCCCCTGCAGCCGCCGGTTGTTGATTGACGGCATCGATGGATCCTGCTGCGGGGCGGACATGGCGAGGGTGATCGTGAAGCTGGTTCCGCGGCCGGGAATACTCGCTGCACTGATTCGGCCACCGAGGATGCTGAATATCATGTTGTGCACGATATTCAGACCGAGACCGCTTCCTCCCTGTCCGAGTTTGGTGGTAAAGAATGGATCAAATATCCGTGGCAGGACATCCGGCGGTATGCCTTTGCCATCGTCGCTGACTTTGAGAACGACATTTTCACCACTCGGGCCTTTTTCGGCTTCGATGCGAATCCGGCCGGCCGGAGAACCGTCGAAGCCGTGAATGATGCTGTTGTTGATCAGGTTGGTCATCACCTGGCCTAGCGGTCCGGGAAAGCTTTCCATGACTATGTCATCAGGTATGTCCTGTTCGATGACGTAGGGTGTCTTGCGGATGGTCGGCCCGAGTGTCGTCACCACTTCCGCAATCATTTCCGCAAGCTTGAAGCTGCGCCTTTGCGTGCTGGTCTGGTCGACGGCGACCTGCTTGAAGCTGGACACCAGTTCGGCCGCCTTGTTCAGGTTGCGTACCAGAACATCGCCGGCGGAATCGGTGTTGGCCAGAAACTCATCGAGCACAGAGCGCTTCAATCCGGTTTTCAGGGCTTCCCCCATTTTCCTGCTGGTCGATACCAGGTGAGTCGCGACCATGAGGCTGTTGCCGATCGGCGTGTTGAGCTCGTGCGCGATTCCCGCGACCATCGAGCCCAGACCCGCGAGTTTTTCGCTGCGCACCAGTTCATCCTGAGTCTGCTCGAGATTCTGGATCACCACGCCCAGTTCTGACAGGGCTTGCTGCAACGCCTCCGCCCTGTCCTGCAGGCCTGCCTCGGCGCGCCGTTGCTCGGTGATGTCACGCAGGGTTTCTATGGCCCCGATCACCCGCCCCGCCGGGTTGCGCAGCGGCGCGGCGGTAAAATACAACCAGCATCCTTCCTTGCCGAAATTTGGGAAAAAATCCTCGGCCTCCAGCGCGCCGTCAATGAGCTCGGAGCGTCGCCACCTTGAATAGTGGCGCGCAACTTCATTCTCCGACTCACCGGCAACGATCAGATCGGCCATCATCGGTCGTTCGCTGCTGTAAAAGGCCCGCCACTGCTCGCTGGTTCCCAGGATTGATTCGGCCTGCACGCCGGTGAGTTTCTCGCAGGCGCGGTTCCAGTGCGTTACCTGGTGGTCGCGGTCAAGAACGAATGCGGCGATCGGACTGCCATCGATGATTTGCGCCAGACGCGCCTGTGTCGCACCGAGATCCGTCAGGGTCTTCTGCAGCGCCTCGGTGCGATCGGTCACCTTGCGTTCAAGTGTGGCATTGAATTCCCGCAGAGCAGTCTCGTTGCGTTTCCGCTCTGTGACATCGGTGTAGGTGGTGATGAAGCCGCCTTCAGGCAACGGCTTGCCCACCACTTCGATGACCGAGCCGTCCGGACGTTGGCGCTCATACACATGCGGCTCGGAGTGCCGCGCCTGGAGCACCCGCGTCAGCGCCTGCTCAGCGGGATCACCCGGACCATATTCTCCGCGATCGGCGTTGTAGCGAACGTATTCTTCGAATGGGGTTCCAGGCAGTCCGAGATATCCCGGAAGATCGAGAAGTTCCAGAAACCTTGAGTTGCAAACGACGAGTTTGAGGTCGGCGTCGAACATCGAGATGCCCGGGCTGATGTTGCCGACGGCATGGCGCAGCACTGACAGCGATTTCTCCATGTCGCGCTCACGCGCGCGCTGCTCATCCTGCTTGCGTGCAGAAATGTCTTCCTGCAACAAGACCAGGCCTGCCGGCTTGCCGTTGATCATGACCGGAGCCGTCCGCACCAGCAGGGTGCCGCCGCTCGGGTTGATGAGTTCAACCGAATCCGCCGGGAACTTGGCGAGATAGTCGAAACGGCTGTTAGTCTGCTCGTCGACCTCGCCTGGGCCATAAAAGCCGTTTTCCGCAAGTATGCGCAGGCTGGTCTTGACCGTTCCGCCCTTTGAAATCGAGCCTCTCGGCAGATTGAACAAGGTCTCGACCTTGTCGTTCCAGAAGATGGTGTTGAGCTCGGTGTCGAGTACAAGAACACCGAAGGGCAGGTTGGTCAGAACCTCCAGAAAATAGGAGGTCGTACGCAGGTTTTCCTGTTCGGCCCTGTCCTTGAGCGCGGCCTCGGCCCGGCGTCGTTGCGTGATGTCCTGTAGGGTTTCGATCGCGCCTACCAACTGGCCGGCTTCATCCCGCAGTGGCGCCGCAGTAAAGAACACCCAGCGTCCTTCTTCGCCGAAATTCGGGAAGAAGTCCTCCGCTTCATAGGCGCCCTCAATCAGTTTCGAGTGTTGCCATTTGGTCCGGTAGTGGCGGTCGACGGCTTCCTCGGCTCCCCCGGACAGGATCAGGTCGGCCATCACCGGCCGCTCGCTGTCATAGAAGGGCCGCCATTGGTCGCGGGTTCCCAATACCGACGCTGCGCTGACGCCGGTCAGGTTCTCGCAGGCGTGGTTCCAGTAGGCGACACGGTGATCGCGATCGAGGACGAAGGTCGCCACCGAACTGCCGCCAAGAACCTGGGCCAGGCCCGTGCGGCTGACATCGCGCTCGATTCCGGCGCGGATGGCCTCGGCCTCAGCGCGTTTGCGTTCGCTGATGTCCGTATAAACGGTGACAAAGCCGCCGTCGGGCAGGGGTGCCCCGCGAATCTCGAGCACCTTTCCGCCTGGTCGTGTGCGCTCGAAGACATGCGGCCGCATGTTGCGCGCCCGTTCGCAGGCTTCGATCGCCTGCACGGCAGGGTCTCCCGGTCCGTATTCGCCGCGCTTTGCGTTGAAAAGTACGAGAGCATGGAATGATGGCAGCCCATCGGTAAACAAGTCGGCGGGAAAATCAAGCAGATCGATAAATGCCTGATTGCATGCCACCATTTCAAGCTTGGCGTTGAAAATGGAGACGCCACCGGGAAAACAGTCGATGATTGTCTGAAACTTTTCGGGCAGAACTCCGTCTGCTGCGGCTGGCATTCGAGTCCGCCCGCCTTTCGGCTACTTTGATTCCATCACCCAGACGCCGTCCCAGTCGTCTCCGGGCGGATTGGCGATGAAGTGCTCGCAGCGCTCGATATACATCTTCGCCGCCTTGTCGTGATCGTTGAGGGCCAGGACCTCATTGAACTCGCCCATGGCGTCGTCCCATTTCTGCTGCCTGTATTTCACCAGCCCGGACTTGAAATGGCGCAGGGCATCGATCATCTGCGGATAGCTTTCTTCGGTGTGGTAGTCGAGAATTTCATGGATCGCGACCGGCTTGGTCTTGCCTTTTACCACCACCAGGTCGAGTTCCCGGCTGAAATAGGTTGCCTTCAGGGCCTTGTAGGTGAATTCGCTGATCAGGATGTGCGAGCCATACTGCTTGCAGGCAGACTCCAGGCGTGCTGAAAGATTCACGCCGTCGCCGATGATGGTGTAGTTCATCTGCTTCTTCGAGCCGATATTGCCCGATACCACATTGTCGGTATTCAGGCCGATGCCGATGTCGACAGGCATTTTGCCTTCGTTGATGCGGCTGCGATTCCAGACGTTGAGTTCCTTGATCATGGCAATCGCCGTGCGTACCGCACGGTCAGCGTCGTCATCATGCCCGACCGGGATGCCGAAGGCGGCCATGATCGCGTCGCCGATGAACTTGTCCAGCATGCCGCCTTCATGCTGGATGCAATCCATCATCAGCGTGAAATATTCGTTGAGCAGGGCGACCGTCCCTTGGGCGCCCAACTGCTCGGTGATGGTGGTGAAGCCGCGGATATCAGAAAACAGGATCGTGGCGAGGATGCTCTTGCCGCCAAGCATTTCTCCGCCGCTGGCGATCATCTGGTCGGCAATGCCCGGATCCATATAGCGCGAAAGGGTGGACTTCATCCGCTTTTCACTGGAGATGTCTTCCAGCATCAGCATCGAGCCGATGCGCTTCTTCTCCATCGACAGCAGCGGCAGTGCCGTGAGATTGACTGACAGCTTGTCTTCGCCGACGATCAGTTCGGCCTCCATGATCACTTCGGTGGTTTGCGTATCGGCGACGCGTTTCAGTTTTTCGGGAATCCACGCGTTGCTGCCGGCGAAGAACTCCGCCGCGGGCTTCTGCAGAATCTGCGGCAGGTGCACGCGCAGAATGCGCAGCCCGGCAGCGTTGCAGGTGGCGATGCGCTCCGCTTCATCGAGCGTGATCACCGCGTTCGACATCGACTCCAGCATCGCCTCGTTGTAGTTCTTCATGTTCTGCACGTCGGCAAACAGCTTGGCGTTTTCCAGCGCAATCGAAATCTGCGCCGTAAAGGCGCGCAGGCGCGACTCATCCTCACTGGTGAATGGGCCGCCGCGTTTGTTCAAGACCTGCGTGACACCGATCACCTTGCCGTGCTTGTTGACGATGGGCACGCACAGAATCGAGCGCGTGAAGTAGCCGGTCTTCTTGTCGAATGCCGGATTGAAGCGCAGGTCGGCGTATGCATAAGGGATGTTGATGGCCTTGCCCGAGGAGAACACCGCGCCGGCGATACCCAGATGATTGGGCAGGCGGATCTGCACCGACTCCAGCCCCTGGCCGACTTCCGACCACAACTCGTTGGTCTTTTCCTCGTTGAGGAACAGCGTCGAGCGTTCGGCATTCAGCAGGCGCGTCGCCTCGCCCATGACCTTCTGCAGCAAGGACCCCAGCTTGATGTCGGCGGTGACCTCGGAAACGACATCGATGAACTCCATTTCCTGGCGGCGGATGGCCTGCATGCGCTCGATGAACTGCGCGCTTTGCAGTGCCAGCGTACCCTGGCTGGTCATGGCTTCGAGCAGGTTCAGGTCCTGTTTGGTGAACTTGCCGCTGCGTTTGTTGAGCGTCTGTGCGACGCCGATGATTTCGCCCTTGACCGTCCTGATCGGCACGCACAGGATGTTGTGCGTGGTGAAGCCGGTCTGTTCGTCGATCGAACGGTTGAAACGGTCGTCGGCGTAGGCGTCGGCGATGATCAGCGCTTCGCCCGCGGTATAGACGTAGCCGGCAACACCGCTGGTATTCAGGATGCGTATTTCTCGCTGGATATTGCCTTGCGCCACGCGCGAGTACAACTCGTTGGTGTCGGGGTCGTTGAGGAACAGCGAACCGCGCTCGGCATTCAGTTCGGTGGTGGTCATTTCCACCAGTGCCTGAAGCACTTCATCAAGCGTGCCATAGCTGGCCATGCGGCGCGTGACTTCAAGCAGCAGTTCGAGATGGCGCAGCCGACGGCGACTCTCCTGGTCGCGTTCCGTCACTTTTTTCTTCGGTGCTTCGATGGGCGGGTCCATGGCATTCATGTCGAGGTACGCCGCGTGGCTTCAATCTGGTCGCGCAAGGCCTGGATGGTATGTTGCAGTTGGGTGCCCTCGTCGGCGAACAGCGTTCGTTCGCGATTGATTGAATTGGCTTTGTCGATCTGCGCCAGTTCCAGGCTTTCGCGCAAGCCGCTGACGGTTTGCCTCAGTTGCGCGATTTCGCCTTGCGCACTGACCAGTGCTGTCCGCACCGCATTGTCGGTGTCGGCCCGTGCGCGCTCCAGTTCCTCGCGTAGAGCCGCCGAGGTGGCCTTCAACTGCTGCATTTCGTTATGGCCGACGACGCGCTCCAGTTGAACCGCGTGATCGCGTTCGGCGCGCGATTGTTCCAGTTCCTCGCGCAAGGCGGCCGCCGTTGCCTTGAGCATCTGGGCTTCCTGATTCGCGGCGACGCGTTCCTGCTGGACCGCCTTTTCGCGTTCGATGCGGGCTCGCTCCAGTTCTTCGCGCAGGGCGCCGACGGTGATCTTCAACTGCGAAAGTTCTGCCGCGCTGGCCTGGATAGCGCGCAAGGTCGCGTCATGGATTTCAGCGTGAGCCGCCTCGAGCTCCGTGCGCAGGGCCATCACCGTGCGCTTCATGTCACGGGAATCAGCCTGGGCCAGGGCGAGTTCTTCTTCGATGGTCGATACTTCGGCAGTCATCATGGAACGAACAAGTGATCCTCAATCTCGGAAATCCGTGCATGGTCGCGAATGCATCCGGCACGGGCAGGCAACAGCGATGCTTGCATGTATTCCGTCAGATGCGTTTAATAATACCCCTACCTTGGAATCTTATCAGTCATGTTTTTTCAACGGAGCACTTTAGATAGCCTGGTCCGCATGGATCGGTCAGTACATGGGAACGTTTAGCCGACGTCATTTTCTTGCTTCGAGCAGCGCACTGGGGGCCTCGCTGGTCACCGGCAGGGCGCTGGCGCAACTGATGCCTCGCGGCCGGAACCGGCGCGTTGTCATCGTCGGTGGCAGCTGGGGCGGGCTCACGGCGGCCCGCCACTTGCGCGACTTGGCTCCCGATCTGGACGTGGTGCTTGTCGAAAAAGGCGCGTCGTTCCGTTCCCTGCCCATGAGCAACAAATGGCTGGTCGGGCTCGCACAGGAAAGCGGGCGCAGCCTGGACTATGCCGCCGCAGCCCGCGCCTGGGGCTACACCGTGGTTCAGGCCGAGGTGACGGCGATTGACCGCGAACAGCGGCGAGTCATTACCCGCGGCGGCACGCTCGACTATGACTGGCTGGTGCTGGCGGTCGGCATCCGCTACGACTATGGGCCATGGTTTGGCGACGATCGTCGTGCCACCGGACAGGCACAAAAATTCTACCCGGCAGGATTCGTCACCGATGAACTCGACGTGCTGAAACAGAAACTCGCCGACTTCAAGGGCGGCGATTTTGTCATGACCATTCCACCGGCCCCTTACCGCTGTCCGCCGGCGCCTTACGAGCGCGCGGTGATGATCGCGTGGCTGTTCAAGCAGAAGAAAGTCAAGGGGCGGCTGGTCATCGTGGATCCCGGTTCCGGCATACAGGCTTTCAACCGGATATTCGCCGATCGTTACAAGGATCAGATCGTGCATCTGACGCATGCCAGGGTGAAGTCAGTCGATCCATTCAACAAGACGATTGCCACCGAATTCGATGATCTGCGTTTCGACGATGGCATCCTGATGGCACCGCAGCAGGCGGGTGATCTGGTCTGGCAGGCAGGGCTGGTGGCGCGTGGAAGCGACGGCAAGGCGACGGGGTGGGGCGCGCTTGACCCGCTCCATCTGCACGCCATCGGCGACGAGCACGTGTTCCTGATCGGCGATCTGATCGACAAGGTGTCGCCCTTGTTCGGACACTATCCGAAGAGCGGTCATCTGGCCAATCGGCTGGGGCGCATTGCTGCGCGCGAGATAACAGATCGCGCCAAGGGGCGCGTGGCGGAACTGGTCCTGCCGGACAGCGTCTGCCATGTCTTTTCCGATGTCGATCCGATGGAAAGCATCCGCATCGACGCCCAATACCGCCTGCGAGGCGATGGAGTCATTGCGCAGACCGTGCGCCAGCACTACGACCCGCAGCCGCGCGGTGAAGATGTCGCGTGGGCAAAATCGATGTATGCCGACTTTCTGCCCGAAAACTAAGCCCGGAATACGCTAGTGGCGCGCGAAAATGCTGGTCTTGCCGTCCGGCCCGACCAGCAGCGTGTCGTAGCGCTCGCGGCGAATATCGCGCTCCTGGCCGGCGTTGTCGAGGATGGTGCAGGCGGTTTCGCAGAAGGGGTTGGACAGTTCCCGTCCGGGCGATCCGCGCGGCAGGCCGGGGACGGCCAGACCACGCGCCTTGGGCTTTTCCTTGAGCAACTGGTGGATGTCTTCAGCAGGGACATGGCCCTCGATGAAATAGCCGGCAACCCTGGCGGTGGGTACCGATTCGAGGCCCGAGGGCACATTCAGCCAGCGTTTGAGGCGCGGCATGTTGGCGGCCAGGGTCTCCGTCATGGTGACTTCGAAGCCGTTCTTGCGCAGATGGTCTGCCCAGTCGATGCAGGACAGGCAGGGGCTGGGGGCAAAGACCTCGATCGGCGGCAGGCTGTTTTCGTCAGTGGCTTGGGCGTGTGGCGTCGCGCAAAAAAGCAGGCAGGCAAGCGCGAAGGAACGCTGCATGGTCAGCACGGCGTGCGAGGCTTGCAGCCCTTGAGCAGCCAGAGTGAAACCACGCCGGCAAATTCGTCGGCGCGGACCTTGCGCGCCATGCTCAGCACATCACGTCCGGCATCGGTCTTCAGCGCCGGATCGGCACCCGCTTGCAGCAGGGGAGTGGCGTGTTTCGTGCGTGTGGCAAACGCCGCCATGTGCAGCGGCGTCATGCCTTCCTTGTCGCGCGAATTGACGTTGGCGCCCGCCGCAATCAGCGCCAGCAGCGGGCCGCTGTCTTCATTCAGCGCGGCGTAGTGGAGCGGCGTGGCGCCAAGATCGGTGCGCGCGTCCCGATTCTGCGGCGCGGCTTTCAGCAGCCTTTCGACATCCTGTCGTGATCCCGTGCGCGCCGCATCGTGGATCGGCTGCTCGTTTTTGCCCAGGGTGGCGTCTGCAGGCAGGGCCAGCGCAGAGTGCAATGCGCAGCACAGCATCAGAACGAATCGCGGAAAGTGATTTGAGATCAGGTGGTTCAAGATTGTCCTCGTCTGTACGCTGTTGCCGTTTGAGGGGGTATTCAATCAATCCGGGTGGCGCCCAAGTCAGGAATCGAACCTGAGACCTACCGCTTAGGAGGCGGTCGCTCTATCCACTGAGCTACAAGGGCGCGGGTCGAGAATTCTACCCTGCGCGCCTATAATCCGGCACCCATTTCCCGGCCCTGTTTCCATGCCCGTTATTTCCCTTGATCGCGCCTGTCTCGCCTACGGCCATGTCGCCCTTCTCGATCACGCCGCGATGCAGATCGACGCCGGCGAACGTGTCGGCCTTATCGGCCGTAACGGCAGCGGTAAATCCAGTTTGCTGAAAGCCCTTGCCGGACTTGGATCGCTCGACGACGGCGAGGTCTGGCGCCAGCCCGGCTTGAGCATCGCCTATGTGCCGCAGGAGCCCGAATTCGCCACCCACGACACTGTGTTCGAAGCCGTTGCCGCCGGGCTGGGCGAGGTGGCGCGCGTGCTGGCGGAATACCACGACATCACCCATAAAGTCGGCGCTGGCGACACGGCGACCATGGACCGCATGCAGGAGTTGCAGACGCAACTGGAAGCGAACGACGGCTGGCGCCTGAGTTCTCGCGTCGAGCAGGCCATCTCTCGCCTTGCGCTGGATGGCGACGCGCGCGTCGATGCGCTATCCGGCGGCGGCAAAAAGCGCGTCGCCCTGGCCCGGGCGCTGGTCGCCGAGCCCGAGCTGCTGCTGCTCGACGAGCCGACCAACCACCTCGACGTCGACGGCATCCTCTGGCTGGAGGATCTGCTGCGCGGCTATCAGGGGGCGGTCATGCTCATCACCCACGACCGGGTCTTCCTCGACAACGTGGCGACGCGCATCCTCGAACTCGATCGCGGCCGGTTGGTGAGCTTTCCCGGAAGTTTCGCGGCCTACCAGGAACGCAAGGAGTTCATGCTCAACGAAGAGGCGCTGGCCAATGCCCGTGCCGACAAGATGCTGGCGCAGGAGGAAATCTGGATCCGCAAAGGGGTCGAAGCGCGGCGCACGCGCAGCGTCGGTCGCGTGCAGCGCCTCGAGCACTTGCGCGAGGCGCGCGCGGCACGACGCGAGCAGTTGGGCAAAGTCGATTTCCGCGTGGTGCGTGGCGACGCCTCGGGCAAGCTGGTGGCCGAACTCGAGAACGTCAGCAAGCGATTTGTGACAAACGCGGACGAAAAGATCGTGGTGCGGGATTTCTCCTGCCGCATCCTGCGCGGCGACAAGGTGGGCCTGATCGGCGCCAACGGCACCGGCAAGACCACGCTGCTGCGCCTGATCCTCGGTGAGCTGGCAGCCGACGCAGGCAAAGTGCAGCTGGGCACCAAGATCGAAGTTGCCTACTTCGACCAGTTCCGCGCCCAGCTCGACCCGGAAGCACCCTTGTGCGAAGTGATCAGCCCCGGCTCGGACTACGTCGAGATCGGCGGCACGAAGAAGCATGTGATCGGCTACCTGGAGGATTTCCTGTTCGCCCCGCAGCGGGCGCGTTCGCCGGTGAAATCGCTGTCCGGCGGCGAGCGCAATCGCCTGCTGCTGGCGCGCCTGTTCGCGCGGCCGGCCAACGTGCTGGTACTGGATGAGCCGACCAACGACCTCGACATCGAAACCCTGGAACTGCTCGAAGCCCTGTTGCAGGACTACTCGGGAACGGTATTCCTGGTCAGCCACGACCGGGCCTTCCTCGATAACGTCGTGACGCAGACCATCGCCAGCGAAGGCGACGGGCAGTGGAAGGAATACGTCGGCGGCTACAGCGACTGGCTGCGGCAGCGGCCGGCCGGGGGCACAGCGAGGTTCGATGCGACGGGTGGCGTCGATCCCAAGTCAGGGCCGAAAGTCGGCGCTGGCGATACGGCGAAAGCCAAACCTGCCGAGCGCAAGAAGCTCAGCTTCAAGGAACAGCGCGAGTTGGAGCAATTGCCCGAACGCATCGCCGCGCTGGAAGCCGAGCAGGCCGTCCTGCAAGGCCGCCTGGCCGATCCGGCTTTTTATCAGGGGCCGGCCGAAGCCATGCGCCAGTTGCAGGCCCGGCTGGCCACTGTCGATGCCGAAATCGAGGCGGCCCTGATCCGCTGGGAGGCCCTGGAGGCGAAAGGCTGAAAGTCTTCGCAGGCACTTGAAACAGCCCGTATTCAAGGTGTTGCTTCTGCTGTGCGGGATATACGCTGCTTCACCGGGTTAAGCGGTTGCTATCGCGCCGCAAACAGGAGTGGTGCATTTGGACGCATGGAAAAAGCGTTGGGGCGTCGGTTCGTGGGCTGCGTTCTTCGAAACGCAGGAACTTCCCGTGATGTCTCGCTCCAAGATGATGCTCAACGCCTTTCTGGAATCCAAGGGCGAAATGCTGGCACCCATCGAGCTTTCCTCCATCGTATTGCTGGACCCCTTGCTGTGCCTGCGCTTGCTGCGTGAGGCGGAGCGTACCCGCACCGATCGGCTGGGGCACGAAACAACCACGGCGCTGGCGGCCATCATGCAATTGGGCATCGACGAATTCCGGGACTTGCTGCTGTCAAGTCAGGAAATCGAGGAGGCCAACACCGGCCTGCTGGAAGTTGAAGCCCGTGCCACCGTCGCCGCGCAAGTGGCGCAACGCTGGGCGCTCGGTCGTAACGATCTCAATCCCGAAGAGGTCGCCGTCGCGGCCCTGCTTATCGACGCCGGCGAGTTGCTGCTCTGGGTGTACGAGCCTGAACTGCCGCAGGCGGCCAGGGAAATGCTGCTTTCCGGCAAGGCAAAACGCAGTTCTCAAGCGCAGATCGAAGCCTGCGGGTTCGATTTCAAGCAGTTGACCATGCGTTGCGCTGAACTCTGGAAGCTGCCGCCGCTGATACTGCAGCTCCTGCGTGGCGTGGATACGCCACGCGCCAACTTGACGCGGATTTGTTCAAATGCCGCGCGCCATATCGTCGAATCGTCGGCGACGTCGAACCTTGCGCTGGCCAGCGATCTCGTCGAAGCTCACCGGCTGATGCAGCATGCCAGCATCGAGTGGCTGGTGGCGGGAATGGTCATGTTGCCGGACGATCACCGGGCCGACTTGATGATTGCCGCCAATGAACTCAATGCGCGCCAGCCGAATGCCTGAGCAGCGACTCGATTTTGCGGCGTCGCCAATTCTCAAGCCCGCGGGCTTTCTGCCGATATTCCCTTCGAGAGCAGCCGGCATCCATCCAGGGAGACTCAAGTGATCGTCATAAATGGAAAGCGTACAACCGCGATCGTGATCCGTCATCGGGGCGACAGCGTCACCCTGGTGCCGATGAAAAGCGGCCGGCTCTCGGCCAAGACGGTGGCCTTCGATGAATTCCGCAGCGAATGGCAGGAAACCGGCTACGCGCTGTCACAAGGGTTGACCACCTTTCTTGCGCACATCATGAAATGGGGCGCCTCGCTGGAGGTCGTCAAGGGCCTCGACAGGCTTGCGGCGCGGGATCGCTTCGTCGTTGCCAGCTTGTTCTGACGCCGGTCCGCAAGGCGCAAGGCGATAAACGATCTCCCGCACTGGCAGGGCTGGTTTGACGGTGCCGCGCTGCCCAATCCGGGCAAGATCGGGGTCGGTGTCGTCCTCATCTCTCCGGCGGGCATCCGCTCTGAAAAATCCGCCCTGATCGGCGGTTCCGGCTGCAACAACGAAGCCGAGTTGCATGCACTCTGCCTGGCGCTGGAAATCGCGTTCGAGGCGGGTGCCCGGCGGCTGCTATTGCACGGTGACAGCGATGTCGCCGTGCGCTACGTGCGTGGTCCGGAGAGCACGCAGATCGCCCGGCTGGTCGTCCTGGTCGAACAGGCCCGCGAGAGAATCCGGAGTTTTGAGGATGTCCTGTTGATTTGGGTTCCCCGTCATCGCAACGTCGACGCAGACCGTCTTTCGCGGCGGGCGCTGGGTCTGCCCGAGTCGCCCCGCAAGGTCGCAAAGGGCAGGCGGCGGTTGCGCTGATGCGTTGCTGCGGCATGGCCGGTTTCCGCTATGATCCGCCGGCATCATACAAAGGAGCCAGCGCTTGGGAATACTGACCAACATCGTCGCCGCCGAAGAAGATGAAATTGCCGCCATCGGCGAATCCCTGCGGCCGGTGGACGAATGGAGCGGCCTCGAACGCCGGGGCATCGACACGGCGAAGATCGCGACCCTGCATTGCCTGCTGACCGGCGATGAATTTGAAGAAGCCATCGGCGCCTACGAGCCCGTCTATGTGGCGGACGAAGGCGCGGTGGTATTGCGCATCGCCGACGATGTCATGGAGCGCCTGGCGACGCTGGACGAGGATGCGCTGGAACTCGTCGCCGAGGAACTGGCGGCCACCGAAGAGTATGAACTGGAGCAGTGGGAGGCAGAGGACGTACAGGCGCTGGTGATGGAACTGGCCGATCTGGCGCGGCTGGCCGAGTCGCAGGGCCAGGTGATGTTCGTCTGGATGCATCCTCTGCTTACGTGAGCGGCACCGCTGTCGACTAAATGCCATCCCATAAAACCTGGTTCGTCTACCTGATCGAATGCACCGATGGTTGTCTCTATACCGGGATCACCGTCGATCCGGCCGCGCGTTTCAGCGCCCACCTGGAGGGCCGCGGTGCGCGCTACATGCGCCTGCATCCGCCCTTGCGCATGCTGGCCGCGGAGCCGCATCCCGACCGATCCGCGGCGTCGAAGGCCGAGTACCGCATCAAGCAGCTCTCGCCCGCTGAAAAGCGCGCCTATGCGGCCCGAATGATGGCCAACCCGCTTGCCCAACTTCCCGACTCCGCCGCGACATGATCGTTTTTTCCCACGCCAACAGTTACAGCGCCTCGACTTACCGCCAGCTATTCGACGGCTGGCGCGCCGCCGGCCATGAGGTGGCCGCGGTCGAGCATTTCGGCCATGACACGCAATTCCCGGTCGATCGCCGCTGGCGCGGCATGACGCAGCAGCTCACGGCGCTGATCGACAGCCTGCCGCAGCCACGCCTTTGGCTGGTCGGACACTCGATGGGCGGCTACCTGAGCCTGCTGGCGGCCGGCCAGCGCCCGGAGCGCGTGCGCGGCATCGTCCTGCTCGATTCCCCCGTCCTGCATGGATGGAAATCCGGCCTGATCAGCGTTGCCAAGGCGACCGGACAAATGGGTCGCTTGTCACCCGCGGCGGTCGCCGTCAAGCGCCGCGATCGCTGGCCGGATCTGGGCGAAGCGCATCGGCACTTTGCGGCGAAGTCGATGTTCGCGCGCTGGCATCCGGCCATTCTCAACGACTACATCCACCATGGCACCGAACAGGATCCGGCTGACCGCAGCGGAAAAGCCCGCCGCCTGAAGTTTCGTCCCGAGATCGAAGCGGAAATCTACTCGACCGTGCCGCATCGTCTGGTTCCCTATCTGCGGCTGCATCCGCCCGGCGGGCCGGTGGCCTTCATTGCCGGAACGCGATCGCGCGAGGTGCGCCAGGTCGGTCTCGCCGCCACGCACCGCGTCACGCAGGGGCGCATCAGCTGGATGGAAGGCTCGCACCTGTTTCCCTTCGAGCGACCGGAGGACACCGTGCGCGAAGTGCTCGACTGGATGCAGCGGCTGGATGCGGTGACTGCAGGGAAGGAATAGGCAGAGACGCACCGCGCCACAAACAATAAGCCCGGCCTGAGCCGGGCTTATTGTTTGCCTGGGAGGATCGCTTCAGCCGCAGCTACCCACCGCGCCGCAGGCCGAACAGAAGTCGCAGCCGTCCTTGCGGATTACCGTGTAGTTTCCGCATTCGCCACAAAGCGAACCTTGCATCACCTTGACGCCGCCGCTCTTCTGCTCGGGGACTTCGAGGATGCCCATTTCGCGCGTCGGATAGCCGTGCTCGTCGAGAATGTGCAGCATGGCGTAGCGATGCATGATCAGGCGCGCGATGTAGGCCACCGTCGAGGGCCAGTTCTGCTGCTTGTTGGAACCGGGGACGCGGGCCATGAAATCACCCAGCGGTTCGGCATAGTTGGTCAGCTTGCGCAGCTTCATGCCGATCCAGGCCGGATCGAGCACCCGCATGTCGAGCGAGAGCAGCCGCGTCAGGCCATCCAGTGCACGCGGGTAGTGGCCGGAGAGCCACACCGAGTAGGGCCGCGTGACACCGTCGGGCAGGGTGATTTCCTTGAGACCGAGCACGAACTCTTCGCTGGCCGCCGGATTGACCACATCGACCGTCCAGGACAGTGTGCCGTCGGTGCCGGTCTTGGGTTCGTCGCGGCTGAACATGCAGTCGATCACCGGAGTGGCTTCGGAGCCCTCCAGCGCGCCAAGTTTTTCGCAGCGATAGCGCACCACATGGGCCAGCGCGGAGACCACGCCGGGAACCAGCTTGCGTTCGCCGTTGGGCGGCAGCGGCAGTTCGAAGGCGTCGTCGTCCTGCGTCTTGGCCAGCGCATCGAGTTTGAGCTTGAGCCAGGCCTTGTCGTTGGCGCGCATGTCCATCGACAGGGTCTTGGCCACGGCACCGATGCCGCGCGGCTGTTCGGCGCCATTGACCCAGACTTCGAAGGGCACTTCGCGTCCGAAATCGTTTTCGATCTGGCCGACGAAAAGGGCGAACTCGCCGTGCGGCGCTTCGATCATGTAGGTCCATGCCGCGTTGCCGTCGGTCATGCGCGGGCGGCCCGGCCAGCGCAGGCTGGCGAGCACCGGAGCGGGCAGGGCGCCGATCGACAGGCGGCGGTTGGCGTGGTCGATGGTGACGTCCTGCGGCTGCTTCTGCGCGCTTTCCGTGGCGGACGGCGTGACCGAAAGCACGCTGCCAAGCACCGAGTTGGGCCGGTAGGTGGCGAGCCCCTTGAGGCCGGATTTCCAGGCCTCCATGTAAAGATCCTCGAACTCGGAATAGGGATAGTCGGCGGGCACATTCACCGTCTTCGAAATCGACGTGTCGATATAGGGGGCGACCGCGGCGACCATCTTTTCGTGTGCCTGGGCGGAGATTTCCAGCGCGGTGACGAAGTAGTCAGGCAGCTTGGAGATGTCGCCACCCTGGTGCTTGTAAAGGCGCCAGGCGTAGTCTTCGACCGCGTATTCCTTGTGCGTGCCGTCGGCCATGCGCTTTTTCCGCGTGTAGACCCAGGAGAAGGGCGGTTCGATGCCGTTGCTGGCATTATCGGCGAAGGCCAGGCTGATGGTGCCGGTGGGCGCGATCGACAGCAGATGCGAGTTGCGCAGGCCGTGCTTGCGGATGGCATCCTTGATTTCCTGCGGCAGGCGCGAGGCGAAGTTGCCTCCGGAGAGGTACATGTCGGCGTTGAACAGCGGGAAGGCGCCGCGTTCCTTGGCCAGCTCGACCGAATAGAGGTAGGAGCGGTCGCGCATGTACTCGGAAATCTTGGTTGCCATGTCGCGCGCGGCGTCGGTGTCATAGCGCAGCTTGAGCATGATCAGTGCATCGCCGAGACCGGTGAAGCCCAAGCCCACGCGGCGCTTGTTCTGGGCTTCCTTGAGTTGCTGTTCGAGCGGCCAGTGGGTGGCGTCGAGCACGTTGTCGAGCATGCGCACCGAGGTGTCGATGACCCGGCCGAAGG
>CAYNGV010000006.1:0-34685 GCA_964397005.1 uncultured Sulfuritalea sp. | reverse complement strand
TCGGCGCCGCCCTGCATCGAGCCCGAGGTATCGACGCAGACCAGGATCGGTCCCAGTTCCAGCCGTTTCGCGGCCCTCAGTCCGGGACGCGGCTGCATGACCGGCGCCTGGTGCAGGCGCACTTCGGTCATGCGGTCGTCATCTTCGTAACAGAGCAGCGTGCGTTCGGCGCGCCGCGCGTGCCACACCAGGCGCAGGTGCGGATGACCGAGCAGCATGGCCTCGGCCGGCAGCATGCGCGCAATGCGGTCGGAGCGGTGGATGCCGCGCGTCTCGCCCGGCATGTCGGGGACGCGAACGGTGCGCGATTCCGCGCGCAGGGCAACGGCCTGTTCCATGACTTCGACGATGGACTGGCTGGCCTTGTCATCCTGCTCCGACTGCCGCGAGCGGCCGAGCCCGCGAATGATCCTGGACAGTTCCTGGAGGCGTTCCAGCAGGCGGCGGATGCGCAGCACTTCCTGCCAGCCGGAGGAATGCAGCAGGCCGCGCATCCGGTCCCAGCGCTCGTGTTTGCAGTCGTCGGGCACCAGGCCGAAGACCTCGACCAGTTCGTCGATCTGGTCGCAATGCTCCTGCCAGTCTTCGACGAAGGCGGCGATGGCCATCTGCATCGCCTGTTCTTCGCCGGCGCCGCGATCGATATAGTCGACGATCAAGTCGAGGTGGAACAGGATGCTCATCAGCACCGTGTCGGTAAGTTCCTGCTGGTCCATGCAGTAGCGGGGGAGGTCCAGGCGGGCGATGGCTTCGTGCAAGGTCAGTGCGATCGTAAGCGGCGGCCAGGGCCAGTTTTCCGGCGCAGGAATGGCGCCGCGGACGAGGTCGCGGCGCAGTTCGGCCAGCGCCTCCAGGCGCGGTTCCAGGCTGCCCTGCGAGTTGGTCATCCCGCCCAGCCAGAGGGAGCGCACCAGCCCGTCGAGCGTCGCCAGGCGGCGTTCACCGCCCGCGAACAGCAGCGGCGCCGGCAGGGGCAACGGCGAATTCACGCAGCGTCGAGGGCTTCGTGAGCCACCGCTTCGGGTATCACGCCGTTGTCCCGCTCCAGCTGCGGCAGTTCGAGGAAGCCGCGGCGCGCATCCCGTGCGCGGGCGGCAAGCTCGTCGATGGCGGTGGCGGTGGACGCCAGGATGATTCCTGCGCTGGCGGTCAAGCCCGCGTTGAGCCAAAGGCTGTGCGCCGCAAAGGCGGCGAGATCCTGGCGCCGCGTGGCGATCTCGTCGGCATAGCCGGCGATGCGTTCGAGCAGGGAGTCGACCTGGCGCACGCGGGCGCCGATGTGCGATGCACCGTAGCGCCGGCGCCGACTGTAGCTCATGCGCGGGGCCGCCGCGCCACCCTTGGCGTCGCCGACATTGTTTGCCAATTCCGTGGCCAGTTCCGCGGCCGATTCGGTGGCCAACGCGGTGGCCGAAAATTTCAGGCGGCCGGATTCGTCGTAGTCCAGGTCGTTGGCCTTCAGTTCGGCACCGAGTTGCCCCTCGAAGGCCTCGACCACGCGCGTCAGGCGCGCGGGCGAGAAGGCCTCGCGCACCCCGAGCCGGGCGGCCAGCCAGTCGGCCACTGCCGCCTGGCGCGGGGCATCCGGTGCGGTGAGCCAGGGCAGCAGCAGCAGGTCCCATAGCGTCACGGACGAGCGGCCTTCGCTCGCCGCGGCGACGCGCAACAGCCAGACAATCTTGACCCAGCGCCGGTCGGACACATGGATCGGAAGCTCAGCGAAGTGCTGGCGCAATTCGGCCAGTACCGCCACGAATTCCTCGGGCACCAAAACGGCGGCGGCCTCCCCGGCGAGGTGGGCGAGATAGTCGGCATCGAGGCTCAGTTCGGGACCCGGCGCTTGCCAGTCACGGCCTCGGCCGGCATCGAGCAGGGCGCCGAAGTTCTCGCCGCTGACCGCCGCCACCGGCAGGCGCACCAGGAAGCGGTCGAAGAAGGCTTCGCCGACTTCGTCCTCCGGCACCTCGTTGGTGGCGCCGATGGCGCTGATCAGCGGGCAGCGCTGACGTCCGGCGCCATTGTCGAATTCGCGTTCGTTGAGCAGGGTCAGCAGGGCGTTGAGGATCGCGCTGTTGGCCTTGAACACTTCATCGATGAAGGCGATCGACGCGTCCGGCAGGAAACCGTCGGTATGCCGCTCGTAACGATCCTCCTCCAGCGCCTTGATCGACAGCGGCCCGAAGAGTTCTTCCGGAACCGAGAATCGCGTCAGCAGGCGCTCGAAATAGCGGGCATCGCGAAATACGCTATGCAGGCGTCGCGCCAGTTCGCTCTTGGCGGTGCCGGGCGGGCCGATGAGCAGGCTGTGCTCGCCGGCCAGGGCCGCCAGCAGGCAGAGCCGGACGCATTGTCCGCGCTCGATCAGTCCCTGCTCCAGTGTGTCGATGATGGCTTTCAGACCCGGGTTGCGATTCGTCGTCATTTGGGGATTTTAGCGGTGCAGTGTTGCGATATGGCCGAAAAAGTACTGCGTATAATGCCGCCGGCGCCACGCGGCGACTTGGCGACATCGCGGCAGTAAGCCGCCGTTCAGCCTGGCGTGGCATGCTTAAGCATCAACTCACCCTTGCCGCTTCGGCTTGCCGATCGCCGCGACGGTGCCATGTACTGACCAACCTTGTTTGCCGAATCGCGGAGATCGATATGAGCGCTACCCAGACCCTAATCCCTGCCACCCTGATCCCGGGCGATGGCATCGGCCCGGAAATTACCGCGGCGACCATCGCGGTGCTCGACGCCCTCGGCGCACCCTTCCAGTGGGAGACCCAGATCGCCGGGCTGGCAGGCGTCACCGCCTGTGGCGATCCGCTGCCGCAGGCCTGCATCGACAGCATCCGCAAGAACAAACTGGCGCTGAAGGGGCCGCTGGAAACTCCGTCGGGCGGCGGCTACCGTTCGTCCAACGTGCGCCTGCGCGAGGAGTTCAAGCTCTACGCCAACCTGCGTCCGGCCAAGACCATTATTCCCGGCGGCCGCTTCGACAACATCGATCTGGTGATGGTGCGCGAGAACAACGAAGGCCTTTACATGGGCTACGAGCACTACATCCCGATCGATGGCGATCCCCATGCGGTGGGCATGTCCACAGGCATCAACACCCGCCAGGGCTGCCGCAAGATCGTCCGCTTCGCCTTCGACTTCGCCGTCAGGCAGGGCCGCAAGAAGGTGACCGTGGTGCACAAGGCCAACATCATGAAGGCGCTGACCGGCATCTTCCTCGAAACGGCGCGCGAGATTTACGCCGCCGAGTACAAGGACAAGATCGTGATGGACGAGATCATCGTCGACGCTTGCGCCATGAAGCTGGTGATGAATCCCTGGCAGTTCGACGTGCTGGTGACGACCAACCTGTTCGGCGACATCCTCTCCGACCAGATGGCCGGTCTGGTCGGCGGCCTGGGCATGACGCCGGGCGCCAACATCGGCGAGGATGCGGCGATTTTCGAAGCCGTGCATGGTTCCGCGCCGGACATCGCGGGCAAGGGCATCGCCAATCCGACGGCGCTGCTGATGGCGGCCGGCATGATGCTCGACTACGTCAAGCGCAAGGACCTGGGCGATCGTTTGCGCCAGGCCATCGATGATGTTCTGAACAAAGACCAGGTGCGCACCGGCGATCTCGGCGGCAGCGCCACCACCGATCAGTACGCCAAAGCTCTGGTGGCAAGGGTCAAGGGCTGATTGGGGTGAGGCAGGGCATGAAGCCGTGACGTAGCTGCGGGGCGCGCCGGCCCGTTCCGCCAGGACCCGGTGCGGTGCATAATTGGCCGATGCGCCCACCGTCAGGACTTACATCGATCCACAGCAAGCTGTCACGGCTTTTGTTTTCGGTGATGCTGTTTGTTGTCGTTGCTTGCAGTGTGATGCTCTCCCTGGTGCTCGACTGGAAGCGGACCGAGGCCACCATGCAGGAGATGGCGCGCGAACGTGGCGCCACGTTGTTTCAGCTTGTGGAACTCACCCGCGACTGGAATGCCCGCCATGGCGGTGTCTATGTGCCGTCACCGAAGGCACGCAGCCCAATCCCTATCTCGAGCATCCGCGGCGCGATGTGGTGACGCAGGATGGACGCGCGCTGACGATGGTCAATCCGGCCTTCATGACCCGTCAGATGGCCGAGATCGCGCTGCAGACAGAAGGTGTCCAACTGCACCTCACCAGCCTCAATCCGATCCGCCCGGCCAACGCGCCGGATGCATGGGAAGCGGAGGCCCTGCGCCGCTTCGAAGCCGGTCTGAGCGAGATTGTCGAACTGATTCCGGGCCCCGCGCCGGTGCACCGCTACATGGCACCCCTCAAGGTCAAGAAGGATTGTCTCGTCTGCCACGCGAAACAGGGCTATCAGATGGGACAGGTTCGCGGCGGAATTTCGGTGACCATGCCGGCTGCGCATTTGCTTGAAGTTCGTAACGTCGAGCTTGTCCGTATCAGTGCGGTGCACGCCTTGGTGCTTGCGGTGGTTCTGGCTTTGCTGCATTTGCTGCTGGCGCGGACCCGTCGCCATGTAGCGGCCCTCGAGCGCCTCACGGGCGAACAGGAGCAGGTGATAGCCGAACGCACGCGCTCCCTGTCAGAAGCCAACGAGGGCCTGGCGCGCGAAGTCGCCGAGCGCGAACTGGCGGCGGCTGTGTTCGACAACGCAGCGGAAGCGATCGTCGTTACCGACGACGCGGGTCTCATCGTTCAGGTCAACCCAGCTTTTTCGCTGATTACCGGCTATGCCGAGAGCGAGGTGCTGGGCAAGGCATCGTCGCTGCTCAAATCGGGTCGGCACTCGCGGGAGTTCTTTGCCGAGATGTGGCAAGCCCTGAAGCAGTATGGCCGCTGGCAGGGCGAGGTCTGGAACCGGCGCAAGAATGGCGAGCTTTTCGTCGTCTGGTTGTCGATTACCCGGATCACCGGAGGTGGCCAGCCGGTGCGTTTCGTGGCGACGCTCACAGACATCACGCGGCGCAAGGAACTGGAAGAGGAGTTGCGCCATCAGGCCTACCATGATCCGTTGACCGACCTGCCGAATCGGACGCTGTTTGCCGACCGTTTGCGGGTTGCGATCTTGCAGGCGCAACGCCATGGCCGCAGTTTTGCGCTGTGCTTCATCGACCTTGATCATTTCAAGCCGGTTAACGACAGGTTCGGTCATGCGGCCGGGGATGATTTGCTGGTCGAGACTGCCCATCGCCTGAGCCTCAGCGTTCGGGCCGCCGATTCCATAGCGCGGTTGGGCGGCGATGAGTTCGCCGCCATCCTGACTGAAGTCGGTTCACGCGCGGAAGTGGAAGAGGTCGCCTCTCGAATTGTTGCCGATCTGGCCCGACCATTCGAACTGAAAGCAGGTGTTGCCAATATCTCGTGCAGCATCGGCATCGCTATATTCCCCGAGCATGGCATGGACGTAGAGGCGCTGCAGCACAATGCCGATGCGGCACTCTATGGCGTGAAGGAAACCACCCGCAACGCCTATCGCATCTGTGGAAATGGAGACGCAGGCTGATCGAGTGGTGCAGGGGTTGGCGGTTTGCAGACCTCGCAGACCAGTCCCGGCGGTGCTTCAGTTCAGCGTTCGTGCCAGCGCGATGCGGAATGCGCGCACCAGATCATCGTGCGCATGGTCGGCACCCAGGAACACAAATAGATCGAGCATGGCCTTGCGCGCGGCCTCGTCCTGCCATTTGCGGTCGCGCCGCACACAATCCAGCAGGTGTTCCAGTGCCGCCCTGTAATCATTCGCCAGAGCCAGCGTGTGGGCCAGTTGCAGGCGCGCATCCAAATCGTCGGGGTTGGCGGCAACGCGGGCCGTCAGCGCCGCGGAATCGGCGCCCGCGCCGGCAGCCATCAGCTTGAGCCGGGCTTGCAGGGCCCGCAGGCGGGCGAGGTTCGAGACCTTGTGTTCCTGCGCGTCGAGAATTGCGCGTGCGGCATCTGCGTTCCGCAGGTCAATGTTGATTTCGGCGAGGTCAAGCTGCACGGCCTCATTGGCCGGATCGAGCGCTGCCGCGTCGATCAGAAGCGAGCAGGCGACCTCGGGCTCGCCCTTGGCCCGCGCCTCCCGCGCGGCTATCCGCAGCGGCTCGGCGGGAGAGGGCATCAGTCTGTCGATGAAGGTGCGGATCTGCGCTTCGGGCAGCGCTCCGGTGAATTCATTGACCATCTCGCCATTGACGAACGCCTTGACGTTGGGAATGCCGCGCACACCAAGGCGCGCGGCGAGTTCCTGGTTCTGGTCCGAGTTGACCTTGGCGAGCAGAAAGCGCCCGCCATACTCGTCAGCCAGTTTTTCCAATACGGGCTTGAGTACCCGGCAGGGCGCGCACCACTCGGCCCAGAAGTCGACCAGCACCGGCGCGCGCATGGAGGCATCGAGGACCTTCTTCTGAAAGTCCGCGACGCTCGCGTCAAATGAAAACGTGCTCATGGCAATAGCCTGGAGACGGTAATCCGCGCTCGCTTTGCGTCGCGCAGGATCAACCCTCGACGGCAGTGAACAGGGTTACGTCATTTGCCGCGCTATGCACCACGATCTCGTTGCTGGCCACCAGGCTCTCGTAGAAGCACACCTGGTTGCGGCCGTGGGTCTTGGCGTAATAGAGCGACTGATCGGCATGGCCGAGCAACTCGACGGGAATCGACGTGTCACGGATTTCGGTGACGCCGATGCTCACCGTGACCTTGCTCACCTGGGGAAAGGCGTGGTTTTCGATCGAGCGGCGCAGGCGCTCGAACGTCATGTCGGCATCGTTTCGATCATCGACATAGACAATCACGACAAACTCTTCGCCGCCAAAGCGGTAGATCAGATCCGTCTTGCGGAAGGTGCTTTGCAGAATTCGGGCGAGGATGATCAGTACTTCATCGCCGTAAAGGTGACCGAACTTGTCGTTGATGTTCTTGAAATGATCGATGTCGATCTCACCGAGGAAGAAGCTGCCTTTGCCTTCGTCGACCTTGCGGTTCTGTTGGCCTCGTTTTCCATCTTGATAGGCGCATCGAATCAGGCCGAGCGCACGGTCGAGCTGCTCGTCAAATGTATGCCGGTTGAGCAGTCCGGTGAGGCGGTCGATCTGCGAATCCTTGAGCACTGCCAGGTAATTGTCGTAGACACGGAACAGGCTGGTCATCATGGCCTGTTCATCGATCGAAAGCGCCGGATCCCGTCGCACCAGCAGGTAGCCGATCACCTTGCGCGAATGACTCATGATGGGGAAGGCCGTCACGCCATCCGCGCTGACGAGGTGTGAAAACGACTCGGGGAATGGCGTGTGAGATGTCTCGCCGTTACGCAGGGCGATCGCAAACTCAGGGGCATCGTCGGCAGTGGCATGGAATATGGCGGCCCAGTCGGGGGCGAACATGTCGGCAACTGTCTTGAGCAGGCTTGTTTCGAGTAGATCGACGTCACGATGATCGGTGAGCGCCGCAATCATTCGAACCACTTCGGGAGGGGACTGCTTAACCATAAAGGAATGGACCCTCAAAACTTTTCGGGTTTGTCAGTTTCGCAGGATTGACTGTCCAATGCAAACCCGAGCCTTGTCCAATGTGGCTGGGGCGGGGAGTGCTCGGGGTATAATTCCCTGCTTGCATTTTCGACCTGAATTCCACCCATTCCCTTTCGTCCATCATGGCTGATTTCCTTGCCCTGCGCGGCACTGCCGCGTTTTCGGCCTCCCGCTTGGCGCGTCTGCAGAAATCTGTTGGCGAAACCGTTCCCGGTGTCGGGCTGACTGCGGAACACTGGTATTTCGTCGAACTGGACGGGACGCTGGATGCCGATGAAGCGGCTCGTCTGAAAGAGTTGCTTGGAGTTCCGGCGCTGCTGCCGGCGCCGCCTGGCGGAGTACTGCTGCTCGTTACGCCGCGTCTTGGCACCATTTCGCCCTGGAGTTCCAAGGCGACGGATATCGCTCGCAATTGCGGGTTCGCATCGGTGAAGCGCATCGAGCGCGCAGTTGCGTACCATGCGGCTTTTCGCGTTTCCGGGGTGAGTGGCGGCGAGCGCGAAAAGTCGGCGCTGGCGACACGGCTCCATGACCGCATGACAGAGTCCGTGCTCGATTCAATCGATGCTGCCAGGGCCCTGTTCCACCATGTCGCGCCACAGCCTTTGAACGTCGTGGATTTGCTTGGCGGCGGACCCATGGCACGAGATGCGCTGGTCAAGGCCAATGCCGAACTGGGCCTGGCGCTGTCCGCCGACGAGATCGACTACCTGGTGGAAAACTTCGGCAAGCTCCGCCGCAATCCAACCGATGTCGAACTCATGATGTTCGCGCAGGCCAATTCGGAACATTGCCGGCACAAGATATTCAACGCCACCTGGACGGTGGATGGCGAACCGCAGCCCCTGTCCCTGTTCGGCATGATCCGCGAAACGCACAAGGCGCACCCACAAGGCACGGTGGTGGCCTATTCGGACAATGCCGCGGTGATCGAGGGGGCGCCGGTCCGGCGTTTCTATCCGCGTGCCGATGGCGGCTACGAGTACAGCGAACAGACCACTCACATTCTGGCCAAGGTCGAGACGCACAACCATCCGACGGCGATTTCGCCGTTTCCCGGCGCGGCGACCGGCTCTGGCGGCGAAATCCGGGACGAAGGTGCGACCGGGCGCGGCTCCAAGCCCAAGGCCGGCCTGTGCGGTTTTTCGGTATCCGACCTGAAGATTCCCGGCTACGCCCAGCCCTGGGAATCGGGCTATGGCAAGCCCGAGCGCATCGCCTCGGCGCTCGACATCATGATCGAAGGTCCGATCGGTGCCGCTGCCTTCAACAACGAGTTCGGCCGGCCCAATCTGGCGGGCTATTTCCGCAGCTTCGAGCAGGAATTCAACGGCGAGATGCGCGGCTATCACAAGCCGATCATGATAGCGGGAGGGCTCGGCAACATTGCCGCCGAGCATTGCTTCAAGATCAGGTTTCCCGCCGGCAGTTTGCTGATCCAGTTGGGTGGTCCCGGCATGTTGATCGGACTGGGCGGTGGTGCGGCGTCATCAATGGCGACCGGCTCCAATACCGCTGATCTGGATTTCGCCTCGGTGCAACGCGGCAATCCGGAGATCCAGCGGCGCGCACAGGAAGTCATCGACCGTTGCTGGCAGAAAGGCGACAACAATCCCATTCTCGCCATCCACGATGTCGGCGCCGGTGGTATATCGAACGCCATGCCGGAGCTCGCCCACGATGCGGGTTGCGGCGCCGCCTTCGACCTGCGCGCGCTGCCCAGCGAAGAGCCGGGCATGAGCCCGCGCGAAATCTGGAGCAACGAGGCGCAGGAGCGCTACGTGCTGGCCATCGCGCCCGAACGGCTGGCGGAATTCCGCGCCCTGTGCGAGCGCGAGCGCTGTCCGTTCGCGGTGCTGGGTGTCGCCACCGACGACGGCCAACTCACGGTGAAGGACGACCATTTCGGCAACAAGCCGGTCGACATGCCGATGGAAGTCCTGCTCGGCAAGGCGCCGAAGCTGCATCGCGATGCACGCCGCCAGCCTGTTTCCATGCCGCCACTGGATGTCGCCGACATCGACCTGAAGGAAGCGGCGTTGCGTGTGCTGCGACTGCCGGCGGTGGCCTCGAAGAATTTCCTGATCACCATCGGCGATCGCAGCGTTGGCGGTTTCACGGCGCGAGACCAGATGGTCGGCCCCTGGCAAGTGCCGGTGGCCGATGTGGCAGTTACCTCGATGGGCTACGACACGCTGCGGGGAGAGTGTTTCGCCATGGGCGAACGTACGCCGCTGGCCTTGCTCAACGCACCGGCCTCGGGTCGCATGGCAGTTGGCGAGGCCCTTACCAATCTGGCTGCCGCGGATGTCGGCGATATTGGCAATATCAAGCTTTCGGCCAACTGGATGTCGGCCGCCGGCCATGGGTACGAGGACGCTGCGCTGTTCGATACCGTGAAAGCGGTCGGCATCGAATTCTGCCCGGCGCTCGGCGTCGCGATTCCGGTCGGCAAGGACTCCCTGTCGATGCGGACGAAGTGGGAAGATCAAGGCGTCGCAAAGCAGGTCACCGCGCCGCTGTCGCTGGTCGTCACGGCTTTTTCCGCAGTCGAGGATGTGCGCCGTACCCTGACGCCGAAATTGCGGCCGGATGCCGAGGCGGGTGAAACCGAATTGCTGCTGATCGACCTTGGGCAGGGGCGCAATCGTCTCGGTGGTTCGGCTCTGGCGCAGGTTTATGGCGTCAGCGGCGATCTGCCGCCGGATGCCGATGCGGCATCGCTCAAGGCGTTTTTCGTGGCGATCCAGACGCTCAACCGTGACGGAAAAATTCTTGCTTATCACGATCGTTCGGATGGCGGTCTGTTCGCCACGGTCTGTGAAATGAGCTTTGCCTCGCATGTCGGCGTTTCGCTCAACCTGGATGGACTCTGCTACGACCCGCTGATGAACGACGTCGATGGCAGCGAGCGTTTCCCGCAGATCGCCGGCCGCCAGCGCGACCGCGTGATCGCGGCCCTGTTCAACGAGGAGCTCGGCGCCGTTCTGCAGATCCGCCGCGACGATCGTGCCGCCGTGATGCAGGCCCTGCGCGACGCCGGGCTCGGCGCCTGCACGCATGCCATCGGCACCACCAATACGGCCGACGAAGTGCGTGTCTGGCGCAATGCGAAGACGGTGCTCGCCGCAAAGCGCAGCGAACTGCAGCGAGCCTGGAGTGAAACCAGTTTCCAGATCGCTCGGCTGAGAGATGATCCGGTTTGCGCTCAGGAGGAATTCGACGCGCTGCTCGAGGCCGACAATCCGGGTCTTTCCGTGCAGATGAGTTTTGAGCCGGCCGCCCCGTTCGTTGCAACCGGCGCGCGCCCAAAAATTGCGATATTGCGCGAACAGGGCGTCAATGGGCACGTTGAAATGGCCGCTGCCTTCGAGCGTGCCGGCTTTGCGCCCTACGACGTGCACATGTCAGACTTGCAAGCCGGACGCGTGCATTTGGCCGACTTCAAGGGGCTTGCCGCCTGCGGCGGATTTTCCTACGGCGACGTGCTCGGCGCGGGGCAGGGCTGGGCCAAATCAGTGTTGTTCAACAATCCCCTGCGCGACGAATTCACCGCTTTCTTCAATCGCGCCGACAGTTTTGCACTGGGTGTCTGCAATGGCTGCCAGATGATGGCGCACCTCGCTCCGATCATTCCCGGCGCGCAGGACTGGCCGACCTTCCAGCGCAATCGCAGCGAGCAGTTCGAGGCGCGCGTGGTGATGGTCGAGATTCCACCGTCGAATTCCATTTTCCTTGCCGCCATGGCCGGTTCACGGCTGCCGGTGGTGGTCAGCCACGGCGAGGGCCGCGCCGAGTTCGCTGCCGGCCGGAATGGCAAGGCGTCGGTCGCCATGCGCTACATCGACAATCGCGGCGCGACGGCAACGAGCTATCCGTTCAATCCCAACGGCTCGCCCGACGGCATCGCCGGCGTAACGACCGCCGATGGCCGCTTCACCATCATGATGCCGCACCCCGAACGGACCTTCCGCGCCGTGCAGATGTCATGGCAGCCGCCGGGACTGGGCGAGGATGCGCCCTGGCTGAATATGTTCCGCAACGCGCGGCGCTGGCTGAAATAAAAACTCGGCGCTTGCCGGCCCGCGAAGCGGAATTGACGGCCCCGAAGGGGAATCTCCGTCACGCAGAGCGAAGGCAGACAGAGTCCGATACGGCGCCGCCAATGAAAAACGGGAGCCGAAGCTCCCGTTTTTCATTGATGCGGCTGCTTCGGCTTACTCTACCTTGGCCTTGGCGCGCAGTTCGTCGATGTGCTTTTGCACCATGCGCTGGGTCAGTTGCTGGCCGATCTGGGCCTTGGCTTCCTCGATGCCCGGCAGCTTGAGTTCGCGCATGTCCTCGAGCTGGATGACATGCCAGCCGAAATCGCTCTTCACCGGGGTTTCGGTGAATTTGCCCTTTTCCAGTTTGGTCATGGCGGCCGAGAAAGGCGGCACGAACGAGGCCGGGTTGGCCCAGCCGAGATCGCCACCGCGATCCTTGGAGCCGGGGTCCTTGGAATCCTTGGCCAGGTCTTCGATCTTTTCACCCTTCTTCAGCTTGGCGATGATCGCCTTGGCTTCGTCTTCGGTAGCGACCAGGATGTGGCGTGCCTTGTATTCCTTGTTGCCAAGCTTGGCGGTGATGTCAGCGTATTCTTTCTTGATCTGGTCCTCGGTGATCGGGTGGGTTTTCACATAGTCGTTGAGGTAGGCGCCGATCAGCACGCCCTGGCGGGCGAGATCCACCTGGCCCTGGACGTCAGGCTTCTTGTCGAAGCCTTTCTTGATGGATTCCTGCGTCAGGACCTCGCGGCGAACCAGTTCTTCGGTAACGGCCTTGCGCAGTTCCGGGGAGTCGGGTTGGCCCTGGGCGGCTTGTCCTGCAATCAGCGCATCGGCGCGGACTTTGGGAATGGCCTTGCCATTGACGGTCGCGAATGTCGTCGAATCTTTTTTCTGGGCAAAGGCGGGAGCTGCGCTCACCGATACGGCAAAGGCGAGCAGGATGGCGTGACGGAGTGTACGATTCATCGTGGTTCCTGAATTGTGTTTGGTGGAAATTGTCATTTTTCGTCGGGGGTCTTGGCGATAATGCTGAGCGCGTGAATTTCCTGCTTCATCAGCGGGCCGAGCGCATCATACACCAAGCGATGTCTTTCCATTGTCCTGCAACCGGCGAATCGTGGCGAGACAATCGCCAGTCGAAAATGGCCGCCGCCGCTTCTGGCACCGGCGTGTCCCGCATGCTTGGCCGAGTCGTCTGCGATCTCGATGGCGACCGGGTCGAGCGCGGCAAGCCGTTCGCGCATGGCATCGATCACTCTCACGATTTTGGAAATTCCTGCTTGAAGGGCCTCACCGTGACGCGGCCGTAGACTCCGGCGGCCACATAAGGGTCGGCGTCGGCCCAGACCTGCGCCGCCGCCAGCGATTCGAACTCGGCCACGATCAGGCTGCCGGAAAAGCCGGCAGGCCCGGGATCGGCACTGTCGATTGCCGGGAAGGGGCCACCCAGAACCATGCGTCCTGCCGCTTCGAGGTCTGTCAGGCGAGCGAGGTGAGCGGGCCTGCTGGCGAGGCGCTGCTGAAGGCTGTTCGGCACGTCTTCACCGACGATGGCATAGAGCATCAGGGTTTCTCCGATGGGGCGCTCGGTCGGGGAGAGGGGTCTTTCTCTTCGGGAAGGTACTTCGCGAGCACCATGCCCTGGATAACGATGAAGACAATCATCAGCCCCATGCCGCCGAAGAGTTTGAAGCTGACCCAGGTGTCGGTGCTGAAGTTGAATGCGACCCACAGGTTGAGCACGCCCATCACCGCGAAAAAGCCGATCCAGGCGAAATTGAGTCGGGGCCAGAGCGCTTCGGGAAGTTCCACCTGCTTTTCGAGCATGGCCCGAATGAGATTCTTGCCAAAGAACTGTGCGGAAGCGAACAAGGTGGCGGCGAACAGCCAGTAGAGCACGGTCGGTTTCCACTTGATGAAGGTTTCGTCGCGCAGGACCAGGGTTGCGCCGCCAAACACCACCACCAGCGCCAGGCTGACCCAGAGCATGGTGTCCACCTTGCCGTGGCGATGCCAGACCCAGCCGATCTGCGCCGCCGTGGCGGCGATCACCACGCCGGTGGCGATGTAGATGTCGAAGGCCTTGAAAGCCGCAAAGAACAGGATGATCGGGAACAGGTCGAATAGAAATTTCATGGGAGCAATTGTAGCGGTTACTTCTGTTTTTCGAGGTCGATCGAGGCGGAGTTTATGCAATAGCGTAGGCCACTGGGGGCCGGTCCGTCCGGGAAGACGTGGCCCAGATGGGCGCCGCAGTTGCTGCAGACGACCTCGGTGCGGCGCATGAACAGGCTGTTGTCGTCGATCTCGGTGACACCTTGCGCATCCACGGGTGCAGTGAAGCTGGGCCAGCCGCAGCCGGAATCGAACTTTGCTTCCGATTTGAACAGCGGTTCGCCGCAGCCGATACAACGATAGGTGCCCGGATCCTTGCAGTCCCAGTATTCGCCGCTGAAAGCGCGTTCGGTACCCTTCTCGCGGGCGACGTGATACTGCATTGGCGTGAGCTGCGCACGCCATTCGGCTTCGGTCTTGGTGATCTTCGGTTTGTTGCTCATTGGCGTCTCCGGGGGCTGACTATAATCCTGGTTATGGCGATTGAGATCAGGCGATGCAGCAATAGGTTCAGGATGATGCGATGCGCGTGACCGTGCTCGGTGCCGGCGTGGTTGGCGTGACCAGCGCCTGGTACCTGGCGGCGGAGGGTCATGAAGTTACGGTCATCGAGCGCCAGTCGCTGCCGGCGCAGGAGACCAGTTTCGCCAATGGCGGCCAGATATCGGTCAGCCATGCCGAGCCTTGGGCCAATCCGCAGGCTCCGCTCAAGGCGCTGAAATGGCTCGGGCGCGAAGATGCCCCCTTGTTGTGGCGCCTGCGCGCCGATCCGGCGCAGTGGGCCTGGGGTTTGCGTTTCCTGCTCGAATGCACGGCGGCGCGGGCACGCGCCAATGTCGGCGCCATCGTGCGCCTCGGGCTGGCGAGTCGGGCCGCGCTGCAGTCGCTGCGACGCGAACTGGCGCTCGAATACGACCATCTCGAACGCGGCATCCTGCATTTCTATACCGATCCTGGCGAATTTGACCATGCGCTGCCGCAGGCGGCGCTGATGCGTGAATTCGGCTGTGACCGGGTGCCGAAGACGGCGGCCGAGTGCCTGGCCATCGAGCCGGCACTGGCGGGCTCGCGGGTCCCGGTGGTGGGCGGGACCTATACGGCAAGCGATGAATCCGGCGATGCCAGGCGCTTCACCGAAGCACTGGCGCGCCATGCCGAAGCGCGCGGCGTACGTTTTCGTTATGGCGAATCGGTGACCGCCCTGTTGCGCGAAGGTGACTGCTTCTCGGGCGTGCGGCTGGCTTCCGGGGAAACGTTGTCTGCCGACATGACGGTGCTGGCCCTGGGCAGCTATTCTCCGCTCTTGCTGCGGCCCCTGGGCGTGAGGCTGCCGGTCTATCCGGCCAAGGGCTATTCGGCGACGCTGGCACTGCCCGAGGGCGTTGCGGCGCCCACGGTGAGTCTGACCGACGACGGCCACAAGATCGTCATTTCACGTCTTGGGCAGTCGCTGCGTGTAGCTGGCACAGCGGAGTTCAATGGCTACGACACATCGCTCAACGCCGCGCGCTGCGCGGCGCTGCTGGACCGCATACGTGACATCTTTCCGGCGCTGGCGACGGTGAACAAGGTTGAGTATTGGGCCGGGCTGCGGCCGGCCACGCCCGGCAATGTGCCGCTGATTGGTGACATGGTCGCGGCGGGCTTGCGCGGTCTATGGCTCAATACGGGCCACGGCACACTGGGCTGGACGTTGGCCTGCGGTTCGGCACGAATGCTGGCGGATCTGGCCGCCGGCCGTGAACCGGGACTGGATGCGAGGCCTTACCGCTTCTGAAAATCGGCGTGTCACCAGCGCCGAGTTTTCAAGGCCTCAATGCAGATGTCGCGGCGCGGTTTCCGCCTGTTCTTCGGGCAGTTCCGCGTGCACCGGTTCGCCTTCGGGATTCGGATACAGCGGGGCACCGCAGTCGTCGCAGAATTCCAGCGGGAAACGCTGGTCCAGCATCAGCACGCTGGCCACGCCGGCTTCGCGCAGCGTGGCTTCGATCTGCGCCGGTGCTTCGTTGTTTTCGTCTTCATGTTCGAGCAGCGGCCAGACCACGCCATGGATCACCTCGCTGCTGCCGCGCTGGGTGAAGCCGATGCGGAACTCTTCGAGCTGGCGATCATGGAAGGGCGCCACCACGGCGCGCAGCTCGGCCGCCGGCTGATTCAGCACGGTTTGCAGGAAGGCCACGGCCGCGCGCAACGACCAGGGACGCGAGGCACGGTCGGCATCGCGCACCGAGGCATGGTAGGCCAGCGCCGGCAGGAACTCGACGGCACAGGCGGGCAACAGCGGGCGCAGCGCATCGCCGCCCTGAATCGCCCATTGACGGAAGGATTCCGCCGGATCGCCGTCGTCTTCCTGCCAGCGGAACAGCGCCGCACCGCGCGGCGCGGCGACGGCACCCAGCAGGTAGCGGGTGTCGGACAGAAAACTCATGGTTTCGGAAAGTTGCGCCGGATCGGTTTTCAGGTTGCGGCCGTGGACCGCGGCCTTGGCCAGTTTTTCGGCCAATTGCGTCGTTTCGACATAGTTTTGCGGCAACTGGTCGGGGCTGTAGAGGATGTCCGACAGGCCGAGTTTGGCGTCGGCGGCCAGCACGTGGGCCTGCAGATGAACCCGCAACGCCTCCATTTGGGGCGCCGCAATGGGGCCCGAGGGAATCTGGAAGCGCGACCAGGCCAGCAGCGGCACGGCAATCATCACTGCATCGAGGCCGTTGTTGGCTTCGGCGCGGTGCGTTTCGGCGCAGGACTCGATCATGTCGGCCAGTTCGTCATAGGCGCGCGATCCGCCGGTATATAGCTGATCGAGCACTGCTATCAGCGTCTCCTCCCCGTCGTTGGCCAGCAGGCGGTCTATGTGAGCGGCCAGGCGAGCCTCCCACCAGGCGTCCTCAACCCGGTTCGATGACTGGCTGAGCCGGGTTGCCAGACGGGTGAGAAGCTCGGAGTCGGGTGTCTGCCGGGCGCGGCGGGGAAGGCGGTTGCGTTTCATGGGTGAGGGTGAGGCCAAAAGCAAGGAAGCCGACGTCGACGGCGGGAAAGAATTCTACCAGTTGGCAAGAGGCAGGGTCGGCCGCCATTAGCTGATAAAATCCATCGGTCTTTTTGCCAGCGGTGGTATCCGATGTTCTCCAAATTGATGCCCAAAGAGGCCAAGTTCTTCGATTTGTTCAATGCCCACGCTGACCTGATCGTCAAGGGCGGCCGGCAACTGGTTGCGCTGGTGGATGATCTGGGCAAAGGCCACGACGTGCTGGCGCAGCATGTGCAGGCCATCGACGAGACCGAGACAACGGCCGACAAGATCACCCACGAAACCATCGCGCTGCTGCATACGTCCTTCAATACTCCGCTGGATCGGGACGAGATTCACCAGTTGATCATGCGCATGGACGACATCCTCGACCTGATCCAGGATTTCGCCGAAGCCATGTACCTCTACGACATTCGCCAGCTGACGCCCGAAGCCAGGCAGCTTTCGGATATCGTCGCCTCCAGCTGCGAACGCGTACGCTCCGTCGTGATCCTGCTGCACAAGATGGACAACGCCCCGGCCATGCTCAAGCTGTGCCGCGAAATCGACCAGCTGGAATCTGATGCCGACCGTGCCATGCGCACCGGCATTACCAAACTGTTTCGCGACGAGGCGGACGTGCGCCAACTGATCAAGATGAAGGGCATCTACGAACTGCTGGAGTCGGTGACCGACAGAGCGGAGGACGTGGCCAACATTGTCGAGGGCATCATCCTCGAGAATTCCTGAACGACCGCCATGCAAGCGGTTGAAATGAGTCTGACGGTGATCGTGGTGCTGGTGCTGCTGGCGCTGGCCTTCGATTTCATGAACGGCTTCCACGACGCGGCGAATTCCATCGCCACCATCGTTTCCACCGGCGTCCTGAAACCACAGCACGCGGTGGCCTGGGCGGCGTTTTTCAACGTCGCGGCCTTTGCGGTGTTCCAGCTCAAGGTGGCCAGCACCATTGGAAAGGGCACCATCGATCCGGCCATCGTCGATCACTACGTGGTGTTCGGTGCCCTCGTCGGCGCCATCGCCTGGAACATCATCACCTGGTACTACGGCATCCCGTCGAGTTCTTCGCACGCGCTGATCGGCGGACTGGCCGGCGCGGCAATGGCCAAGGCCGGCACCGGCTCCCTGGTCTGGGCCGGCATCGGCAAGGTGGTGGCCTTCATCCTGGTGGCGCCACTGCTCGGCTTCCTCCTCGGTGGCACGCTGATGGTGGTGGTGTCCTGGATCTGCAACCGAAGTACGCCGCGCAAGGTGGACAAGACTTTCCGCCGCCTGCAACTGGTATCGGCGGCTTCTTACAGCCTCGGCCACGGCGGCAACGATGCGCAAAAGACCATCGGCATCATCTGGATGCTGCTGCTCGCCGCCGGCGTCATGAAGACAGGCGATTCGGTGCCGACGTGGGTGGTGGCCTCCTGTTACACGGCAATGGGCCTGGGCACCATGTTCGGCGGCTGGCGCATCGTCAAGACCATGGGACAGCGCATTACCAAGCTGCGTCCGGTGGGCGGCTTTTGCGCCGAAACCGGCGGGGCCATTACCTTGTTCATGGCCACCATGCTGGGTATTCCCGTGTCGACCACGCACACCATCACCGGCGCGATCGTCGGCGTCGGTACTTCCAAAGGTCCGAGCAACGTGCGCTGGGGCGTCGCTGGCAGCATCGTCTGGGCCTGGGTGCTGACCATTCCAGCCAGCGCGCTGATTGCTGCCGTAGCCTGGTGGCTTGGGCAGTTCCTGTTGTGATCTGCCGTGAATCACTGCCAGCGTTGCGGCGCTTGCTGCGCCACGTACCGCGTTTCGTTTCACCTCGAAGAAGTTGACGACATGCGGGGGGGCCGGGTGCCTGCAGCGCTGGTCGAACCGATCGGTTCGCAGCTTGTTTGCATGCGCGGCACGGCAGCTCCGCCCCTGCGTTGCGTGGCCTTGCGCGGACGCATCGGCGAAGCGGTTTCCTGCGCCATTTTCGAATTTCGTCCTGAAGCCTGTCGCGAATTTGCACCTCTGGCCGCTGTGGGGCATGGCGACGAAGCCTGCACCGAGGCGCGGCGACGACACCAGTTGCCGCCGCTGAGTTCCTCGCGGACATGAACGCGCGCATTGCTCCCGGGCCGGCAGCTTTCGGTCTGATGGTGGTGTTGTGCGCCATCTGGGGCCTGCAGCAGGTGGCGATCAAGGTCGCCAGCACCGAGATCAGCCCCATCCTGCAAGCCGGTGTGCGTTCCGGCGCGGGCGCCTTGCTGGTGTTCGCCTGGGCACGCTGGCGCGGGCTAGCCTTGTTCTCCCCAGACAAGTCCTTGCGGCCCGGCCTGCTGGCGGGCCTGTTGTTCGGCTTTGAGTTCGTCTTCATCTTTGTCGGCGTCGACCACACGACGGTCTCGCGCATGGTGGTGTTTCTCTATACCGCACCGTGCTTTACGGTCCTCGGCTTGCACTACTTCGTACCCGGCGAACGCATGGGATGGCGGCAAGGGGCCGGTGTGCTGCTGGCCTTTGCCGGACTGGTGACAGCTTTCATCGACAAGGCATCCGGCGGCAGCTTGCTGGGCGACGCCTTCGGCGTGCTGGCCGCATTGTTCTGGGCGGCGACGACGGTATTGATCCGGGCCACCGCACTGGCCAAGGTGACGGCGACCAAGGTCTTGCTGTATCAACTGGCAGTATCGGCCGTGGTGATGTTTCCGCTCTCCTGGCTGGTTGGCGAGCGCGGCATCGGCGTATTGTCAGCGCCGACTTTTTGGGCCATGGCCTATCAGATCGTGGTCGTTGCCTTCATCAGCTATCTGGCGTGGTTCTGGCTGTTGACGCGCTATCTTGCGGGACGCCTGCTGGTGTTCTCCTTCCTGACGCCGCTGTTCGGTGTCGGGTTCGGCATGCTGCTGATGGGTGACCAGCCCAGCCTGCACTTTTTCGCCGCCGCCGCGATGGTCGTCGGCGGCATCGTGCTGGTCAATCTGCCGGCGCGCACATGAACGACTTATCCCCCATCCCCTTTTCCAGGAAAAGGGGTGACTACGGCTCGCTGTGCTCGCAGGGTCCTGGAGCGGCTGCCTTGGGGCGGCCCGGCGGCAAGCCATGAACCGGACGCAGGCATTTTCCCTCGGCCTGCGCTCGGTGATGCCTCTGCTGCTGGGCGTGGCGCCGTTCGGAGTCATCTACGGCGTGGTGGCGCTGCAAAGCGGCATTCCGCCCCTGGCGGCGATGGCGATGTCGTCGATCGTCTTTGCCGGCTCGGCCCAGTTCCTGCTGGCGCAACTGGTCGGTGCCGGCGCGCCTTTGCTGCTTACCGCGGGTGCGGTCGGTCTGGTGAATCTGCGCCATGCGCTCTATAGCGCCTCGGTGGCGCCGATTCTGGCGCACCTGCCACGGCGCTGGAAAATCCTGCTGGCCTATCTGCTGACCGATGAAGCGTATGCCGCGGCGATCCCGCATCTGCTGGCGGACGACAAAGATGCGCGGTCACCCCATGCGCACTGGATATTGTTCGGCTCCGGTTTTGGCTTGTGGGCGGGTTGGCAGGTGGCGACGCTGGCCGGCGTGCTGATCGGCGCGCAACTGCCCTCGAATCTCGGGCTGGATTTCGCGTTGCCGCTGACCTTCATCGCGATCGTGGTGCCGATGATCGACAGCCGCGCGTTGCTCGTGTCCGCGCTGACCGCTGGCGCCGCTGCCGTTGCCCTGGCCGCGCTGCCGTACAAGGTCGGTCTGTTCATTGCCGCACTGGCGGGCCTTATCGTCGGTGCCCTGCTTACAAGGAAAACGGCATGAATCTCTGGTGGCTGATGCTGGTTTGCGGCGCGGTGACCTTCGGCATCCGCTATTCCTTCATCGCGGCGGAGGGGCACTATCAGCCGCCGGCGTGGTTTCGTCGGCTGCTGCCCTTCGTCCCCATCGCGGCACTGACGGCGCTGGTGGCGCCCGAACTGTTGCTGGTGCAGGGCGAAATCCTTCTCGGCAGCGGCAATCCGCGACTGTGGGCGGGATTGATGGCGATCGTCGTCGCTGCCCTCTGGCGCAATACCTTGCTGACCATTGGCTGCGGCTTCGTCGCCTTGCTGGTGCTGCAACGCATTTGAGCGTTCAGCCAGCCTGACAGCTGCGAAAGCCGACAAGAATATCGTCGCGCTGAGGCTCGTAGTAGTTGCGATAGCGCGGGTGGCGCATGCGGTTGCGCGTGGCGAATGAGCCACCGCGCACGCTGCGGTGGGTGTGGAAGAACGGCGCCGCGTATTCGGCATAGGGATCGGGACTGAAGCCGGGATAGGGCGTGAAGGGGCTTGCGGTCCATTCCCAGACCTGTTTGCCCCAGTCGAATGCGTTGGAGTGAAGCGCCGCGTATTCCCACTCCGCTTCACTCGGCAGGCGACGGCCGGCCCAGCGGCACCAGGCTTCGGCTTCGTGCGCCGTCAGGTGAATCACCGCTTGTTCGGGATCGAGAGCGAGCCACTGCGCGAAGCGCCGCTGCTGCCAGCGGCCTTCCTTCCGGCGCCAATAGCGCGGCATGGTTTGCCCGGTGGCAGCGAGCCATGCCTGACCGGCTGAAGACCACCATTTCGGCTGTCGATAACCGTCTGCCTCGACGAATGCCAGGTAGTCGGAATTTCTGGTCGGCTGCGACGCGATCGCAAATGCGGCTATGCGCTGTGCATGCGCCCATTTCTCATTGTCGAAGACGAAGCCCTTGTTCGTTGGCGAACTGCCCATCAGAAATTCGCCGCCGGCCAGTTCGATGTCGCTTGCGGGCGGCAAGGCTTCCAGCCCAACTGCGGCCGGCCAAGCTAGGGTTTGTTGGGTGTAGCGGAAGGCCTCGTAGTGCATGTCCTCATGGAACAGGGCAAGCCGGTGAAAGTACAGGCCGGCGTCCGTGTCAGGCAAAGCCCGCAAGGCGTCAAGGGCCGAGGTCAGCGTGTCTTCGAGATAACGGCGGGTCGCATCCCAGTCGGGCAGGTCGAGCAGCCAGCGGCTGTCATGCGGCACATGGCGCGAGTCGTACCAGCGATCGGCATCCGTCAGGAGGGAAGGCCGGGGCGCCGCCGCCGAGCCCTGGTAGCGCCGGCACCAGTAATCCATGAACCAGGCGACATGCCCCAGTTCCCACAGCGGCGGATTGATGATGGCAAGGCAGGGCGGGTGCAGCGGATCGGCCGCCGGGATGCCTTCGACGCCGGTACCGGCCTGCCACGCCGCCCAGTCGTCGAGCAGGCTGATCGTATAATTGCGGGCATCCCGCATGGCATCTGCCAGGGGAGTTTTCCCAGCGCTTCTTATCTCGGGCATTTCCATGAGGCCACCTCCGTCCGTTGCCATTATCAGCCCCGCGCTGGCGAGTGCCAATAGCGGCAACTGGCACACGGCACGACGCTGGGCGCATTGCCTGGCGCCCCATGCGCGGGTCAGCATCGACAATGAATGGCGTGTCGCCAGCGCCGACTTTTTGATAGCCCTTCATGCGCGTCGTTCGGCATCCTCCATTGCCGCCTTCGCAGAGCGCCATCCGGATCGTCCACTGATCGTGGTCCTGACCGGCACGGATCTTTATCGCGACATCGTCAGCGACGAGAGTGCGAAGCGCTCGCTGGCGCTGGCGACTCGCCTCGTGGTCCTGCAGGAGGAGGGCATCAAGGAACTGCCGCCCGAGTATGCGGCGAAGACGATGACCATCTACCAGTCGGCCCGCTTCCTCAAGCCCGGGCGCAAAAGCCGTCGTCATTTCGACCTGGCGCTGGTCGGTCACGTGCGTCCCGAGAAGGACCCGTTGACGGCGCTGCGTGCCCTGCACCACTTGCCCGCCGATCTTCCCGTCCGGCTGTTTCACATCGGCGGCGACCTCGATCCGCAACTGGCCGCCGAGGTCCGCGCCGAAGGGGCGCGGGATGCGCGCTATGTTCCCGTGGGCGCCTTGCCGCAGGCGGCCACACGGCAACTGATCAAGCGCTGCCACCTGCTGTTGCTGCCTTCGTTGATGGAGGGCGGCGCCAACGTACTGATCGAGGCGGTGACCAGTGGCGTACCGGTGCTGGGCAGCGACATTGCGGGCAATCGCGGCATGCTCGGCGCGGATTATCCGGGCTGGTTTCCCGTCGGTGACGCGGCGCGCCTGGCCGGGTTGATCGCCGCCGCCGCGCGGGACCCCGAGTACTACGCAATGTTGTCCCGCCGCTGCGCCGAGCGGGTATCCTTGTTCTCCCCGGCGCACGAGTGCGCTTCTGTTTGCAGTCTCCTAAAAACTACAAGGTAGTCGAAATAATGAACTCCCCAAAATTTCCAAATTCCCCGATTCGCCTTACGTCTTTCAGTCATGGCGGCGGCTGTGGCTGCAAGATCGCTCCCGGGGTATTGTCTGAAATCCTGCGCGGCGCGCGTGGCTGGCCGGTGCCGAAGGAACTCATGGTCGGCATTGAAACCAGCGATGACGCGGCGGTATACCGCCTCAACGACGAGCAGGCTTTGATCGCCACGACGGACTTCTTCATGCCCATCGTCGATGATCCTTTCGACTTCGGCCGGATTGCCGCCACCAACGCGATCAGCGACGTATACGCCATGGGCGGCACGCCGATCATGGCGCTGGCCCTGGTCGGCATGCCGATCGACAAGCTGCCGCTGGAAGTGATCGGCAAGATTCTGGAAGGCGGCGAAAGCGTCTGCGCCGCGGCCGGCATCCCGATCGCCGGCGGCCACACCATCGATTCCGTCGAGCCGATCTATGGCCTGGTGGTGATGGGCCTGGTGCATCCGGACAAGGTGAAGACCAATGCCGGTGCGCGACCTGGCGACGTACTGATCCTCGGCAAGCCGCTGGGCGTCGGCGTGTTGTCGGCGGCGCTGAAGAAAGGCGCGCTGGATGCCGAAGGTTACGCGGCGATGATCGCCAGCACCACCAAGCTCAACACGCCGGGCAAGCGCCTGGCGAATTTCGCCGGCGTGCATGCCCTGACCGATGTCACCGGCTTTGGCCTGCTGGGCCATCTGCTCGAGGTGTGCCGCGGCGCGAAATTGTCGGCCGTGCTGGACATGGACAAAATCCCCATGCTGGCCGAGGTGGAGAAGCTGGCAACCGCCGGCTACATTACCGGCGCTTCGGCGCGAAACTGGATGGCCTATGGCGAGGACGTGGCGCTCGATGCGGCGATTACGCCCATGCAGCGCGCCCTGCTGACCGATCCGCAGACCAGCGGCGGCCTGTTGGTGGCATGCGATCCGGCGTCGGTAATGGAGGTGTTGGACGCATTTCGCGTTGAGGACTTCATGGCTGCCGCCGTGATCGGTCGTTTGGAGTCAGGCCCGGCCCGGGTGAACGTGGGGCGCTGAGCGACTATTTGGCCGGACGGGCGAAGACCAGCGCAAACCAGTCGCGCGGATCGGTCCATATCCGGATGTCGGCAAATCCCGCCGACGCCAGCAGGGCCGTGAAACCTTCCGGCGAATACTTGTACGAATTTTCGGTGTGGATCCGCTCGCCGGCGGCGAATTTCCTGAGCTTGCGGCCAGCAACGTCGGGCCAGCTTGTCGTGAGGGCGCGGCAGGCTTCCAGATACATTTCGATGCGGGCGTCGCTGGCGTTGTAATAGGCCACGTGCCGCCAGTCGCCGAGGTCGAAATCGGCGTCGAGCCGCGCATTGACATGCCGCAGCAGGTTGCGGTTGAAGGCCGCGGTGACGCCCAGTGCATCGTCGTAGGCCGCATCGAGCAGCGCCTTGTCCTTGATCAGATCGACACCGATCAGCAGGCCGCCCGAGGCGTCCATCTGATTCGCCAGTCGTCGTAGAAACGCTTCAGCTTCCGGCGGGCTGAAGTTGCCGATGCTGGAGCCGGGATAAAAGAACATGCGGCGCGGCAAGGGCAAGTCGTCGGGCAGTTGCAGCCGATCGGTGAAATCGAGTCCGATGCCGGTCATTTCGATCGCGGGGAGTTCCCGTTTCAGTTGTTGCAGGGAATCGCGCAGGAAATCCACCGAAATATCGACCGCGACATAGCGGGCCGGCAGCACGCCGGCATGGAACAGCCTGCCGGCCTTGGCGCAATTGCCGCAGCCGAGATCGATCAGCGTGAAATCCCCGCCCAGAGCCTGCCGGATGGCGGGCAGATGCTCGACGAAGATGGCGGCCTCGGCTCGCGTCAGGTAGTACTCGGGCAATTCGGTAATCGCATCGAACAGGCGCGAGCCGAGGCTGTCATAGAAGAACTTGGGTGCGATGCGGGCCTGCGGCTCCAGCAAGCCGGCGGCAAGCTCCTGGCGCAGCCTGGCATTTTGTTGCGGTGAATCCCAGTCAAGAAACTGCAACAGTTTCACCGGGAGTGTCATCTCAGTCGGCCAGCAGCAGAAAAACGGTGGGGCGCTTGTCCAGATCGGGCGGTGCTGCGGCTTTCCAGTCGGCGATGCGCCGTGTGGAGATCTTCTCGCTGGCCAGTGTCAGGTCGGTCGCCAGACAAAGACGGGTTTTCGGGCGGCCGGCCAGTAGCAGCGCATTGAACAAGGCGCGGTTGCGGTAGGGAGTTTCGATGAATATCTGGGTTTGCCGGAGGCGGGCGGATTCGCTTTCAAGCTCCGTGATGCGACGGCTGCGCTCAGGCTCGCGCGCCGGCAGGTAGCCGTGAAAGGCAAAACGCTGGCCATCCAGGCCCGAGGCCATCAGCGCCAGCAGCAAGGACGAAGGGCCCACCAGCGGCTTGACGACGATGCCCAGTTCGTGGGCGCGGCGTACCAGCAGGGCGCCCGGATCGGCCACGGCCGGGCAGCCGGCCTCGGACATGAGGCCCAAGTCGTGGCCTGCGAGGAGTGGCTCCAGCAGGCGCTCGATATCCTTGGCCGCGGGCGTCTCGGGCAACTGCTCGATCGCCAGTTCGAGCAGGGGCACGGGATGATTGATGCGCTTGAGTTCGGCGCGCGCCGTCTTGGCGTTTTCGGCGACGAAATGCCTCAGCCGGCAGGCGGCATCGCGGGTGGCCGCCGGCGCGTAGCTTGGCCAGGGCGTGTCACCGAGCGCTACCGGGAGCAGCCAGAGCGTGCCGGGCATGACGGATCAGGGCAGGGCCAGGCCTTCGGCGCGCAGCATGTTGCACAGGGCAATCAGCGGCAGTCCGATCAGGGCGTTGGGATCGTCGCCGCGCAGGTAGGAAAGCAGGGAAATGCCCAGTGCTTCGGATTTCGCGCTGCCAGCGCAGTTCAGTGCATCTTCCTTGTCGAGATAGGACTCGATTTCGGCGTCGCTCAGGTCGCGAAATCCGACATGGGTGTCAACGCAGCACACGTGCGCATGGTCGGTGGCGCTGTTGAGCAGGCACAGTCCGGTATGGAAGATCACCTCTTTTCCGCGCATCAGGCGCAACTGGTCGATGGCATTCTCGCGGCTGCCCGGTTTGCCGAAACGTCGGCTGTCGCTGGCAGCTACCTGATCGGAGCCGATGATCAGGGCGTCGGGAAAGCGCGCGGCAACCGCCCGCGCCTTGGCCTCGGCCAGTCGCTTGGCGGTGGCTTCGGGGGCTTCGCCGGCCAGTGCCGATTCGTCGGTTTCCGGGTTCGCGGTTTCAAAGGGGATCAGCAGGCGAGCCAGAAGTTCGCGGCGGAAGGGGGAGGTTGAGGCAAGAACGAGGCGGCGAGCCATGTTTCGGACTTGAAAAAAGGGGGTCGGGCATGATAACATCCGCCGTTTGTGTCGCGAGCCCCTGTCCGTGTCTGATTCAATTGCCGGAACGGTTATAGACGGTCTCGAGTTCGCGCGCAGTGGTGGTGTGCTGGATCGCAGGCTTGCCTTGGCTGGATTGCCGCGCCTGGCGGACCTGCTGACAACGACGGACGGCTTCCTGGCGGTCCGGCTCGAAGGCTGGCGGGACGATCAGGGCAAGTCGTGGTTGCAACTGGATGTCGCGGGTGAACCGGTGTTGTGTTGCCAGAGGTGTCTGGGCGGTGTGAAGTTTCCGCTGGCGATCAAGAGCCGGCTGCAGTTGATAGCACCGGGCGAGGATTGGCCGGACGACGATCTGGAGGATGACAGCGCAGATGCCATTGCGGCTGAAGGCGAACTGAACGTGCTGTCGCTGATTGAGGATGAAGTGTTGCTGGCGCTGCCCATCGCGCCGCGGCACGAGCACTGCGAATCGCCCCTGGCGAACGCAAGTGAACATGGATCATCGCCGTTTTCGGCGCTGGCCGCTTTGAAGAAGCATTGAAGAAGGAGTAGCAAAATGGCCGTACAACAGAACAAGAAATCCCCCTCCAAGCGCGGCATGCATCGCGCGCATGACTTTTTGACCAACCCGCCGCTGGCCGTCGAGCCGACCACGGGCGAAGTTCATCTGCGCCACCATATCTCGCCGTCCGGCGTGTATCGCGGCAAGAAGGTCGTAAAGGCCAAAGGCGAATAATCCACTTTGTTGAAACCGGCCGGATGCGTCCAGCGCATCCGGCCGTTTTTACATAAAGACCCCCGGTATGGCGATCACCCTCGCGGTGGATTGTATGGGCGGCGACCACGGTCCGTCGGTAACGCTGCCCGCTGTTTTTGAATTCCTGCGTCACGACACCGATTGCGCCGCCATCCTGGTCGGCCGCGAGGAAGTCGTGCGTCCGGAGGCGGAGTCTGCGCTGGCCGAGTTCGGCAAACGATTGTCGATCCGCCATGCCTCGGAAATGGTCGAGATGGACGAGGCCGTGGCGAGCGCGCTGCGCGGCAAAAAAGATTCCTCGATGCGCGTGGTCGTCGACCTGGTCAAGGAAGGCACGGCAGACGCTGCCGTCTCCGCCGGCAACACCGGCGCCTTGATGGCCGTGTCCCGCTTCGTGCTAAAAACCCTGCCCGGCATCGACCGGCCGGCGATTTGTTCCGTCCTGCCGTCGCAGCGCGGCAGCACCTATGTACTGGACCTCGGCGCCAACGTCGATTGCAGTCCCGAGCACTTGCTGCAGTTCGGCATCATGGGTTCCCTGCTGGTGTCCGCCCTGGAGCACAAGGAACGGCCCACGGTCGGCCTGCTGAACATCGGCGAAGAGGCCATCAAGGGCAACGAGGCGGTCAAGCGTGCCGCCGAACTGCTGCGCGCCACCGACCTCAATTTCATCGGCAATGTCGAGGGCAACGACATCTTCAAGGGCACTGCGGATGTCGTGGTCTGCGACGGATTCGTCGGCAACGTCACGCTGAAGGCCGCGGAAGGCCTGGCCCACATGATCGGTGGCGCGCTCAAGCAGGAGTTTTCGCGCAATCTCTTCACCAAGCTGGCGGCCCTGGTGGCCATGCCGGTCCTGAAATCCTTCAGGCAGCGTTTCGATCCCCGGCGCTATAACGGAGCGAGTCTGCTCGGCTTGAAAGGGATCGTGGTCAAGAGTCACGGCTCGGCCGATCAAATGGCATTTCGCTTTGCGCTGGAAAAGGCGGCCGAAGAGGCGCGGCAGCGACTGCCCGAAACCATTGCCGCGCGCATGGCTGCCGTCCTGCCAGCGCCGACTCTCTGCGATTGATGGAGGCCGGGATGATCCACGCACGAATCAGCGGCACCGGCAGCTATCTGCCCGGTGACCCCGTCAGCAATTCCGCCCTGATCGCGGCCCATGGACTCGACTCGTCCGACGAGTGGATCGTCGAGCGCACCGGCATCCGCAGCCGTCATCTCGCTGCGCCCGGCGTCACCTGCAGCGACCTGGCGTTTGAAGCCAGTCGGCGGGCGCTGGAAGCCGCAGGACGCACGGCTGCCGACATCGATCTCATCATCGTTGCAACCTCCACGCCTGATTACGTGTTTCCCAGTGCCGCCGCCTTGCTGCAACACAAACTCGGCATCACCAATGGTGCGCCGGCCTTCGACGTGCAGGCCGTGTGCAGCGGCTTCGTCTATGCGCTGACGATCGCGGAGAAATTCATTGCGTCGGGCTCGCACAAGTGCGCGCTGGTGGTCGGGGCCGAAGTGTTCTCGCGCATTCTCGACTGGAAGGACCGCGGCACCTGCGTCCTGTTCGGCGACGGCGCCGGCGCGGTGGTACTGGAAGCATCGGACAAGCCCGGTCTGCTGGCCAGCGCATTCCACGCCGACGGCAGTCACCACGGGATTCTCTCGGTGCCGGGACAGTTATGCGGCGGAGTCGCCACCGGCGATCCCTTCCTGCGCATGGACGGGCAGGCCGTGTTCAAGTTCGCCGTCAAGGTGCTGGCCGATGTCGCCAACGAAGTGCTGGCAGCGGCAGGCATGACCGCGGCGCAGGTGGACTGGCTGATTCCGCATCAGGCCAATGTGCGCATCCTGCAGGCGACCGCGAAGAGGCTCCACATTCCGCCCGAAAAGTGCATCGTCACCGTCGGCCAGCACGGCAATACCTCGGCCGCGTCGATCCCGCTGGCGCTCGATGAGTCGGTGCGTGCCGGTCGCATCCAGCGCGGTCAGCATCTGCTGCTGGAGGGTGTCGGCGGCGGCTTCACCTGGGGCGCGACCCTACTCAGGTTCTGAACTCGAGAAAACAAACATGAAATTTGCATTGGTGTTTCCCGGCCAGGGTTCCCAGTCGCTCGGCATGATGTCCGCCTACGGCGATGCAGCGATTATTCGCGCCACATTCGACGAAGCCTCGGCTGCACTGGGCCGCGACCTGTGGCAACTGGTGGTTGAAGGCCCGGCCGAGGCCTTGAACCAGACCGTCAACACCCAGCCGCTGATGCTGACCGCAGGCATTGCCGTTTATCGTTTGTGGCGGGAAAAGGGTGGCGCACAGCCGGCCCTGGTCGCGGGACACAGTCTCGGCGAGTATTCGGCGCTGGTGGCGGCTGGCGTGCTGCAACTGAAGGATGCGGTACCGTTGGTGGAACTGCGCGCCAAGGCGATGCAGGCGGCGGTGCCGGCCGGCGAAGGAGCGATGGCCGCCGTGATGGGACTCGATGCCGCGGCCGTGATCGCAGCCTGTGCCGAAGCGGAACAGGGTCAGGTGGTGCAGGCCGTCAATTTCAACGAGCCGAAGCAGACCGTGATTGCCGGGCACAAGGCCGCCGTTGAACGCGCGGCGGAACTGGTGAAGGCGAAAGGCGCCAAGCGAGCACTGATGCTGCCGGTATCGGCGCCTTTTCATTGCTCGCTGATGCAACCGGCCGCCGAAGTGCTGAAAGCGCGACTTGCGGAAGTCACGCTGACCACGCCACGGATTCCGCTGATCAACAATGTCGACGTGGCACAGCTTGCCGATCCTGCCGAAATCAGGGATGCGCTGGTGCGCCAGGCGGCTTCCCCGGTGCGCTGGGTTGAGACCATGCAGGCGATGCAGGCGGCGGGGGTGACCCACGTTTTCGAATGCGGGCCGGGCAAGGTTTTGTCCGGACTGGTCAAGCGCTGCGTCGAGAGCCTCAACGGCGGCGCCATGAATGATCTGGCTGCCATGGATGCAGTTCTGACAGTTACAAAGGGGACGTGATATGGCGGACTTGAAGGGACAGATTGCCTTGGTGACCGGCGCTTCGCGCGGACTGGGCCGTGCCATCGCGCTGGAACTGGGCGCACAGGGCGCCACCGTGGTGGGTACCGCGACGTCGGATGCGGGTGCCGCCGAGATTCAGAAGGCACTGGACGACGCGGGTATCGCCGGCTGGGGCGCGATGGTCAATGTCACCGAAGCAGCAGCCTGCGAAGCGCTGATCGGCGAGATCGAAAAGAAATTCGGGCCCGTTTCGGTACTTGTGAATAACGCCGGAATCACCCGTGACAACCTGGCCATGCGCATGAAGGACGACGAGTGGGATCTGGTCATCGAGACCAACCTCAAGGCCGTGTTTCGTTTGTCCAAGCTGGTCATGCGCGGCATGATGAAGGCGCGCTTCGGACGCATCATCAACATCACCTCGGTGGTCGGTGAAGCCGGCAATCCGGGCCAGGCCAACTACGCTGCCGCCAAGGCCGGCGTCGCCGGCATGAGTCGCGCTCTGGCGCAGGAATTGGGCAGCCGCAACATCACGGTGAATTGCGTGGCGCCGGGCTTCATCGATACCGACATGACAAGGGCGCTGCCGGATGCGCAACGCGACGCCCTGCTGGGCAAGATTCCGCTGGGTCGCCTGGGAAAGCCGGACGAGATCGCGGCGACCGTGGCTTTTCTTGCATCGAAACAAGCCGGATACATCACGGGCAGCACGCTGAATGTCAATGGCGGAATGTATATGGCTTGACCGGATATCAAACCCGCTAGGGTGTCCGGTGTTTTTGTTAAAATAGGCAGGTTTTTACCACCCGATAAATCAGGGAAGGAGTTTCAAGATGGAGAACATCGAACAACGCGTCAAGAAGATCGTCGCCGAGCAACTTGGCGTCAATGAAGCCGACATCAAGAACGAATCCAACTTCGTGGACGATCTCGGTGCCGACTCGCTCGACACCGTGGAACTGGTGATGGCGCTGGAGGAGGAGTTCGAGTGCGAGATTCCCGACGAAGACGCGGAAAAGATCACCACCGTGCAGCAGGCCATTGACTACGTCAACGCCAACATCAAGAAGTAATTCCTCACCCGTTTCAATCCTTTCCTTCGGAGTTCATCGTGTCGCGACGCCGTGTGGTCGTCACCGGTCTGGGTCTTGTCTCGCCGGTTGGCAATAGCGTTCCAGAAGCCTGGGACAATCTCATTGCCGGCCGCAGCGGGATCGGTCGCATCACGAAGTTCGATCCTGCGGTGTTCAAGGCGCAGATCGCCGGCGAAGTGAAGAACTTCGACGTCACTGCCTACCTGTCCGCGAAGGAAGCGCGCCGGATGGATACCTTCATCCATTTCGGCATGGCGGCCGGCATCCAGGCGTTGCGCGACGCCGGGCTCGACACGGCGCAGGCCGATGCCGAGCGCATCGGTGTCAATATCGGCTCCGGCATCGGCGGCCTGCCGATGATCGAGGACACGTACAACGATTTCCTCGGCGGCGGTCCGCGCAAGATCTCGCCCTTCTTCATTCCGGGCACGATCAGCAACATGATCTCGGGCAACCTGTCGATCATGTTCGGCCTCAAGGGGCCGAACATTGCCGTGGTCACGGCCTGCACCACGGGCCTCCACGCGATCGGCCTGTCGGCGCGGATGATCGAGTACGGCGATGCCGACGCGATGGTTTGCGGCGGCGCCGAGGCGACCATTTCACCGCTGGCGATTGGCGGCTTCGCCTCGGCCCAGGCCCTGTCCACGCGCAACGACGATCCGGCGACCGCGTCCCGTCCCTGGGACAAGGATCGCGACGGCTTCGTCATGGGCGAGGGCGCCGGGGTCATGGTGCTGGAAGAGTACGAGCATGCCAGGGCGCGCGGCGCGAAGATCTACGCCGAACTGTCCGGCTTTGGCATGAGCGGCGATGCCTTTCACATGACGGCACCGGATACCGATGGTCCGCGCCGCAGCATGGTTAGCGCCATGAAGAACGCCGGCGTCAATCCGGACCAGGTGCACTACGTCAACGCCCACGGCACCTCGACGCCGCTGGGCGACAAGAACGAAACCGAAGCCATCAAACTGGCATTCGGCCTCGATGCGGCGAAGAAGACCGTGGTCAATTCGACCAAGTCGATGACCGGCCATTTGCTCGGCGGCGCGGGCGGTCTCGAATCGGTGTTCACGGTGCTTGCCGTGCATCACCAGGTTTCGCCGCCGACCATCAACATCTTCAACCAGGATCCGGAGTGCGACCTGGATTACTGTGCCAATACCGCCAGGCAGATGAAGATCGACGTGGCGCTGAAGAACAACTTCGGCTTTGGCGGCACCAACGGCTCGCTGGTCTTCCGCCGCGTCTAGACGCGGCTGGCGATGAAGCCGGTCGCTTCCGTTTCAATTTCCATCGGGCCGTCGCGCCGGCTGCGGCTGATCCAGCCCGTTGCGCATGTCGTGGCCGGCGGCGCGGTGCTCTCGGCTGCCATGCCGTCATGGCTGATGGCAATCCTCCTGGCCCTGATCGGCGCGTCGCTGGCGCGCCTGCGTCGCGCATCGCCGACGGAAACCCTGCTGTTGCGCGGCGACGGCCGGCTGGAAAAACTCGGCGCTGGTGACACGGCGTGCGAACTCACCGTGCATCCGCACACCCTGGTGTTGTCGTTTCTGGTGGTACTGCTGTATCGTCAGGAAGGACACTTGCGCGCCCTGACGCTAATGGATGACAGTCTCGCGGCCGAGGATTTTCGCCAGTTGCGGCTCTGGCTGCGCTGGCGCTCGACGGCGGCGAAGCCAGGCTGACCCGTCGCCGAATCAGCCCTGTCGCGGGTGCAGCACGGTGTCCAGCGCGCGCGGCAGGGTTTCCGGGTAGTCGCGGCTGAAGTGCAGACCGCGGCTTTCGTGGCGGCGCTGCGCGCTTTTCACGATCAGATGGGCGGTCAGCACCAGATTGCGCAGTTCGATGAGGTCGTTGCCGACGCGGTAGTTGGCGTAGTACTCCTCGATCTCCTTTTCCAGCAGGCGGATGCGATGCAGGGCGCGTTCCAGTCGCTTGTTGGTGCGCACGATGCCGACGTAGTCCCACATGAAGCGGCGCAACTCGGCCCAGTTGTGGGAGATGACGATTTCCTCATCGGCGTCGCGCACCCGGCTGGCGTCCCATTGCGGGAGATGAGGCAGGGGTTCCACCGGCGCGGCGAGAATGTCCTGCGCCGCCGAAGCCGAAAACACCACGCATTCGAGCAGCGAATTGGAGGCCAGGCGATTGGCGCCGTGCAGTCCGGTGAATGTCGTTTCGCCGATCGCATAGAGCCCGGCGAGGTCGGTTCGCGCCGCCATGTCGGTGACCACGCCGCCGCAGGTGTAGTGCGCGGCGGGCACCACCGGAATCGGTTCGCGCGTGATGTCGATGCCGAGTTCCAGGCAGCGGGCGAGGATGGTCGGGAAGTGCTCCTTGAGGAAATCGGGCGACTTGTGCGTCATGTCGAGAAACACGCAGTCGAGGCCGTGACGCTTCATCTCGAAGTCGATGGCGCGGGCCACGATGTCACGCGGTGCGAGTTCGGCGCGGCTGTCGTGATCGGGCATGAAGCGCGTGCCGTCGGGCAGGCGCAGCAGCCCGCCCTCGCCGCGCAGGGCTTCCGAAATCAGGAAGGACTTGGCGTGCGGGTGATACAAACAGGTCGGGTGGAACTGGATGAATTCCATGTTCGCCACCCGGCAACCGGCGCGCCAGGCCATCGCCACGCCGTCGCCCGTGGCGGTGTCGGGATTTGTGGTGTAGAGATAAACCTTGCCCGCGCCCCCCGTGGCCAGCGCCGTGTGGCTGGCGCCCAGGGTCAGCACACGATCATGGGCGATGTCGAGCACATAGGCGCCGAGGCAGCGATTGCGCGGCAGGCCGAGTTTGGCGGCCGTGATCAGGTCGACCGCAATGTGCCGTTCGAGAACGCTTATGTTTGGATGACTCCTGACTTGCTCGGTCAAGGTCTGCTGCACAGCGGTTCCGGTCGCATCGGCGGCATGAATGATGCGGCGCTGGCCGTGGCCACCCTCGCGCGTCAAATGGAAACCCAGCGGTGACTCGTCAGGGGTGAATGGAACGCCGCGCGCTATCAGCCACTCGATGGCTTCGCGGCCGTGTTCGACCACGAAGCGGGTGGCGGTCGGGTCGCACAGGCCGGCCCCTGCCGTGAAGGTGTCGCCGACATGGGCCTCGATGCTGTCGGCGGGGTCGAGCACCGCCGCAATTCCGCCCTGCGCCCAGGCGGAGGCGGAGTCCGACAGGGTCTTCTTGGTGACCAGCGCCACGCGGCGGGTATCCGCGAGTCTCAATGCCAGCGATTGACCCGCGAGGCCGCTACCAATGATAAGGACGTCGAAATGCTGGATGGCGGCCGGATTCATGGGGCGGGACTATATCACTGCTCGGAGTATGGAACTATTTGGACGGGGCTTGGTCACTGTCGGCAGCGGCTGGCATCAAGGCGGCTGGAGCAGTGAGGAGTATGGGCAGAGTGGCTTGTTATACTCGCTTGCGGTTAAATTGAAACCGCGCACTTTTTCATTTGGCGAGAACAAACAGCAAAGCCCATGGGAGATCGCGAAGCAGACCGGATACTGG
>CAYNGV010000005.1:0-36329 GCA_964397005.1 uncultured Sulfuritalea sp. | reverse complement strand
CAGCGCCTCGATGCCCAGCGCGCCCTGGCCCGCCGCCGGCAGCGAATCTTCGGCGGGCAGCACGGCGCGGATGCGCTCGCCCAGGCCAAGGCGGGTGAGCCCGGCCGCGGCAAGGATGATGGCGTCGAACTGGCCTTCGTCGAGCTTGCGCAAGCGGGTATCGAGATTGCCGCGCAAGGGCGTCACGGCGAGATAGGGATAGCGCGCATGCAACTGGGCTTCGCGGCGCAGACTGGAAGTGCCGACCACGGCGCCCGGCGGCATGTCCGCCAGGCTGGCGTACTTGCCCGACACCAGCGCATCCAGCGGCACTTCGCGCGGACCGATGGCGACCAGGGAGAACTCCGGCTCCATCTGCATCGGCACGTCCTTCATGGAATGCACGGCAAGATCGGCGGCACCGTCGAGCAGGGCGGCCTCGAGTTCCTTGACGAACAGCCCCTTGCCACCGACCTTGGACAGCGGCCTGTCAAGAATTTGATCACCGCGCGTGGTCATGCCGAGCAACTCGACACGGCAAGCCGGATACAATTGCCGCAACAGGCTGCGCACATGCTCGGCCTGCCACAATGCCAGACGGGATTCGCGGGTAGCGATGACGATGCGTTCGGGGGCGGAAACTGGGGACATGATGCTCGCTGGAATGAGGTCGTGAATCGGCTGCGCGCGGGCACGCAGACGGCAAGATTGATCGCTTGATTTAGCTGGCGATTTTAGCATGGCGACTGGCTGCCCCGGCCCCTGCGGCGCTGGCGATTGCCGTGTCGCCAGCGCCGAGTTTTCATGGCGCCACGAACGAAGACGAAAATGAATTCAACCACCACCAACCGACAGACTCCGCCGACATCCGAAACCACCGAAAAGGATGCGCCGCTGCGCGATGACATTCGCCTGCTGGGGCGATTCCTCGGCGACACGCTGCGCGATCAGGAAGGCACCGAATCCTTCGACACGGTGGAGCGCATCCGCCAGCTGGCGATCCGCTTCCATCGCAACGACGATCCGGCGGCACGGGAAGGTCTGGAGTCGCTGTTTTCCGACTTGCCGAACAACCGGACCACGCTGGTCGCGCGCGCCTTCAGCTACTTTTCGCATCTGGCCAACATCGCCGAAGACCAGCATCACATTCGCCGTGCCCGCGCTCACGCACTGGCTGGATCAAAGCCACGCGAAGGCAGTCTCGCGCACGCCGTGCAGCGCGCCACCGAGGCCGGCATCGGCGGCGCGGAACTGTCGCGCTTCTTCGCCCGCGCCGAGGTTTGCCCGGTACTGACGGCGCACCCGACGGAAGTGCAGCGCAAGAGCATTCTCGACTGCCAATGGAAGATCGCCCGCCTGCTGGATGAACGGGATCGTACCGACCTGACGCCCGAGGAACGCGAGGTGCACGAAGAAGCGATCCGGCGCGCGGTACTGACGCTGTGGCAGACGCGGATGTTGCGCCGGGCCAAGCTCTCGGTAATGGACGAGGTGGCGAATGCCCTCTCCTTCTATGACACCACCTTCCTGCGCGAACTGCCGCGTCTCTACAACGCACTCGAAGATCATCTGACGAAACAGCTTGCCGACTGGCCGGGCGATGAACTCACGCCCTTCCTCCATCCCGGTTCATGGATCGGCGGCGACCGCGACGGCAATCCCTTTGTCACCGCGGAGATTCTCGAAAGCGCCATGCGCGCCCAAAGCCGCAAGGCACTCGGTTACCTGCTCGATCAACTGCACAATCTGGGCGCGGATCTTTCGCCCACCTCCGTGCTGGTAAGCATCTCCGACGACCTGCGGGCGCTCGCGGCGCGCTCACCCGACCACAGTCCGCATCGTGACGACGAGCCCTATCGCCGCGCCATCGCCGGCATGTATGCGCGGCTGTCGGCCAGCGCACGCCAGCTCGACGGTCTGGAAGCGCCGCGCCACGCCGTCGGCGAGGCGGCGCCCTATGCATCCGCCGCCGAACTGGCCGCCGACCTCGACATCCTCCATCACTCGCTGCTGGCCAACCACTCGCGTCTGCTGGCGCGCGGCCGCCTGCGGCGCCTGCGGCGCGCCGTGGCGATTTTCGGCTTTCACCTGGCGCCGCTCGACCTGCGCCAGAATTCCGAAGTGCATGCCCGCACCGTCGCCGAACTGCTGGCCGTCGGCCGCCCGGGCGTCGACTATCTGCAACTCGACGAAGAGGCGCGCATCGCCCTGTTGCGGGACGAGCTCGCCACGCCCCGGCCGCTTGCCGCGCCCGGCATCGCCTATTCGGACGAGACGCGCGACGAGCTGGCGATTTTCCGTACCGCGCGCTCGATTCAGCAGCGCTTCGGCAAGGCCGCCATCCGGAACGTGATCATTTCCAAGACCGATGGCGTCTCGGACATTCTCGAACTCGCGATCCTGCTGAAGGAGGTCGGCCTGCTGCGGCCAAGCGAAAATGCGCTCGACGTCAATATCGCGCCCCTGTTCGAAACCATCGGCGACCTGGAAAACTCGGATGGCATCATGGATCGCCTGCTCGGCCTGCCTGTCTACAACCGGCTGCTGGCCAGCCGCGGCGGGCTGCAGGAAGTCATGCTCGGCTATTCGGACAGCAACAAGGACGGCGGATTCCTGACCTCCGGCTGGTCGCTCTACCGCGCCGAAATTAAATTGACCGAGGTCTTTGCACGCCACGGCATCACCCTGCGCCTGTTCCATGGTCGCGGCGGTTCGGTCGGCCGCGGCGGCGGCCCCAGCTATCAGGCCATCCTCGCCCAGCCGCAAGGCGCGGTGCAGGGCCAGATCCGCATCACCGAGCAGGGTGAAGTCATCGCCTCGAAATACGCCAACCCCGAACTGGGCCGGCGCAACCTTGAAATCCTTGCCGCGGCGACACTGGAAGCGACCCTGCTGCCGCATCAGCACGACAATCCTCGACCGGAATTTCTCGCCGCGATGGATGCGCTTTCGGCCACGGCGTTCAGGGCTTACCGGGGCATGGTCTATGACACACCCGGCTTCGAGCGCTATTTCTGGGAATCCACGGTGATCTCCGAGATCGCCGCGCTCAACATCGGCAGCCGCCCGGCCTCGCGCAAGAAGACCACCGCGATCGAGGATCTGCGCGCCATCCCCTGGGTGTTCTCGTGGGCGCAATGCCGCCTGATGTTGCCGGGATGGTTCGGCTTCGGCGCCGCGGTAGCGGCCTGGAAGGCCGAGCGGGGCGAAGCCGGCATGGCCTTGCTGGCCGAGATGAATCGCGAATGGGGATTCTTCCGCACCCTGCTGTCCAACATGGACATGGTGCTGGCCAAGAGCGACATCGCGATCGCCGAACGCTACGCCCAGTTGGTGAAGGATGAGGCCCTGCGCGACACCATCTTCCCGCAGTTAAAACACGAATGGCAGACCGCCATCGCCGCCCTGCTGGAAATCACCGGCCAGACCGGCTTGCTGGCGGACAACCCCTTGCTGAAGCGCTCGATCCGCAACCGCTTTCCTTATCTCGATCCGCTCAATCACCTGCAAGTGGAGTTGCTGCGGCGGCATCGCGCGGGCGCCGCGGATGAAACGGTAAAACGGGGAATTCACCTGACCATCAACGGCGTCGCCGCCGGTCTACGCAACAGCGGTTAACGCTCACGGCACCGAGTACCACCCGCCGAAGATAAAACATGCAAAAGGCGAATTGAAGGCCCCCCACCCCCATCCCCGCCCCAGGGCGGGGCTACTGGCAAGCTCGCTTCGCTCGACTATCACCCGTCGCTCCGAACGGGCTGTTTCGTTAAAAGTCCCGCGAAAGGATCAGCCGGCGCTCTGGCGCTGCGCCAGCGACGCGCTCTCGACCCAGCGCTTGATGCGATTGGCGTCGCCGATACGGGTCATCTTGCCCCAGGAGTCGAGCAACACGATGATGGTCGGTTTGTTGTTGAGCCAGGCCTGCATCACCAGGCATTTTCCGGCCTCGTTGATGTAGCCGGTCTTGGACAGGCCGATCTCCCAGGTCGGGCTCTTGACCAGGGTATTGGTGTTGCGGAACTGCTGCGGCCGCCCGGCGATGCTGAACTCGCCTTCGGTGGTTGTCGAAAACTCGCGGATCAGGGGGTACTGATGCGCGGCATCGACCATTTTCGCCAGATCACGCGGGCTCGATACATTAGCCGCCGTCAATCCTGTCGCGTCCTGAAAGCGCGTATCGCCCAAACCCAGTACCTGCGCCTTGTGATTCATGGCGGCGATGAAGGCTTCCCGCCCGCCGGGATAATTGCGCGACAAAGCAGCAGCTGCGCGGTTCTCGGAAGACATCAGGGCCAGGCGCAGCATTTCCTCACGCGCCAGATGCGTGCCGACCTTCAGGCGCGAGCGGGTTCCCTTCAGGATATCGACATCTTCTTCGCCGATCGCCAGTGTCTCGGTGAGGTCCGGCTTCGCGTCGAGCACGACCATCGCCGTCATCAGCTTGGTGATCGACGCAATCGGCAAAACGGCGTTGGGATTCTTTTCGAACAGGATCGCACCGGTCGTCTGATCCAGCACCAGGGCGGCGGACGACTGCAAGGCCAGATGCTGGGCGTCGTCAAGGGATGCGATGCGATGGGCGGATTTGGCACGCGCCACGTTCTTGGCCCGGATCTGCACGGCCACGCGCGGCGCCTTCTTTTTTGCCGACACGGCTTTCTTCTTGGCGGCTGCCTCGACGTCGGTCGGCGTGACGCCAGCGCCGACAATTGCGGCCGCCACCAACATCATCAGTATCCTTTTCATGGAGATGCCCCTCCTGCGATGCGCCGATTCTAACAGACGATATCCCCTTTGCAATAAGCAGTATCGGCACATATCGTTAGAAATAAAGGGGTTGGACATCAAGTCTCAATGAAAACATTAACTCAGTTCAAGGAAACGCCTGACCTCCTCGTGGCGCTCCAGCGTATCGGCATAGCCCAGATCGATCAGAGCCTTGGTGTAGGGACGTTCGAACAGGAGGTAGCTGGTCAGCGCGCCGCCATTGCGATTCATGGCGCCAAAGGTTCGCAGCATGGTGCGGACGGCCCACGGCAAGGCCTTGGCATGGCGCGCGGCGAGGTGGTCCAGACGCTGCGAGGGCGCGATGGTCAGAACCTCGATCGGGCGCAGGCTCATGCCTCGCTCGCGGCGAATATCCTCGGGAATCAGAGACAACGTGTTATTGATGCGGCTCATACGCTCCAAGTCAACCGACATGCTGTCGAGAAAGATGCTGGACAGCGCATGGCCGGCGATCTGCGCCAGCGAGGGATAGATCTCGGCGCGCGGCCGGGCCGTTTCGTCGGCCATGCGGCCGGCGCCGATCACCAGTATCTTGTCGGCGCCCAGGTGGATCGCCGGCGAAACCGGCGCGACCTGCCGCATCGAGCCATCACCGAACCATTCGCGGTTGATATGCACTGCCGGAAAGATGAAGGGAATGGCGCTGGACGCCATCAGGTGATCGAGGGAAATCGCAGTGGGTGCCCCGACACGCTGACTGCGCCGCCAGCCTTCGAGATCCGCCCGCCCCTGATAGAAGCTGACGCTCTGACCGCTCGAATAGCCGGAACAGGTGATGCTGACCGAGTGCAGGGCACGACTTTCAATGGCTTTTGCGATGCGATTGAAGTCCAGGCTGTCGCGCAACAATTCTCGCAGCGGCGCGTTGTCCAGCAGCGAGCGCGGAGAATGCCTTGTCAGCCAGCCGACCGCCAGCGTTGACACCCAGCGTGCGCCGGAGACACCCATGCTCACCGGATCGGCTCGATAAACCTGATGAGCGCTGAAGTTCTCCCAGACGTGCAGCAGGTTGTCCACCCCCGCCCCGAAATCCTCTGCCCAGACCGCCATCGACGCGGCGTTGATGGCGCCAGCCGAGGTGCCGCACAGAATCGGGAATGGATTCCGTCGCGGCTCCGGCAACATCTCGCGAATCGCCTTCAGCACGCCGACCTGATAGCCGGCGCGCGCGCCGCCGCCGGTCAGGATCAGGGCGGTACGGGATTCCCTCATGCGCGCATCAACTGCCGCTCCTGGCCTGCTGCTGCGCCTCGACCGAAAGCAGCGCGGTCACATTGACGATGCGCCTGACCGTCGCGGTGGGCGTCAGGATATGCACCGGGCGCGCCGAGCCGAGCAACATGGGACCGACCGTCAACCCGTCACCCGCCGAGGTCTTGATCAGATTGAAGGCGATATTCGCGGCGTCCAGCGTCGGCATGATGAGCAGGTTGGCCTGGCCTTTCAGCGTCGAATCGGGAAACACCTGGCGGCGGATGTCTTCGGACAGCGCCGCGTCGCCGTGCATCTCGCCGTCGACTTCCAGTTGCGGGGCGACCTTGCGCAGGATCTCCAGTGCGCGGCGCATCTTGATCGCCGTCGGCGTGTCCTCGGTGCCGAAACTCGAGTGCGACAGCAGCGCCACCTTGGGCGTCAGGCCGAAGCGCGCGACTTCATCGGCGGCGAGCAGGGTCATCTCCGCAAGCTGTTCGGCGGTCGGATCGTAATTGACGTAGGTATCGCCGATGAACAGGGTCCGGCGTGGCAACACCAGCATGTTCATGGCGTAGAAGTTCTCGATCCCCGGCTTGAGGCCGATCACGGTTTCAATGTAGCGCAGGTGCAGCGAATGCTTGCCGAAAGTGCCGCACAGCATGGCGTCGGCGTAGTTGTGCCGCACCAGCATGGCGCCGATCAGCGTGGTGCGCCGCCTCATCTCGCGCTTGGCGTATTCGACACTGACACCCTTGCGCGACATCATGCCGTGGTAATCCTGCCAGAGCTCCTTGTAGCGCGGATCGGAATCCGGGCTGACCAGCTCGAAATGCTCCCCGGGGCGAATCCGCAGTCCGTGGCGCTCAATGCTCTTTCCCACCACATCGGGGCGACCGATCAGGATCGGCCGCGCCAGATTCTCGTCGCATACGGTTTGCACGGCACGCAAAACGCGCTCGTCCTCGCCTTCGCAGAAAACCACGCGCGCCGGTTTCTTCTTGGCGGCGATGAACACCGGCCGCATCAACAGACCTGTCGAGTAAACGAAGTCGTTCAGCTGCGCGACATACGCATCCATGTCGGCAATCGGCCGCGTGGCGACGCCTGAATCCATTGCCGCCTGGGCCACCGCCGGAGCCACCTTGATGATCAGCCGCGGGTCGAAAGGCTTCGGTATCAGGTACTCGGGACCAAAGGACAATTCCTCGGTGCCGTAGGCCGCCGTCACCACCTCCGACTGCTCGGCGTGAGCCAGTTCCGCGATCGCCCGTACCGCGGCGACTTTCATTGCTTCATTGATGGTCGTCGCGCCGACGTCGAGCGCGCCCCTGAACATGAACGGAAAACACAGGACATTGTTGACCTGGTTCGGATAGTCCGAGCGGCCCGTGCCAAGAATGGCATCGGGACGCACGGCCTTGGCCTCTTCCGGACGGATTTCGGGGTCCGGGTTGGCCATGGCGAGAATCAGCGGATCCTTCGTCATGGTCTTGACCATCTCCGGCTTCAGCACACCCGCAGTGGACAGGCCAAGGAAAATGTCGGCGCCCACCATGACATCAGCGAGGGAGCGTGCGTCCGTCGCCTGCGCATAACGCGCCTTGGAGGGGTCCAGTCCGCCTTGTTCACTGAGGCGTCCGGTATGAATCACGCCCTTGCTATCGACGGCAAAGACGTTTTTCGGATCGAGGCCGAGGCTCACCAGCAGATCGAGGCAGGCGATCGCCGCCGCGCCGGCGCCCGAGCAGACCAGCTTCACCTTGGCGATGTCCTTGCCGACCACGCGCATGCCGTTCAGCACCGCGGCGCTGGCAATGATCGCCGTGCCGTGCTGGTCGTCGTGGAACACCGGAATCTTCATCCGTTCACGCAGCTTGGCCTCGACATAAAAGCACTCGGGCGCCTTGATGTCTTCCAGGTTGATGCCGCCGAAGGTCGGCTCCAGCGAGGCGATGATGTCGACCAGCTTGTCCGGATCGTTCTCCGCCACCTCGATATCGAACACGTCGATGCCGGCAAACTTCTTGAACAACACGCCCTTGCCTTCCATCACCGGCTTGCCGGCCAGCGGCCCGATGTTGCCCAAGCCCAATACGGCCGTGCCATTGGTGATGACAGCCACCAGATTGGCGCGCGAGGTGTACAGCGCCGCAGTCGATGGATCGCGCACGATCTCGTCACAGGCGGCGGCCACGCCCGGTGAATAGGCGAGCGACAAGTCGGCCTGATTGGTCAGAGCCTTGGTCGGGGTAACGGCGATCTTGCCGGGCTTGGGGTTGCGGTGATACTCCAGTGCCGCGGCGCGAATTCGTTCATCCATGAAAACCTTCTCCTTTGTGCTTTGACCCCGATTGTATCGCCGTGTCCCCAGCGCCGACTTTGCGGCAAACCGGGAAATTTTCTGCGCAATTCCTCTGGTCGCGGCAATCAGGCCTTTCTCGCCGGCATGGATCGAGGTCGCGCCTTCTGCCAGCCAAGGCAAGGCGGAGCGTGCAGGAATCGATTGTGGGATAATTATCGGCTTATTTAGTTTCGCGACCCGGGCTACGCCGTCCCCGCCGCGGACTGCCGAAAGCCTTGCCGATCCCCAGCCGCGGATCGACCGGCCGACCGGCGCGAATTCAATATCAGAGTGGAGATTATCGCGACATGAACCAGCCCAAAAAGTTTCCGACCCCGGCTTACGTCAAACACGCCCGATTGGCGGACTGGGTGACCGAAGTTGCGGCACTCACCGAGCCGGACAGCATCGTCTGGTGCGACGGCTCGCAGGAAGAAGCCGATGGTCTCTTCGCCCAGATGGTTGCGGCCGGCAGCATGGTCAAGCTCAATCCCGCGAAGCGCAAGAACTCCTATCTGGCCCTGTCCGATCCGTCGGACGTTGCCCGCGTCGAGGACCGCACCTACGTCTGCACCTCGGACCCGGAAGATGCCGGCCCCAACAACAATTGGGAGCATCCGGACAAGATGAAGGAAACCTTGCGCGGATTGTTCAAGGGTTGCATGCGCGGGCGCACCATGTACGTGATTCCGTTCTCGATGGGTCCGATCGGCTCGCCGATTGCCCACATCGGCGTAGAGCTTTCAGACAGTCCTTATGTGGTGGTCAGCATGCGCATCATGGCCCGCATGGGCCGTGCGGTGCTGGATCAGCTCGGTAGCGACGGCATTTTTGTTCCCTGCCTGCACAGCGTTGGGCATCCGCTCGAAGCCGGCCAGGCGGATGTCAAATGGCCGTGCAACAAGACCAAGTACATCTGCCATTTCCCGCTGACGCGCGAGATCTGGTCATTCGGCTCGGGCTACGGCGGCAATGCGCTGCTTGGCAAGAAGTGCTTCGCCCTGCGCATCGCCTCGATCATGGCTCGCGACGAGGGCTGGCTGGCCGAACACATGTTGATTCTTGGCATTCAATCCCCCGAAGGCGAGAAGACCTATATCGCCGCCGCTTTTCCCTCGGCCTGCGGCAAAACCAACCTCGCCATGCTCATTCCTCCCGAAAGCCTCGGCGGCTGGAAGGTGACCACGGTCGGCGACGACATTGCCTGGATCAAACCAGGGACGGATGGGCGCCTCTATGCCATCAATCCCGAGGCCGGCTTTTTCGGCGTCGCCCCCGGTACCAGCGACAAGACCAACTTCAACGCGATGCAGACCTTGAAGGAAAACATCATCTTCACCAACGTCGCCCTGACCGATGACGGCGATGTCTGGTGGGAAGGCATGAGCAAGGAGCCGCCTGCGCACTGCATCGACTGGCAGGGCCAGGACTGGACGCCGGAAATCGGCAAGGAAACCGGGCGCAAGGCGGCCCACCCGAATTCACGCTTTGCCGCGCCTGCCAGCCAGTGCCCGGTGATCGATCCGGATTGGGACAACCCCGCGGGCGTGCCGATCTCGGCATTTGTTTTTGGCGGTCGCAGGTCTACTACCGTGCCGCTGGTGTTCGAAGCCTTCAACTGGAACTATGGCGTTTATATGGCGGCCACGCTCGGCTCGGAAACGACAGCCGCAGCAGCAGGTGCGCAGGGCGTCGTGCGCCGTGATCCGTTTGCCATGTTGCCGTTCTGCGGCTACCACATGGGTGACTATTTCAACCACTGGCTGCGCATCGGCCACCAGATCGAGCACGCGCCGCGAATCTTTTCGGTGAACTGGTTCCGTCAGGATGCCGACGGCAAGTTCATGTGGCCCGGCTTCGGCGAGAACATGCGGGTGCTGAAGTGGATCGTCGGTCGCTGCAGCGGCGTCGCTGATGCCAAGCAGACGGTTCTCGGCTGGATGCCTCGCTTCGAGGACCTCGACTGGAGCGGCAGCGAGGAAGTCACCAAGGCGCAGTTCGAACACCTGACGGCCGTGGACACCACGGCCTGGCGTGAAGAACTGAAGCTGCATGCCGAATGGTTCGACAAGCTCAAGAGCCGGATGCCGCGCTCGCTGACCCTCAAGCGCGAACTGTTCGAGCTGGCACTGGTGGATTGACGGTTCCGAAGGACGCAGTGCGCTGGCGCTGCCAGTAGATCAATCGGCCGCCCTGCGTTACGCAAGGCGGCCGTTTGCTTTTGGAGAATTGAATGAACATCGCCGCGCGCATGGCGCAAATCGCCCCATTTCATGTCATGGAATTGATGGCGAGAGCACAGGCACTTGAAGCCGAAGGCCGTTCGATCACTCATCTGGAGGTTGGCGAGCCCGACTTTGCAACTGCCGACCCCATTCTTGAAGCAGCGCAACGCTTCCTCTCCGGCGGACACGTACATTACACGGCCGCCTTGGGCCTGCCCAAACTGCGTGAAGCCATCAGCGACTTCTACCACACGCGCTACGGACTCGATATTCCGCCGCAGCGAATAGTGGTCACGGCGGGCGCATCGGGCGCATTGCTGCTCGCGCTGGGCGTGTTGGTGAATCCCGGCGACGAATGGCTGCTGCCCGACCCCGGCTATCCGTGCAACCGGCATTTCGTGCGCCTGCTCGAGGGCAAGCCGGTATCGCTCGCAGTGGAGGCGATGACGAACTACCAGCCGACAGCGGAGCAACTGGCCGAATCCTGGACTGCAAAGACACGCGGCCTGCTGGTTGCCTCGCCGGCCAATCCGACCGGGACCCTGATCGCCCCCGGCGCCATGGCGACCCTTGCCGCTGCCGTCGCGACACGCGGTGGCACCCTGCTGGTGGACGAGATCTATCACGGGCTGACGTATGGTGTCGATGCCACATCCGCGCTGGCCCTCGACGAAGAGGCATTCGTGATCAACAGCTTCTCCAAATACTTCGGCATGACCGGCTGGCGGCTGGGCTGGCTGGTCGCGCCGCAGCGCTATGTGCGTGAGATTGAAAAGCTGGCGCAGAACCTCTATATCGCGCCATCGACAGTTGCCCAGCATGCGGCACTGGCAGCCTTTTGCCCGGAGACGACGGCCATTCTTGAATCCCGCCGCCACGAGTTTTCCCTGCGGCGAGACATCCTCCTGCCAGGCCTGCGCTCGCTTGGCTTCGAGATATCGGCCGAACCGCAGGGCGCCTTCTATGTGTATGCGAATATCAATGGACTGGCCGACGACAGTTTCGAACTTGCCGAACAGTTGCTGACAAAGGCGGGCGTGGCAGCGACGCCGGGCCTGGACTTCGGCAGCAACGCGCCCCAAAGCCACATGCGCTTTGCCTACACGATAGACAGGAATCGGATCGGGGAAGGTCTCACCCGCATGGCGGCGTTCCTGAATTCCAGATAGTCCGGAATACCGTCTTCGCCCAAGGGGCTCGGGGCTCTGCCCGCCGGGATTAGCGCTTCGCGCGCCGGCGAAAAAAGAAAGCGCGTGCCGAATTAACAGCACGCGCTTGCTATCCACTGAGCGCCGCGCCCAGTCCCGCAGGACTAGGCGCAGGCCGATGCTACCGTCAGGGACGGGAACCGGTGGGAAACGGCCAAGCTGCCGCTGGATTCAGCGACGACTTGATGCCGGGTGCAGCAGCTGTCGAAGGTGCGGCAGCGGCAGCAGGCTTCGCGGCCGGCTTTGCAGCAGCCTTCTTCGGTGCAGCCTTCTTGGCAGCGGGCTTCGCAGCCGGCTTCGCAGCGGGCTTCTTGGCAGCAGGCTTCTTCGCAGCAGCCTTCTTCGGCGCAGCCTTTTTAGCAGCAGGCTTCTTCGGTGCAGCCTTCTTCGCAGCAGGCTTCTTCGCAGCAGCCTTCTTCGGTGCAGCCTTCTTCGCAGCCGGCTTCTTGGCAGCGACTTTCTTCGGTGCAGCCTTCTTGGCAACTGGCTTTTTAGCAGCCGGCTTCTTGGCAACGGCCTTCTTCGCAGCGGGCTTCTTCGCGGCCGGTTTCTTGGCAGCGGGCTTCTTCGCAGCGGGCTTGGCAGCCGCCTTCTTTACAGCCGGCTTTTTGACAGCCGGCTTCTTCGGGGCCGCAGACTTCTTAGCGGCGGGCTTAGCCGCAGCCTTCTTTGCGGCCGGCTTCTTGGCTTTCTTTTGAACAGCCATGTTGAACCTCCTTAACAAATTAACAGGAAAGAACCACCACTACTTCTTTTACTGCAACCCGTCTGGGCTAGCACGGATTATCCAACGCTCCGATGCAATCGAAAGCGACGAATTCCCCACGTTTATCCGCCTATCACTTCGTTTTGAAACCGCGAATGACAAACGCACGAACAACCAAATTGCATATTTTGAAAATCACGATCCCTCGCGACGCATGCCTGGCGCGGGTTTCCGCGGACGCGCCGATGACGAGCAGGCGCGAGCCTGCTCGGCGCGGCGGTGGCGCAGGCTGTCGCCGGAAATTGCGAAGTGAATGAGTTGCGGTGAAATGAATGCGGGCGCTGATTCGTGGCCATCGCGATAGAAGACAGTTGGGCAACCCCGTTGCGGTCGGTGAAAAAATCGCCCAAAACTTCCTGCATTCAGATCTCCCGTCTTTGTCGCCATGAAGCCGGTGATGATAGGGACACTGCAACCTGTATCGTCCCCTTTGTACATCGACCTACTATATCTAGTGGGTCAACAACGATCTGACACTAATTGTAGTGGTTGATTTTTTTGACTGCAAGAGTTTTTTGATGTAAACGCAAAAATAAGCGTTGCGGCTTTGCGACACTCACCGCTTCGCGTCACGCACTCGATGCCAATCAAAGCAAGGACCAGGATCAGTCTTGCGACCCGGGGCGATATCACTGTGACCGACCACATCTTCAATCATGTAGCGCTCACGCAACCTGGCCAGCAGTCGATCGAGCGTCCTGTACTGGGGATCATCGAATGGAAGCCGATCGCAGCCCTCAAGCTCGATGCCGATGGAAAAGTTGTTGCAGTTCTCCCGACCCAGCCAACTGGAAACACCGGCGTGCCAGGCGCGACGGGAGCAGGGAACGAACTGGATCAACTCTCCGTCGCGACGGACAAGGAAATGGGCCGAGACCCGTAGAGCCTGTATCTCCCTGAAATACGGATGCGCCTCCGGATCAAGGCAATTGGTGAACAGCTGGATGATCTCCGGTCCGCCGAAAGTATTGGGCGGCAGACTGATGGCGTGAATGACGACGAGTCGAACCGGCTCGCCGGCGGGTCGCTCATCACAGTTGGGCGAAGGCACGCGCCGTGCATCGAACAACCAGCCTTCGTCGTCCATCGAGTCCTGCGCCTGCCTCACTCGTTCATTCCCAGCCGCGCCATGCGATAGCGCAAGGATCGAAAGGTAACGCCCAACAGCCTTGCAGCGGCGGTGCGATTGTTGTTCGACTGCTTCAGGGCATCAAGAATGGACTGACGCTCCACCTGGTCCAGGTGGTCCTGAAGGGAGCCGCCGACCGAGGTGGTAGCCGTGCCCGCGGGCTGGAAGGGCACCAGGTTCAGATCAACCACGTCTATCCGATCGCCGGCCATCAACGCCAGCGCGCGTTCCATGACGTTTTCCAGCTCGCGGACGTTGCCCGGAAAGGGATAGCCCTGCAAGGCTGCAAGCGCAGCGGCAGTCAGTGGCGGAGACTTCGCATCGGCAGCCCGTGCCAACCGGTCGAGAATGTGCCGTGCCAGCATCGGAATGTCTTCGCGACACTCCCGCAAGGCCGGCATCCTCAGCTCGATGACATTGAGGCGATAGAACAGATCCTGTCTGAACTTTCCCTGCTCGACGAGCACCTTGAGGTCCTGATGCGTGGCGCAGATCACTCGCACGTCGACGCCTTCCTCGCCCGTGGCCCCGACCTTGCGCACGCGCTTTTCCTGAATCGCCCGCAACAGCTTGACCTGCATCGTCAGGGGCAGTTCCGCCACCTCGTCCAGAAACAGGGTGCCGCCATCGGCCACCTGAAAGAATCCTTCACGGTCTTCGCTGGCGCCGGTAAATGCCCCTTTACGGTAACCGAAGAACTCGCTCTCCATCAGGGTCTCGGGAATTGCTCCGCAGTTGACCGGCACGAAGGTTCGGTCGCGGCGAGCGCCCAGCGTGTGGATCAGTCGCGCCGCAAGCTCCTTGCCGCTCCCGGACTCGCCCGAAATATGAACCGGCGCCTGGCTTCGCGCCACGCGATCGATCAGCCCGCGCACTTGCTCGATTGCCGTCGACTCGCCGAGCAGTCCGCCCTCGCTGCCCATGTCGCCACCCGAACCCGGGCCGGGCAATTCCAGTGCGGACTTGACCATTCCCCGCAACTGATCCAGCGACACGGGTTTGGCGATGTAGTCGAACGCCCCGGCCTTGAGCGCAGACACCGCGTTCTCCGCGCTGCCATGCGCCGTGATCACCGCCACCGGCAAATCGGGCACGGTATCGGCAATGTGGCGCACCAGTTCGAGACCTTCGCCGTCCGGCAGGCGCATGTCCGTCAGGCATAACTGGTAGCGCTGACCGGCGAGCATGCGGCGCGCTTCGGCGAGAGACCCGGCGCAATCGGCCTGAAGCCCCATGCGGGCAAGGGTAAGGTCGAGCAGCTCGCGGATGTCCGCCTCGTCGTCCACCACCAGCACCCGCTTGGCTTCGCCGCGACCACGAGTGCGCCGTTCATTTTTCAGTGACATGCAAGTCCTTCGGCGGTAATCCGGAAATGGGCGCCCGGCTCCTCATCCAGCAGTTCGAGACGGGCGCCGCTGGCTTCGCACAGCTCCCGCGCGATGTAGAGACCCAACCCGGTGCCGGCGCCATGCGTTGTAAAGAAAGGTTCAAAGACCTGGTTGCGCTGCGCCTCTTCAACGCCCGGCCCATCGTCAATGATATGCAATTCCACGCAGTTTGCCGTGACGGCCGCCCTCGCCTCAAGACGCACGGCGCCATCCGCCGAACTGGCATGGCGCAGCGCATTCCCCAGCAAATTCCACAGAACACGATAAAGGTGGCCGCGATCAAAGCGCAGCTCGACATCACCTTCGCCGACCTGTACTCGCTTGGCTGCCGACGCGTCGTGCAAGGACAACTCCTCCAGAAACCCGGAAAGGAAGACCCGCCAGCGCAAGGGTTCCGGCTGCGCTCGATCACGCCGCCCGAGCTCCAGCACCTCGGTCACGAGCCGATTGAGACGACGGGTATTGTCGTGAATGATACGGGCCAGGCGCTGATGCAGCGGATCGGAGTCTTCCTCGGCAAGCAATTCCGCCGCGTGGCTGATCGCCGCCAGCGGATTGCGGATTTCATGCGCCATGTTGGCCGTGAGCCGGCCAAGGGCAGCCAGTTTCAATTGCTGTGCCTGTGACTGTATGCGCTCCATGTCTTCCAGGTAAATCAGCGCCTGCCCTCCTGATTCGGCCGAGGGCAGATAGCGAACACGCAACAAACGCCCGCTTTCCTGACGCAGCATTTCCACCATTTCGACGGGCTGCGCGCTCCAGGTCCGGTAGCGCTCGGCCAAGCCACGGGAAAGTGACTCCAGTTCCGCGCCATCCGCTGCCCGCACACCCAGCAAGGCTTCTGCCCGCGGGTTGAGCAGGCGCACCCGCGCCTCGCTATCGACCACCAGCACGCCGTCTTCCATGTCCCGGATAATCCGTTCGCTGATTCGCAGCTGGTCATTGAGTTCCCGCCCCCGTTCCCGCGCCAGCGTTTCGTTGGCGACCAGGCGCTGCGCCAGCAGCCGGGCGATGATCGCCGTGCCGAAGAAGGCGATGCTGATGATTCCCGTTCGCACGAAATCAGCGGGATCGGCCTCCCGGGTCAGAGCACGCCAGCTCTCCTCGAGCAACATGGCTACCGAAGCCAGCGCCGCATAGAAGAGCGTCATCCGCCCCTGCCCGACCAGCGCGGCGCCGGCCACAACCACAAGAAGCAGGATGGCGATCCCGCTCTTCTGGCCGCCGCTGGCATACATCATCAGTGTCAAGGCGGCGATGTCGACCGCCACCTGAACCGAAAGCTGGAGACTGAAGCGGCGCGGCCTGCGCAACAAGGCGACGAGAAACACCATCGCCAGCAGCAGATACACTGCCGCGACGCGATCAAACAGCTGCGAATTCTGCGTACCGAGACTTATCGTGTCGCCAAAAATCAGCGTCGCCACCAGGAACAGCAGGGCGATCGACAAACGGTAGATGGAAAAGAAGCGCAGTGAACGCCAGAAGGATTCGATGGCGTCCGGAATCGCCACGCTCAAGGCCGCACCCCCAGCCGTCGATGCTCTTCGCAGCAGTAGTCGCGCTCGCCTTCGCTGACGGACTCGACGCGCGGGAAATGCACCCCGCAATGAGCGCACTGCGCCATGGCTTCGGGCGCGTGCGTCGCAGGTGGCGGCTTGCTGCGGCGATTCGATGCGCGCACCAGCGCATAGATCGCGGCAAGCACGGCGATGAAGAGAAGGAATTTCGCCACGTCGTCAGGCAACCGCAGCAAAAGGAAAGTGGTCGGGGCGAGAGGATTCGAACCTCCGACTCCTGCGTCCCGAACGCAGTACTCTACCAGGCTGAGCTACGCCCCGATGGCAAGTTGGTGGCAAGGATGGACATTGCGGGAACGGGCCAAACAATTCAGCCCGAGAGATCATCCTTGCAAACATTGCGGTGGTCAAAAACTTCGTTGCACCGCAAAGTCCGCCAATTGTAGCAGCGTTTCCCTGAACTTTGAATCCGGCAGCGGCGCCAACGCGGCTTTGGCCATCTCGGCCTCGGCGACGCCGTGACGGCGCGCGACATCAAGCGCGCCACTGGAACGCACTGCCGCCAGTACTTCGGCGAAGCTGTCACTGCTGGCATGTTCAATGGCGCCACGCACCAAATCGGCTTGTTGCGGGCTGCCATGCTGAATGACGTGAATCAGGGGCAGCGTCGGCTTGCCTTCGGCCAGATCGTCGCCGAGATGCTTCCCGGTTTCTGCTTCCTGCCCCGAGTAGTCGAGCACGTCGTCGATCAACTGGAACGCGGTGCCGATGTGCATGCCATAGGCCGCCATGGCTTCCTCGATATCCGGACCCGCCTCTCCGAGTATGGCGCCGAGCCGTCCGGCTGCCTCGAACAGTTTGGCGGTCTTGTAGCGGATCACCCGCAGATAGTCATCCACCTCGATGTCAGCATTGCGGCAATTCATCAGTTGCAGGACTTCCCCTTCGGCGATGACATTGGTTGCATCGGCCAGCACCTGCATCACCCGCATGCTGCCGACACCGACCATGATCTGGAAAGCGCGCGAATACAGAAAGTCGCCGACCAGCACGCTGGCCGGGTTGCCGAACACCGCGTTGGCGGTTTCGCGGCCGCGACGCAGCGACGACTCGTCGACCACATCGTCGTGCAGCAACGTGGCGGTATGAATGAATTCGACTACCGCAGCCAGTTCATGATGGCGGGTGCCCGAATAGCCGCAGGCGCCGGCAGACAGCAATACCAGGGCGGGACGCATGCGCTTGCCGCCCGCCGAGATGATGTACTCGGCGACCTGGCGAACGAGGACGACCTCCGAATGCAAGCGCTCTCGAACGACCGCGTCCACCGCGCTCATGTCGGTGTCAATCGAAGCGTACAGGTTGGCGAAATTCACGGCGAATGTTAAGTGTTGCGGTAAAGGGGCGATGTTAGGCGGCGCGTCTGCCGGCGTCAACGGAACCGCGTCACGACCGCTCGCCTGAATCGGCCCGACCCTGCGCAGCAACCCGCTTCCGGATCTTCGCTATCCCGCAAGCTTGAGCAAGGCCTTGACCTGCGGCCACTGCCGACGGCTGACCGGCAGGCGTTCTGTAGTCCCGTCCAGAATCACCTGCCAGTGCGCCTCCGCATCCCCTTGATCAGCCGCCCGCTCCACGCCTGTAACCACGGCGCGCGCCACCAGGCAGTTGCGATGGATGCGCAGGAAACGCTCGCTGAATTCCGCCTCAAGATGAACCAGGGACTCTTCGAGGAGGTATTCGCGCTCGGCGGTACGCGCGGTGACGTACTTCTGTTCCGCCTTGAGGAAAAGAATTTCCGCCACGGGCACCAGCAGGATGCGCCCGCGCTCAAGACATGACAGGTTTTGCCGTATCGCCAGCGCCGACTTTTCGAGGCGAACTGCATCATCGGCGCGGCGCCTTGCCTTGCGCAAGGCATCGGCCAAACGGGCCGCGCGCACCGGCTTGACCAGATAGTCCAGCGCCGCCAGTTCGAATGCCTGGACTGCATATTGATCGAAGGCAGTGACGAAAATCACGGCCGGCGTGCTCGGCAGCCGCGCCAGATGGCGGGCAAGTTCCACACCGTCCATGCCCGGCATTCGAATATCGATCAGCGCCACGTCCAGGTCGCCGGCCTGCGCGCGCTCCAGCGCGGCAAAGCCGTCAACTGCCTCGGCCACCACGATGCTCGGCACTTCCGCTGCGATGTCGCCCAGCAGGTCGCGCAGACGTGCGCGCGCCGGAGCCTCGTCATCGACCAGCAGCAGGCGCAGGGCTTCGCTCATCTTTCACTCGCCGGACGATAGGGGAACTCGATGGAAACACGAAATCGGCCGCCGCTCACCTCCGTCGTCATGGTCGCCTCAAGATCAAAAAACAGCATCAGGCGTTCGCGAATGTTCGTCAGCGCCATTTGATTGCCATGCGTATGGCCTTCCACGGCGGTCATCGGATTGGAGAGTTCCACCCTCAAGCGCGAATCCTTGCATTCGAAGCGGATGACAATTTCACCGGGCTCCGTCGCCGGCTCGATACCATGATAAACGGCATTTTCCAGCAAGGGCTGCAGCATCAGGGGCGGTACCAGCGGATCCGGCGGACAGGCCGCCATGTCCCACACCACACGCACCCGCTCACCCAGTCGCAATCGTTCCAGATTGATGTACTGCCGCGCCACGAATATCTCTTCCGACAGCGGAACCAGATCGGCATTCTCACGCATCAGCACGCGGAACAAGTCCGCCAGTTCTTCGAGCGCTGTTTCTGCCCGCCGCGGATCGGAACGCATGACGCCGAGCACGGCATTCAGTGCATTGAACAGAAAATGCGGCCGGATGCGTGCCGTCAGCGCCAGCAAACGTGCTTCCGCCAGTGCGGGTGAGCGCGACCTCCCGCCGACCTCGAATCCGCCAAGCAGCAGGGCGACACCGATCACCACCCACAGGGAGATTCGGCTGAATCCCCCTGCGTCCGGCTCGATCAGATACATCGCCGCAAGAAAACCACGAACGGCCGCCGTCACCAATAACACCAGCAGGATCACCAGAATCACGCCAAGCCATTTGGGCAGGCGCGCCAACCCTGTGCTGACAAGGCTCAGCAGGGCCAGACTGGCCAGCGTCACCGGCTCGACCACCGTTGCCAGTTCAATGAATTCAGCGGCGAAGAAGCGCCACTCGCGATTGGCCGCGAGAGTCCCCAGCAGGGCCCCGAAATTCACGGCCACCAGCACGCGCAACCAGATGCCCAGGTTGCGGAAGTCCGGCAGACCAGCGAGCGGCGGGTTTTCCCTTATACTTCGTGCTTGGCTCAATTGCCTGTCACCTTTGATTTTCCAGTGTTTTTATTGCTTCCATTGCCTGCTGACATGCCAGCCCGATTATGACAGAACCAACACTTCCGGCGTCCCCGGCAACCCAGGCAGCGTGGTCCGGGCGCTTTTCCGAACCCGTTTCCGACCTGGTCAAACGTTACACCGCTTCCGTGTTCTTTGATCGTCGCATGTGGCGGCAGGACATTCGGGCGTCACTGGCGCATGCACGCATGCTGGCGCGGCAAGGCATCATCGCCACGACCGACTTGGCTGCGATCGAACAGGGCATGGCGACGATTACCGGCGAGATCGAAGCCGGAAGCTTCAACTGGAATCTCGACGACGAGGATGTGCATCTCAACATCGAAAAGCGCCTCACCGCCCTGGTCGGCGACGCCGGCAAGCGCCTGCACACCGGACGTTCGCGCAACGATCAGGTCGCCACCGACATCCGGCTCTGGCTGCGCGACACCATCGACGACATCGACGGCCTCTTGCGCGACTTCCAGAAGGCCCTGCTCGACGCGGCGGAGACCCACGCCGACACGCCGCTGCCCGGCTTCACGCATTTGCAGGTGGCGCAGCCCGTCACCTTCGGCCACCACCTGCTGGCCTATTTCGAAATGCTGCGCCGCGACCGCGAACGCTTTGCCGACTGCCGCCGCCGTGTCAATCGCCTGCCGCTGGGCGCCGCCGCATTGGCCGGCACCACCTTCCCGATCGACCGCGAAGCCGTGGCGCGCGAACTCGGCTTCGAATCGGTCTGCGAGAACTCGCTGGACGCCGTCTCCGATCGCGATTTCGCCATCGAGTTCTGTGCCGCCGCCGCGCTGGTGATGACCCATGTCTCGCGCTTTTCGGAAGAACTGATTCTCTGGATGAGCCCGCGCGTCGGCTTCATCGATCTCGCCGATCGGTTCTGCACCGGTTCCTCGATCATGCCGCAGAAGAAGAACCCCGACGTGCCGGAGCTTGCCCGCGGCAAGACCGGCCGCGTCTTTGGTCATCTGATGGGCCTGCTCACACTGATGAAGGGCCAGCCGCTGGCCTACAACAAGGACAACCAGGAAGACAAGGAGCCCCTGTTCGACACGGCCGACACGCTGATCGACACCTTGCGCATCTTCGCCGACCTGGTTCCCGGCATTCGCGTGATACCGGAAGCCATGGCCGCTGCTTTGCGCCAGGGCTACGCCACGGCGACGGATCTCGCCGACTATCTGGTGAAAAAGGGGCTGCCCTTCCGCGATGCGCATGAAGCGGTGGCCCGCGCCGTGCGCGCCTGCGAGACCCGTGGCTGCGACCTGGCGGATCTGACACTGGACGAACTGCACTCCTTCTCGCCGCTGGTGGCCGACGATGCCTTCGCCGTGCTGACCGTGGCCGGATCGCTCGCTGCCCGCGACCACCTCGGCGGCACCGCGCCGGTCCAGGTGCGCGCCGCAATCGCACGCTCCCGCTCGCGACTCTGATAAGCGATAGATGGCCATTCCCGAGCGCATAGGCAAATACGAAATCCGCGGGAAGCTTGGCGAAGGCGCCACCTCCATCGTTTACCTTGGCTTCGATCCTTTTGCCGAGCGCGAAGTCGCGGTCAAGGCCATTTTCCCCGAAGTGCTGCGGGACAAGGAACGCGGCAGGCTGTATCGAAATCTGCTGATGACCGAGGCTTCCCTGGCCGGGAAACTGATGCATCCGCACATCGTGCAGATCTTCGATGCCGTACTCGACGAGAAGCAAAGCTACATCGTCATGGAATACGTCAAGGGCGGCACGCTGGAACCCTTCTGCAGCCCCAGTACGCTGCTGCCTGTGGATCGTCTGGTGGAGATGATTTTCAAGTGCACCCGCGCACTCGACTACGCCTTTCGCGCCGGCATCACCCATCGCGACATCAAGCCGGCCAACATCCTGCTGGTCAATGCAGGCGAAAGCGCCGAACGGGCCAGCGGCGACATCAAGATATCCGACTTCGGCGCGGCGATGATGACCAGCGGCGAGCAGACCCGCACCCAGGTCTCCGGCGTCGGCTCGCCCGCCTACATGTCGCCGCAGCAGGTGCGCGACATGACGCTCAATCACCAGACCGACATCTATTCGCTGGGCGTCGTGATGTACCAGTTGCTGACCGGACGACTGCCGTTCCAGTCGACCTCCAACTACGGCATGATCTATCAGATCTGCAATACCGATCCGCCGCCGCCATCCACCTTTCGCTCCGACATGCCGGTCAGTCTCGATGCCGTGGTCGGCCGCGCCATGCAAAAGGAAGTCGATGCGCGCTACCAGAGCTGGGAGGAGTTTTCGCACGACCTGGCGCAATCCTTCCGCAACAAGCAGCTCCTGGCGCAACGCCAGGCATTTCCGGACAGCGAAAAATTCGAAGCGTTGCGGGCGCTGCGTTTCTTCGTCGAATTTTCCGATGTCGATCTCTGGGAAGTCGTCCGCTTCTCGCGCTGGGACGAAGTGGCCGCCGACACGGTGATCATGAGGGACGGCGAACGGGGCGACTTCTTTGCCTTTCTGCTCGATGGCGAACTGATGGTCTCGAAGAGCGGGCATTCCCTGGGCGCACTGGCTGCCGGCGAATGTTTCGGTGAAATGGCCATCATCCGCCGCGGCGAACACACCCGCGGCGCCGACGTCGTCGCGCAGACCGCCACCCGGGTCGTCACCATCTCGGCGCAAGCGCTGCAGCACGCCTCCGAGGTGTGCCGGATGCACTTCTACCAGGGCTTTCTGGACGTCATCGCCGGTCGCCTGGCCGATGCCAATGCCCGCCTGGCATCGCTTTGACCCCTGAGTTTGCGGCTGTTGCCGCGGCGATTGCCGAGCGAACCGGACTTCCCTTCACTCCATCGTCGGTCAGTGCGGTCAGTGGCGGCTCGATTCATCGCGCTTGGCACCTCGATGACGGCCAGCGCCATTATTTTGTGAAAGTCGGCGCCGGCGGGACGGCGCCGATGTTCGCCGCCGAAGTTCGGGCGCTGCAAGCGCTGTCGGCCACCGACGCAGTGCGGGCGCCGACGGTCATCACCTTGGGGAGCACGGAAGACCATGCGTTTCTGGTCCTCGAATATCTCGATCTCGCAGCACTGGACCAGCAAGGCGGAAACCGGCTCGGTACCGCCTTGGCACAGTTGCATCGCGTCGCCGGAGACTCGTTCGGCTGGGACGGCGACAACTTCATCGGCGCCACGCCGCAAATCAACACACCGCATCCGAGTTGGCCGCACTTCTTCGGCGAGCGCAGGCTGCGGCCCCAGCTGGAACTCGCGCTAAGAAACGGAATGGACAAGGCGCTGGCGGCAAAAGGCAACGCGATCATCGAGTGCGTCGGCGGGCTGTTCATCGACTACCGGCCGGTCGCGAGCCTGCTGCACGGCGATCTGTGGTCGGGTAACGCGGCGCAATGCAGCGACGGCGCGCCGGTGATCTTCGATCCGGCCTGCTATTACGGCGACCGCGAAACCGATATCGCCATGGCGGAACTTTTCGGAGGCTTTCCCACCAGCTTTATTGCCGCCTATCGAGCGGCGTGGCCGCTCGATTCAGGCTATGAAATGCGCAAGCCGCTCTACAACCTGTACCACATCCTCAACCACTTCAACCTGTTCGGCGGCGCCTATCTGGGGCAGGCGCAACGCATGATCGACGGGCTGCTGAGGGAACTGAAACGCTGACTCAAGCTGCGTTAACGATCGGTTCCAGCTGCTTCTGCAACTCGCCCGACTGGTACATCTCGGTCATGATGTCGCTGCCGCCGACGAACTCGCCGCTGATGTAGAGCTGCGGAACGGTCGGCCAGTTGGCGTAATCCTTGACGCCCTGACGCACGTCGGGATCGGCCAGCACATCGACCGTAACGAAGTCCTTGACCCCGCAGGCCTGGAGAATCTGCACCGCGCGCGCGGAAAAGCCGCACTGCGGCGCCTGTTGCGTGCCCTTCATGTACAGCACGACCGGGTTGCCGGTAACGGTATCGTGAATTTTCTGCTTGACGTCCATGACGGAATCCAATAAATAGTTGAGTAAATAAGTCGGGATATTCTAGCGGCGCAAGATTGCGTGGTCAAGCGGCGCAACAACGGCGATGTAAGGTTCCCGACTTTGCCTCGTCAAAGTACTACCCACGTCACATCGAGACCCATCATGACGATCCGCCATCATCCCGACATCGCCGCATCCGAAATCACGCCGCGCGCACTGTTCGACCGACGCCGCGAGTTTCTGCGCCTGTCGGCCGGAGTTGCACTGGCCGGCATGATGCCGTCTGCCGGCGCGGCGCTCGGCCCAGGTCGCGCCAGCGCGTATTCCATCACCGAGGCACCGACACCGCGCAAACACGTCACCGGCTACAACAACTACTACGAGTTCGGCACCGACAAGGAAGACCCGGCGCGCACGGCGCATGCGCTGCGCGTGCGGCCCTGGACAGTGAGCATCGAGGGGCTGGTCAAGCAGCCGAAGACCCTGGGGATCGAGGACGTTCTCAAGCTCGCTCCGCTCGAAGAGCGCATCTATCGCCTGCGCTGCGTCGAGGGCTGGAGCATGGTCATTCCCTGGCTGGGCTTTCCGGTATCGAGCCTGCTGAAACTGGTCGAGCCGCTGGGCAGCGCAAAGTATGTCGAGTTCATCACCGCGGTGCAGCCGGAAACCATGCCCGGCGTCAGAAGTCGCGTGCTCGACTGGCCGTATGTCGAAGGCTTGCGCATGGACGAGGCAATGCATCCGCTGGCCATCATCGCCGTCGGCCTCTACGGCGACGTGCTGCCGAACCAGAACGGCGCGCCGTTGCGCCTGGTGGTGCCTTGGAAATACGGCTTCAAGAGCGGCAAGTCGATCGTCAGGATTCGCCTTACCGACAGCGAGCCGCGCACCTCCTGGATGAAATCCGCCCCGCGCGAATACGGCTTCTACTCCAACGTCAATCCCGAGGTCGATCATCCGCGCTGGAGCCAGGCCACCGAGCGCCGCATCGGCGAGTTCAGCAAGCGCAGGACCCTGATGTTCAACGGCTACGCCGAACAGGTCGGCCAGCTGTACACCGGCATGGATTTGAGAACGCAGTTTTGAATCCGGCCCTGCTCAAGCCGCCGCTGTTTCTCGCCTGTCTCGCGCCACTGGCGTATTACGCCTGGGGCGTGCAGTCCGACACGCTGGGGGCCAATCCCATCGAAGCCGTGACGCGCGGCCTCGGCACCTGGGCACTGAATTTTCTGCTGATCACGCTGGCCGTGACGCCGCTACGCAAGTATTCGGGATGGGCCTGGCTGGGCCGCTTGCGCCGGATGCTGGGGCTGTTCGTGTTCTTCTACGCCGTCCTGCATCTCGGTACTTACCTCTGGTTCGACCAGTTCTTCGACTGGCCGGCGATCGCCAAGGACATCCTGAAGCGCCCCTTCATCACCGTCGGCATGGTCAGCTTCGCGCTGCTGGTGCCGCTGGCGGCGACCTCGAACGCCTTCGCCATCCGCAAGCTGGGTGGTCGCCGCTGGCAGGAACTGCATCGCAGCGTCTACGCTATCGGCTTGCTGGCCGTGCTGCACTATTCCTGGATGGTCAAGGCCGACCTCAGCAAGCCTCTGGTCTATGCGCTTCTGGTCGGCATCCTGCTCGGGCTGCGGGTCTGGTGGCGGGTTCAGGAGCGAAACCGGCAACTGGCCGGGGCCTACCTGCCCAAGCCGCTCGGGCGCATCATCCCGCTCATCTTCAAGAAGTAGCCTTCTCCAGGCGAATCAGGCGAAACCAGCCCGAGGCCAGCGCCGCATCGTTGGTCGTTACCTGAACACCGCCGACCGCTGCCAGCACGTCCTCGAAGACCACGTCGAGTCGCGTCGCGACATGGCGCGTCAGCGGATTCAGCAGGCGCTTCCAGCCGGCTTCGCCACGCCGCAGGAACTTGTCAAAGACCAGCAAAGTCCCGCCGGGCTTCAACACGCGCACCGCCTCGGCCAGGCAAAGAGTCGGCGCTGGCACCACGGCGAGAATCAAGTGCAGCACCGCCACGTCGAAACTGGCATCGCCAAACGGCAGACGCTGCACGTCGCCGCGCAAGGGGGTGAAGTGCAGGCCTGCGGCACGCGGACGGGCACGCGTGAGCATCGCGGCGGTCAGATCGAGTCCGACATAGTTATGCTGGTTTGGCAGATGCGGCAGATCAAGCCCGGTGCCCACTCCCAGCAAAAGCACATCACGCGGAGGGAAATTACTGAGTGCCGAGAGGCTGCGCTTGCGCGCCCCGCGCGTGGCGGCCGTCAGGAATGCATCATAGAACGGCGCGGCCAGCGTATAGCTGTGCTTGAGGCTCAATGCAGCACACGGGGCATGGACACCACAAACTCGGCGATCGGCGCTTCGAACTGCACGCCATCCTCGGCCGTCATCTGGTAACTGCCCTTCATCGTGCCTACCGGCGTGGCGAGTTGGCAGCCGCTGGTGTATTCAAAACTCTGGCCGGGCGCCAGCAAGGGTTGATGGCCAACGACGCCCAAGCCTCGTACTTCCTGTGCATGACCTTCAGCATCGGTGATGATCCAGTGCCGCGAAATCAGTTGCGCTGGGACGTTGCCCGTGTTGCTGATGGTGACCGTGTAGGCGAAGACGTGACGATTGATCGCCGGATCGGACTGCTCCGTAACGTAGTGGGTCGTTACGGCAACCGCCATTTCGTATTTCTTTGCCTCGGCCATGGGCTCGCATTGAACACCAATTGCCGCTGCAGGGCAAGCAGCAGGATGCTCGAAGATTCCGGACGATCATTCTTGACCATTGCCGCCGATTCCGCGACACTTCAACTATGCGAGTCAATTAGTTGCCTTCCACTTTGCCCAAACGCGTTTCATGACCCCTCCCGAATCCAGTACCGCAGCGTCAGGTTTCTACGGCAGGCTGCGCAACGCCGGCATCGAGCCCGACGACAGCGAAGAATTGCGCCTGAACAAATCGCTGCTGATGCTCGCAACAGGCCTGATCAGCGTAACGATCATGATCTGGGTGACGATCTATTCGATCCTCGGCCCCACGTTTTCGACCACCGTGCCCTTCACCTTCCAGATCCTGCTGGCGGGCAACATGCTTTTCTACATCAAGTCGCGGAACTTCGATTTTTTCCGCGTCACCCAGCTGGGATTGTTCCTCTTCCTCCCCTTCGTGGCGCACTGGGCCGGCGGTACCATCATTTCGACCAGCGGCGTGCTGCTCTGGGCCCTGCTCGCCCCTGTTGGCGCCCTCCTCTGCATCGGCGTCAATCAATCGGTCGGCTGGTTCATCGCCTGGGTCACCTTGACCGCATTGTCCGGCTTCGTCGATTTCTATCTTGTGGATTCGGTGATGTCGAAGGCGGCCAACGTACCGGTACGCACCACGATAACTTTTTTCACACTGAATTTCATTTCGATATCGGCCATCATCTACGCGCTGCTGCGCATGTCGATCGCCGAAAAACGCAAGGTACAGGAACGCCTCGAAGAAGCCCACCAGCAGGTACAACTGGAACAGGAGCGCTCCGAAAAGCTTCTGCTCAACATCCTTCCCGGCCCGGTCGCGGAGCGGCTGAAGAATTCGAACCAGACCATCGCCGACGGTTTTTCCGATGTGACGGTGATGTTCGCCGACATCGTCAATTTCACCCAGGTCGCGGCGGCGATGTCGCCCTCACAGGTGTTTGCCATGTTGAACCGGATCTTTTCGGCCTTCGACGAACTGGCGGAACACTACGGGTTGGAGAAGATCAAGACCATCGGCGATGCCTACATGGTCGCCGGCGGACTGAACGAAGAAGTCACGGACTATTCCGCTGCCATCGCCGACATGGCGGTGGCCATGCGCGATCTGCTGCGGCGCGACTTTGCGGTCAACGCCTCGGAGCTTGAAATTCGCATCGGCATCGGTACCGGGCCAATCGTCGCCGGTGTGCTGGGAAAGAAGAAATTCATTTACGACCTCTGGGGCGACACCGTGAACATCGCCAGCCGCATTACCTCGGAAGGCGTGCCCGGCATGATCCAGTGCGACACCACCACGTATCACCGGCTGGCAACCAGCTTCGATTTTCACGAGCCGCAGACCATCTACCTCAAGGGCAAGGGCAACATGACGGTATATCGCCTGGTCGGCCGCAAGGACGGCAGCGGCGCCGACGCGAGTTAGCCCGCTACCGCGAGCCGGAAGCAAACCCGGCCGTCTCGATTCTCGATCAGTTCCAGGGAGTATCCCGCCGCGTGCGCATAGCGCGCCGCGTGGTACAGGCCGATGCCGTAGCCGCTCTCCGAAGACACGGGACCGATAAACAAGCCTGACGCAATGTCCGCGGCCATGGCCGAACCGCTGTCGCAGGCTATCAGTTCGATACCTGCATCAGCGGATTTCAGGTCCACCAGCATGCGCAAATCCGGTTCCTGCAAACGCTTTTCGGCTGCATTGCGAATCAGGTTCTCGACGACGCCGGAAAACACTTCCGCGGGTAGTTCGCCGGCAATTGGCGCCTCTGCCCTGAAATCTATCCAGTCCATCACTGCCATGCGCTGACGAAGATCCTGCCACCACTCCGCGGCAGCCAGCCATCTGGCCGACGCCAGGCTTTGCGGCACGTTGAGCTTGCCCAGCGTCTCGGCAAGTCGGCCCGTGATCGCCGGCAACTGCCGCCGCAACAGCGACTGATACTCCAGCGACGACTCGGCGCCGGGTTCGAGGCCCGCCGAGCACAGCGCATTCAGCGATTGCAACAGGTTCTTCACGTCGTGCGTGAGCCGGGAACCGGTCTCGTGCACCGCCTGCATGTAGGAAAGCTGTTTCAAGGCCCGGGCGCGCTGCTTGTCGGCGTGAAACTGTGCCAACAACTGCGCCAGCAGGTTGCAGTGCCAGACCAGAGTGGGCGACAGGGCATGCAGCGTGTAGAAAACCAGCATCATGTCGCCGTGGCGAAATTCCCAGCGACGGCCGTCGGTCACGCCAAAGCGCCCGCTGTCTTTTCCGGCGACCCATTCCCCGCCCCGCACCCACGTCAGTCGCGTCGCGATTTCGGCGCACGCCTGTTTAAGGAACTCCTGCGGGTCCTCTTCGCGCTGCGCGAGATTGGCCAGCGCCTGCAACCATTGCTCTACCGGCAATCCGATCGACATCAGGTAGCGCGAAAACAGGGCGCCGACCCCGGAAAAACCCGAATGCGGATTCCACGCCACCCCGAGCAGCAGCAGTACCACCCCCGTCGACATCAGGGCTTGCAGCAGCGCCTCCGTATAAACGCTGCCCAGCAGCAGCATCGCCGCGAGGCTGCCCAGCATCAGCACCGCCAGCAACAGGAAGACGAACAGACTGTAGACAAAATCGACCACTTCGCGCGTGCTGTCGGCTTCCCCCCCCGGCGGCAGCAGGGCCATTGTCCCCAGAAGCAGCGGCAAACCGACATAACCGAGCGAAAGGACCGGCCCGGGCAGCTTCGCCATCGGCACCGCCAGCGGAGCCGCCAGCAGAAACAGCGCCACCACCAGAAAGCCGAGCGCCATCATGTAGAACAGCCGGGGGGAGCGCGCGCCAAACAGCAGTACCTTGCCGCCGACAATGCCCGCCAGCATCATGATCCACAGCAGCAACATCCAGGCTTTCAGAAAGACCGTGCCTGCCAGGACGAAGACGGCCAACCCGAGGACCCAGGTTAGCGACAAACGCTGCTCGGCCTGCACAAACGGCTGCCAGAGCAGGAACAGGCCCAGATGAACGATGAAAAGCGTCTTGCCAATCCACGTGTCCGGCCCCTGCAAAAGAACAAAATACAAAGCCAGCAACAGCGCGAGCAGCAATCCGCGCCGCACGAGAATCAGTCGCGACGACAGGGTTGCAGGAAAAGAAGAAATAGGCACGGGATACGTTTGCCGCCAGGGCGCGGGCCATGAAAGGGAATCCCATTCTGCCCGACCCGCGACGCAAGTGTATCTGCCAAATAGCTGACGAACCTGTCCAATATTCGACAGATAGCACCTAAGTTAGAAGAAGTTTCGGGAATAACCGGCTGAAACAACACTGATTAGATATGTGGTACGATAAATGCTAGCTGTAGCTTGTCAAACAACCACCCCACAGGGGAGATGATCATGAGAAGCAAACAATCCGGTTTCACCCTCGTCGAAATCGCCATCGTGCTGGTGATTATCGGCCTGCTGCTGGGCGGTGTGCTGAAGGGTCAGGAACTGATCAATAGCGCAAAGGTGAAGAACTTCATCAACGACTTCCGCTCAACCTCCACCTTCGTCTTTGCCTACCAGGATCGCTTCCGCGCCTTGCCCGGCGATGACCTTCGCGCCAATGCCAACCACGGCGGGGTTGCCGCCACGACTCCCGTGCTGGCCGATGTCGGCAATGCTCGAATCAATGGCCTCTGGAACAGCCTGACCAAGACTGACGAAAGTTATCTGTTCTGGAACCATGTGCGTCTGGCGGGTTTGGCTACCGGCGACCCCACGGTCCCGGCTGGTGCGGCGGTGGCAGGAGATCTCTACAATCCGCGCAACGCCGACGGCGGACGAATGGGCATTACGGGTGAACAAGTGGCTGCCGGCTGGACTGGAAACTTTTTCATCTGCTCTTCGGGCGTACAAGGCCGCTTTGCGCGCCAGATCGATACGACCATTGATGATGGAAACACCTCGACTGGCACTGTCCGCGTATTAGGCACGATAGCCGGTGGTGAAATAGCGGGTTCGGCCGCTGGGACCGTGTATCAGGTAACTGCAGCTGAAGACCCGGTCCTCTTCACCGTCTGCGTGGCCTACTGATCGAGAACCGGATGTAAGAACGACAACGGCCCTTCGGGGCCGTTGTCATTTCTGCTTGCCGCGCAGCAGCACATCTTCCCCGACCGTCACCGCCGCTGCGGTTCCGATCAGCACCACCACATCGCCTTCGATCAGTTCCAGTTGCGGCTCGAGTTTCAGAGCCCGCTGCGAACGGCGGCGGATCGCCGTAACGCCAGCGCCGACTTTTGCCAGATCGATCTGGCCGACCCTGCGACCGATCGCCCAAGTGCCCGGTGTCAGGGTCACGGCATGCAGGCGCGGCTGGTCGGCATCGGCCAGATGTGCGCCGGCGTCGGTGGCGCCATGGAAGAAACCACGCAGCAACGAATAGTGCTGCTCGCGCATTTCACGCAGGCGCTTGATCACCTTGTGCATCGGTATGCCGGACAGCGCCAGCGCATGGGTGGCCAGCATCACGCTCGATTCGAGGGCTTCCGGCACGACTTCGGCGGCGCCGGCGGCATAAAGCTTTTCGACGTCGTCCTGCTCCCGGGCGCGCGACACGATGGCGACATCGGGGCGCAGTTCCCTGACCCGGTGGATCACCCGCAAGGCGGCGTCGATGTCGGCGAAGGTGATGATCACCACGCTGGCGCGTGACAGGCCGGCCGCCAGCAGGGTTTCCTTCTTCGACGAATCGCCGTAGAACACCGCTTCGGCAGCGATGCTGGCTTCGCGCACGCGCTCGGGATCGAGGTCGAGCGCCATGAAGGAAACGCCTTCGGCTTCGAGAAAACGCGCCAGATGCTGACCGGTGCGCCCATAGCCGCACAGGATCGCGTGCTTGTCGGTGGAGAGCGATTGCGCGGCGAGTTGCGTCAGTTGCATCGAGCGCAGCAGCCATTCCGAGGCGACAAAGCGGAACACCAGGCGGTCGGAGAAATGCACGATCAGCGGTGCCATCAACAACGAGAGCACCATGGCCGCCAGCACCGGCTGCAGCGTCGCCGCATTGAGCAGACCCACGTCGCCACTGCGCGCGAGAATGACGAAACCGAACTCGCCGCCGGCGCACAACCACAGGCCGCTGCGCAGGGCGGTGCCCGGCGAGCTGCCGAGCCAGCGCGAAAACACACCGACGATCACCAGCTTCAGCGCCAGCAACGCCGCCAGGATGCCCACCACCAGCGGCCACTGGCCAAGGATCTGCGGCACATTGAGGCGCATGCCGATGGCGACGAAAAACAAACCCAGCAGCACGTCGCGGAAGGGCTTGATGTCTTCTTCCACCTGATAGCGGAATTCGGTTTCACCGATCAGCATGCCCGCCGTGAAGGCGCCCAGCGCCAGGGACAGCCCCGCCAGTTCGGTCAGCCAGGCCAGGCCAAGGGTAATCAGCAGCACATTGAGCATGAACAGCTCGGCTGATTTTCTGCGCGCCACCAGATGAAACCAGGTGGAAAGAACCTTCTGCCCGATGAACAGCACCAGGGTCAGCAACACGGTGGCCTTGAATGCCGCCAGCAGCAGGGCCTCGGCCATCGCCTCGAGCGGCTGCGACAACGCCGGGATCAGCACCAGCAGCGGCACCACGGCGATATCCTGGAACAGCAGGACGCCGATCACCTCGCGGCCGTGCGGCGCGTCGAGTTCTCCGCGTTCGGTCAGCAATTTGGAAAGCATGGCGGTCGATGACATCGCCAGCGCGCCGCCCAGCGCAATGCCCGCCAGCCACGAAATGCCCGCGAACCGCGCCAGCAGGGTCGCCACCAGCACGGACACGACCACCTGCAACAAACCCAGGCCGAACACGATGCGCTTCATGCTGTACAGGCGCGCCAGCGAAAATTCGAGGCCGATGCTGAACATCAGGAACACCACGCCGAATTCGGCGAGATGCCTCGTCTGCTCGGTGTCCGGCACCCAGCCGGCGGCGTGCGGCCCGAGGGCCGCGCCCACCAGCAGGTAGCCCATGATCGGCGGCAGCCCGAGCATGCGGAATATCACCACCACCACGACCGCGGCGGCGAGCAACAGCAGAATCAGCGGCAGGGTGTCGGTCATGGAACGGGATGGGGAGCGTGGTTGCTATAATTTGGCTCCATCATAACGCTCATGGCCGCAAGCTCCACCCGCAGAGGATGGAACACGCGATATGCAAATTGAACGCCCACCCCCGATGAACCAAGCCATCAAGCTACCTGAATCTTCAGCCACTGCTCGCGTTCCCGACGATGCCCGCGTCGTAGGCATGGGCCGTCAGGTGCTCGAAATCGAGGCGGCGGCAGTCGCGGCGCTGGCCCGGCGCATCGGACCGGAGTTTTGCGCGGCCGTCGCGTTGATCCTCGAAAGCCGCGGCCGCGTCGTCGTCAGCGGCATCGGCAAGTCCGGCCACATTGCGCGCAAGCTGGCCGCTACCTTTGCCAGCACCGGCACGCCGGCCTATTTTGTTCATGCCGCCGAAGCCGTGCATGGCGACCTGGGCATGATCACCCGCGATGACGTCCTGATCGCCATCTCCAATTCGGGCGAGAACGAAGAACTACTGACTATCGTGCCGCTGGTGAAGCGCCTGGGAGGCAAGCTGATCGCCATCACCGGCAACGAAACTTCGTCGCTGGCGCAGGAAGCCGACATCCATCTCGACGCCCGCGTCGATCAGGAAGCCTGCCCGCTGAATCTGGCGCCCACCGCCAGCACCACCGCCGCACTGGCGCTGGGCGACGCCTTGGCCGTGGCCCTGCTCGACGCCCGGGGTTTTGGCGCCGACGATTTCGCCCGCTCCCACCCCGGTGGTGCGCTGGGCCGCAAGCTGCTCACCCACGTGGCCGACGTGATGCAGGTTGATGTGCCGACGCTGGCCGAAACCGTCCTCGTTCCCGTTGCACTCGCCGCAATGACAAAAGGCGGCATGGGCATGGCCGTGATACTCGATGCGGCCGGAAACGTCACCGGAATCTTTACCGACGGCGACCTGCGTCGCGCCATGGAGCGCCTCGGCGACTTGCGTGCGATGCCGGTGAACGAGGTGATGACCCGCAATCCCCGCAGCATCGCACCTCGCCGCCTCGCCGTGGAGGCGGTGGAGATGATGGAGACCAACAAGATCAACCAGCTGGTGGTGAAGGACGACGCCGGTGTCTTGTGCGGGGCGCTGAACATGCATGACCTGTTCCGGGCGAAGGTCGTCTGATGAGCAACATCGCAACCGCGGCAAGCGACAAAGCCGCGCGGCTTGTGCTGATGGGATTCGACGTGGACGGCGTGCTGACCGACGGCACGCTGTACTTCAGCTCGCAGGGCGACGGGATCAAGGCCTTCTCCAGCCTCGATGGCCACGGCATCAAGATGCTGCAGCGGGCCGGCGTCGAAGTGGCGATCATCAGCGGGCGCAGTTCGCGCGCACTCGAGTTGCGCGCCCAGAACCTTGGCGTGAAAGAGTTGCACATGGGCGTCGAGGACAAGCGCGCATTGCTGATCCAGCTGGCGGCGCGGCGCGGAATCGAACTCGCACAAACCGGCTACATGGGTGACGACGTAGTAGACCTGCCGATCCTGCGCGTTTGCGGCTTCTCCGCGACGGTAGCCGACGCACACGCCGAAGTCCTTGCCCGCGTCGATTGCGTCGCCACCAAAGGCGGCGGGCACGGCGCGGCGCGCGAGGTCTGCGACCTGATCATTCGCGCCCAGGGCAAGTGGGACGCGGCCATGGCGGAGTACCTCAGTTGAAGGATCGCGCCGCCTCGCTGTTTCCGCTGGCCATGCTGGTGCTGCTGGCAGCCCTGACCTTCTGGCTCAACCGGGTGATCCAGGGCGACAACCCCCGCGGCCCGCAGCGGCACGATCCCGACTACTGGGTCGAACGCTTCGAAGTGCGCCGCTTCAACGCTGAAGGCCGGTTGCAACACACCGTCGTCGCCGACAACCTGCTGCATTACCCCGACGACGACACGACGATTGTCGGTGCGCCGCACATCACCTACCATCAGCAGCCGCCGACGGAAATTTTTGCCCGTATCGGCTACGTCGGCAAGGATGGCAAAGAAGTCGATCTGGTCGACAAGGTGCGGGTGATTCGCCACAGCGCGGAGGCCGGCTCGCCGTCCACCGTGCTTGAAACCAGAACGCTGAAGGTATTTCCCGATGATGAAAAGGGACACACCAACGATCCAGTCGTCATTACCCAGGGAAAAAGCGTGCTGAATGGCAGCGGACTCGACATTGACAACAGATCCGGCATCTCGGTCCTGCGCGGCCGCGTTACCGGCACCCTCCATCGCAACCGGACCGAGACACCATGAAAACTTTTTTTCGACTCGCCGCCATTGCCGGCATTGCCGGTGTCATGCTCGCCGCCACCGCGGCGCGGGCGGAAAAGGCCGACCGCGACAAGCCGGTCAATATCGAAGCCGACCGGGTTTCCGTCGATGACGTGAAGAAGGTGCAGATCTTCGAGGGCAACGTGCAGCTGGTCAAGGGCACGCTGATCATCCGCGCCGAGCGCATCGTCGTCACCCAGGACGACGACGGCTATCAGAAGGGCGTGGCGACCGGCACGGCCAGCGTTCCGCCGCGCTTCAAACAAAAGCGCGAAGGTCAGGACGACTACATCGAGGGCGAGGGCGAGCGCATCGAGCACGATGCCAAGGCCGAGAAAACCGAATTCTTCAATCGCGCCTGGGTCAAGAGCGGCCTCGACGAGGTTCGCGGCCAGTTCATTTCCTATGACGCAAGGACGGAAAATTACTTCGTCACCAGCGGCCCCAACGGCACCCGCGCGAAGCCGGGCAGCACCGATCGCGTGCGCGCCGTGATCCAGCCGAAGAACAAGGACGCCGCCACACCCGCTGCACCCGCGCGCCCGGTTGCAACCGTGGCACCCGTGCTGAAAGGCGCCCAGACCATCGCCATTCCCCGCCAGGAGGCCGCGCAGTGAACTACGAAAACATCATCGCCGAAACCCGCGGCAAGGTCGGACTCATCACGCTCAACCGGCCCAAAGCCCTCAACGCGCTCAACGACACGCTGATCGACGAACTCGGCGCCGCGCTCGACAGCTTCGAGGCCGATGCGAACATCGGTTGCATCGTCATCACCGGCTCGGAAAAGGCCTTCGCCGCCGGCGCCGACATTGGCGCCATGGCCGGCTGGAACTTCATGGATGTCTACAAGGCCAATTACATCAGCCGCAACTGGGACCGCATCGTGCGCTGCCGCAAGCCGATCATCGCCGCTGTAGCCGGCTTCGCACTGGGCGGCGGCTGCGAGCTGGCCATGATGTGCGACATGATCTACGCCGCCGACACGGCAAAGTTCGGCCAGCCCGAGATCAAGCTCGGCATCCTGCCCGGCGCCGGCGGCACCCAGCGCCTGCCGCGCGCCGTGAGCAAGGCCAAGGCGATGGACATGTGCCTCACCGCCCGCTTCATCGACGCACAGGAAGCCGAGCGCGCCGGACTGGTGGCGCGCATCATCGCCGCCGACAAGCTGCTTGAAGAAACCCTGGCGGCGGCGACGACCATCGCCGGATTCTCGCTGCCGATCGTGATGATGATCAAGGAATCGGTCAATCGCGCCTACGAATCCAGCCTGCAGGAAGGCCTGCTGTTCGAGCGGCGCACCTTCCATTCGGCCTTCGCCCTGGCCGACCAGAAGGAAGGCATGGCGGCTTTCGTCGAAAAGCGCAAGCCTGTCTTCCGCGACGGCTAGATACGCTTTCGCATCGCACCATCAAAGGCCCTTCGGGGCCTTTTTAAATTC
>CAYNGV010000004.1:0-37502 GCA_964397005.1 uncultured Sulfuritalea sp. | reverse complement strand
CTCCACAGCCTCATCATCATTTTTCATATTCCTTAAAAGCAGAACATACAAGGAGAAAATGCTCCATACCATTTGCCCTGTCCTGGTTGTTGAAATAGCCATTATGGAAACGCTGATCAAGTGCAATATCGTCATACCGGCGAAAGCCGGTATCCAGAGCAGGCGCTGGCTGGATTCCGGCCTTCGCCGGAATGACGGGCCGAACATGGTGGCTAATCAGGCTTCGCATTAATCCATGATAGAATAACAGTTATTATTATAGCTATTAGACTGATATATTCTAAATAAGGGATAGTATGCTTGACTTTGCATTTGCTACTCGCGAAGAGATTCTCCAGCACCTTGGGGCCCGACTGCGTGCCCAACGACTGGCTCAGGGCCTTACCCAGGCGACCCTGGCGGACATGGCGGGTGTTTCGGTGGGTACCGTCAAGACCCTGGAACGCTGCGGCATATCCTCACTCGAAACGCTTGTGCGCATTGTCCAGGCGCTGGGTCTGACGGACCAGCTGCAACCCCTGTTCGAGCTCCAGCACCGGTCGATCGCGCAGATGGAGCAGGCCGCGCAACCCCGTCGAATGCGCGCGCCAAGAACGACTCCGAGGACTCGGGCATGAGGAAGCTCCACGTGCGCTACCAGGGATGGGGCGAGGACTGGCTGCTGGGCACCCTGGCGGACGACGGCGCGGAACTGCTGTTCGAATATTCCCCGGAGGCGCTGGCGCAGAACCTCGAACTCTCGCCGCGACATCTCAAGCTTCGCCCGCAGGCCTATGGCGGCTTTCCGGATTACCAGCACCGGCTGCCGGGGCTCATGGCCGATGCCTTGCCGGATGGCTGGGGCCTGCTGCTGATGGACCGGGTCTTTCGCCAGCGTGGTGTCTCGCCCACGCCACTGGACCGTTTGGCGTTTATCGGCGACCGCGCGGTAGGCGCATTGAGCTTTGTGCCGGCCGACGCCGAACCACTGCCCCCGGCCGACCTGCAACTGCTGGAACTGGCCAGGGCATCGCGGCAGGTACTCGCCGGCAAGGAAACGGATACCTTGCTCGCGCTGGTCCGCACCGGCGGGTCGCCGCAAGGCGCCCGGCCCAAGGCACTGGTGCGGTACGACCCCGCGGGCAAGCACATCAGCACCCTGCCCGACGCCGACGGGCAAGCCTGGCTGGTGAAGTTTCAAGCCCAGGGAGAGCACAAGGAGGTTTGCGCCATCGAGGATCTCTACGCCCAACTGGCACGGGAGTGCGGCCTGGAAATGCCGGCGACGCGGTATTTCGACCTGGACTCCCGGCTGGCAGGTTTCGGCGTGGCGCGATTCGATGTCGAAGACGGCAAGCGGGTTCCGGTGCACACTCTGGCCGGCCTGCTCCACGCCGATATCCGGGTGGCGGCTACCGATTACACCACCTTCCTGCGCGCAACCCGCATGCTGACGCGGGATGAGCGCGAGGTGCAGAAAGCCTTCGCCCGCGCGGTGTTCAATGTCGTCTTCAACAACCGCGACGACCATGCGAGGAACTTCTCCTACCGGCTCGGCCGGGACCGCCGCTGGCGCCTTGCCCCCTGCTATGACCTGACCTTCAGCGATGGCCCGGGAGGGGAGCATCAGACCGATGTATGCGGCGAGGGCCGCCGGATAACGCGCGCCCACCTGCTGGCGCTCGCCAGCCAGGGCGGGATCGACGTCGCCGTCGCCACGGCCACCATCGACAGGGTGGTCGGGCAGGCGGCTCGATTCGGCGATCTGGCACCCGAGCATCCGATTCGCCGGACAACCGTCAGGCACATCGCCAGCGCCATCGAAGCCAACCGTGCGCGACTGGCATCCTGATGCAGGCCGAGGGTCAGGGTAGGAAACTTCCATTCCGACGACAAAAGTGACGTATGATTAACCCTGTTCCTGAAATTGATATTATTGATTTTGCGGGAATGAATTGCGTGATATTGTGATCATATAGCGAAAGACATATACCAAGCCGCAGCTTCTCCGCCGGCTTGCAGTCGGGGCCCAAAAAACTGCCTCGCTTATGGAATCCGGACTCGCATTGCAGCTGCAATGCGTCGGCAGGAACATGGAGCGAAGGATGAAGAGCCCCCTCTCCCGTGCTGGTCATCGGTGATGAACGGCCGGGCAATTAAAAAAAGCCGCCCCGCGACGACGCGCTCGCCGCAAACGGCGCCGCCCTCGTACGCCCCCGAGGCGACGGACGAGGCAGCGCGGCCGGTTGCGGAAATCCTCGCCGAAGTCGGCCGCTTGCGGGCCGAGAACGAACAGTTGCGGCAGAGCGATGCCTTGGCCCGGCTGATTCTCGATACCGTTCCCGAGGCAATGCTGGTGGTCGATACGCAAGGCCGCGTGGTTCGTGCCAACGCCTGCGCCAACGAAGTGTTCGGCTTCCCGTCCGGCGCAATGGCCGGGCTCGGCGTCGAGACCCTGATCGCGGACCCGCCGCGCGCCGGGCATGGCGCACAACCCCAGCAAGCCACGGACACCCCGCGCGCATGCGCCTTGGAGCCAGGGCCGGCGTTACAGGGCCGGCGCCACGATGGCAGCCGGTTCCCGGCGGAAATCGGGATCGGCAGCATGCGCATGGAGGCACTGGAATTCCGTGTCGTCAGCGTTACCGACATCAGCGAGCGCAAGCGCCACGAGGAGGAATTGCGCGTCGCGGCGATTGCCTTCGAGTCGCAGTCGGGAATGATGGTGACCGATCCGCACGGGCTCATCCTCCGCGTCAACCAGGCCTTCACGCGCCTGACCGGCTATAGCGCGGAGGAAGCGGTCGGCCAGACACCCAACCTGCTCAGTTCGGGACGCCACCCCCCGGAGTTCTACAAGCAGATGTGGGACACGATTACCTGCAAGGGTTACTGGCAGGGCCAGATCTGGAACCGCCGCAAGAACGGCCGGATCTATGCCGAATGGCTGACCATCACCGCCGTGACCGGCGCCGACGGCCAGATCAGCCACTACGTCAGCACCTTTTCCGACATTACCCAGAGCAGCGAAGCCGATGCCCGCATTCATCGCCTGGTGCACTACGACGCCCTGACGGAGCTGCCCAACCGCCGCCTGTTGCAGGATCGCCTGGCCCAGGCGCTGGCCACCACCACGCGCCACGAACTCTTCGGCGCGATCCTGTTCCTCGACCTGGACAACTTCAAGACGGTTAACGACACGCGCGGTCACGATATCGGCGACCAGTTGCTGGTCGAGGTGACGCAGCGCCTGCTGCAGGGCGTGCGCGAAAGCGATACCGTGGCCCGCCTGGGTGGCGACGAATTCGTGGTGCTGCTGGAAGAACTCGGCAGGGATGCCGACGAGGCCGCCGCCCTGGCCAAGCAGATCGGAGAAAAGCTGGGCGCCGCAATCAGCCAGCCCATCCTGATCAATGGCCACGAGGTGCACTGCACCGCCAGCATCGGCGTCGGCCTGTTCCATCTGCGGGAAACAGTGGAGGAACTGCTCAAACATGGCGACCTCGCCATGTATCACGCCAAGACCGCTGGCCGCAACACACTGCGTTTCTTCGACCCTGAGATGCAGGCCCGGCTCGACGAACGCAGCGCACTGGAAAGCGAACTGCGCAAGGCGGTCCAGCAACACCAGTTGCGGCTCTACTACCAGCCGCAAGTCGACGACGCAGGCCGCATCATCGGCGCCGAGACCTTGCTGCGCTGGCTGCACCCGCAACACGGCCTGATCGCGCCGGGCGATTTCATTCCACTGGCGGAGGAAACCGGGCTGATCCTGCCGATCGGCCACTGGGTGCTGGCAACAGCCTGCGCCCAGCTCAAGGCCTGGTCGACGAGCGCACACACCCGCGAGCTGATGCTGGCGGTCAATGTCAGCGCCCGGCAATTCAAGCAGGCCGACTTCGTCGACCAGGTGAAAGCCGTGCTCGAGGCCGGTGGCGCCAATCCGGCGCGCCTGAAGATCGAGCTGACCGAAAGCCTGGTGCTGGACAACGTCGAGGACACCATCGAAAAGATGTGCCTCCTGAAGACGCTGGGCGTCAGCTTCTCGCTGGACGATTTCGGCACCGGGCATTCCTCGCTGGCCTACCTGACCCGGCTGCCCCTCGACCAGCTCAAGATCGATCGCTCATTCGTGCTCAACCTGCCCGACGATATCAATGACGGCATCATCGTCAAGACCATTATCACCATGGGCAGGAGCCTGGTGCTCGACGTGATTGCCGAGGGCGTCGAAACCGAAGGGCAGCGCGAGTTCCTGCAACTCCATGGTTGCCATGCCTTCCAGGGCTACCTGTACGCCAAACCCTTGCCGCTGGAGGAGTTCGAGGAACTTCTGGCGAACGGCGCCCCAAAGGCAGCGCAGAACAAGGCGTAACTACAGCCAGCGCCGCGTCGAATAGCCGCCGAGGATGGGCCGCTGCAGGGCCGCGCCGGCGATCTGGCGGCCCCACTTGAATTCCTTGAACAGCACGATGAAGTTCCACATGTCGCGCAGCACCAGGCCGCGCTCGCGCCACGACAGCTTCATCAGCGCTTGCGGAAAGTCCGCCTCGTGCGGGCGTTCGAAGGCGATTTTCAACGGGTTCCACTGGTCGCTGCAACGGCGGACTTCCGAGGCGATCATCCTGCGATACATCTCCTGCACCGGCCGGTTGCGCAAGCGTGCTTCGACGATGGCCTCGCCGGAAATGGCGCCCGAATGCAGCGCGCAGCTCATGCCTTCGCCGATCATGTTGAGAAAGCCGGCGGCCTGCCCGGTGACCAGCACATTGCCCTTGCCGAAGACGTAGCGGTTGATCAGCGAGGGGCCGAAGTTTTCGGCGCAGCCTTCGTGGTCGTCGTCCGCCGGCTTGAGCCGCACGCCGTGCTTGTCTTCGAGGTACTGCTGCACTACCTGATGTTTCTTCGCAAAATTGTCGCCGCGCTTGAAGCCGACGCCGACGATTTGCCTGCCGTCGCGCGCGTGGCTCCAGGTGTAGTGGCCGAGGCCCGGATGGAACCAGAAATGGAAATAATCCGCGCTCAAGGGACAGTCGATGATCTCGTGGAATTTCTGGCCGACGAAGAACCATGGAATCTGCTTCGTGTAGTCGGGATAGACGGCGCGCACCACCAGCGAGCTGGGCCCGTCGGCGCCGATCACCTGGCGCGCCCGATACGTCACCGGCTCGCCGTGCTTGCGGGCGTGCACCAGCACGTGGTCGCCCTTCTCCTCCAGCCCGGCAAACGACGTCTGGTCGTGCACCTCGGCGCCGCTGCGGATGATCGCCCAGTGGTCGGAATACTTGCGGTGCAGGTGCGGGGTGGTACCGTGGAAGAAATCCATCGGCATCGAGACCATGCTCGGAAAATGGAAAGTCACGCCGCGGCAGGAGGTCGGCTCGTGCAGCGTTTCGCGCGGCAGCGGGCCGAAGTTCTCCAGCAGGAAGCGGTGCCCGCGCGGCGAGAGGATGCCGCTGCAGATCTTGTGGCGCGGCAACTCCTTGCGCTCGATGACGATGGTTTCCAGTCCGGCGTCGACCGTGCGTTTGGCAGCAGCGGCGGCCGCAAGGCTGGCGCCGACGATGACGACATCAACGGTACGCATGGGGTACTTCCTTGTTCATGATCCGGTTTCCGCCAATTCGGCAATGTGCAGCACGGGCACATCGCAGACGCGCGCCAGGACGGCGCGATCGGCCGGGTTTTCGACAATGATGCGCGCAGGCCGGCGGCCTTGCAGCATCCAGCGCGCTTCCGCTTCGTCCACGGCGGGAATCGCAATGCGCTGCAGGTCGAGATTCATCGCGCAGCCGGTCTCGGCGCGCAGGCGGTCGTAATGGCCGACCAGGCGCTCGTAATCGGCATGGTAGGCGCGCGCCTCGATCACGTAAAAGTCGGCGCTGGCGACACGGCGACGGATCGCGCCGACATTGCCCAGTGCTTCGCCCAGGCCTTGCAGGCGCGCGCCGGGCAGCCAGCGGCGCAATTGGCGCAGCAGGAGTCCGTCGCCGACCACCAGAGTGCGGCCGCCAAAGGTGGCTAGCCCGCGCAGAAATGCGCGTTGGCGCAGCGTGTCGATGGCGCCCCCGGTTTCCAGCGCCAGCGCGATGTCGGCGCCGTCATCGGCGGCTACTGCGATGCCGAGCAATGCTTGCACGCGATCCAGCAGCGCCGGACCGGCGCGCAGCGCGGCACCCGGCAGCAGCAGTGCGCCAGCAGGAGAAATAGGGGACAGACCCCGATTTCGAGATTCATGAAATTGGGGTCTGTCCCCTATTTCCTGCCGCAGTTCCATGATCATCGCGGACAGGTCGATGCGCTCGGGACACACCGGATCGCAGGCGCCGCACAGGCAGCAGGCGTCCAGCGGCGCCGCCAGTTCGGCGGCCGTGGCGCCATGCTGCAAGGCCTTGGCGAGGCCTTCCGGACTGAAACGCGGGTCGCGCCGGCGGCGCCACATCGGGCACACCAGCCGGCACAGGCCACAACCGCTGCAGGCCGGAAATTCGCGGGGATGGGCGCTCGAGTACATCAGAAAATCACGTCGCGGTTGAGGATCATGGCCGGATCGGCCTGGCGCTTCATGGCCAGGTGCTTGTCCACCAGCGCGTCGCCGAAGACGCGTCGGATGTAGCCCTTCATCATGCCGCCGAAGCGGTAATAACTGGCGCCCAGGTCGACGCCGATGTCGTAGATGGCGTTCTTGAAGGACTGGAAGTGGTCGCGGCTATAGACCGCGTCCTCGATCATCGGCTCGAATTCGCAGCCGTAGGCCCAGCCTTCCGCGCCGGGCGGGACGCAGGACATTTCGTAGTGCGGCTGGTGGTCCGGCCGCAGCTTGATGCCGACGCAATACAGCGTGTAATGCGGAAAATACTTGCGGCAGACCGCGTTGCCGCGCTCCACGGCTTCGATGAACGTGTCCGCCGGCGTCGCCAGATCGGGAATCACCATCTGCCGCGAGCCCCAGTGCTTCCACACCGCGCGCGAAAATACCACGGTGCGGTCGTGCATCTTGCCGTCGCGATGGAACTCCGGCCGGCGAAACTCGGGGAACACCGCCTGCTTGCGTTGCAGCAGGTACAGCGCTTCGCCGATCCGCCACGGCCGCAGTGCGTAGTGCCCGAGCATGCACAGCGCGAAACCGGCTTCGCCGAAGCCGCGCAGGCGCGATTCCCAGTTCGCCTTGAAGGCCGCCTCGCGCTCGTCGGAATCGAAGGCCACCAGCAGATTCACCGCGCAGTCCATGATGGTCAGGATGCCCGAGTAATCGCTGGCATCGTTGCGGTCGAGCATTTGCAAATCCTCGATCGCGGTGCGCAACGAGGAGTAATAGTAGTAGTGCATGGACAGTGGCGTGTAGGGCCGTATGCGCAGCGTCGCTTCGGTGATGATGCCGAACTGGCCGTAGCCGAGGATCACGCGCCGGAACAGTTCGGCATTCTCGCTGTCCGAGCATTCGACGATCTCGCCGGTCGGCGTCACCACTTGCAGCGACACGGCCTGATCGGCGCTGCATCCCAGCCGCGCAGAATTCACGTCGATGCCGCCGACGCCGAGCGTGCCGCCCACCGAGGAGGTCAGATTGAGCGGCGCCGAGAGGTAATCCAGATTCTCGCGGCGCAGTTCCTCGGCCAGGCTGTGCCAGTAGATGCCGGCCTCGGTGCGCACCGTAAGCCGCTCGGCATCGATGCTCACCACGCGGCTCATGCCGCTCATGTCGAGCAACACGCCGCCGAAGGCCACCGATTCGCCTTCGGTGGTCAAGCCGCCACCGCGCACCGTGACCGGCACCCGGTGGGCCTGCGCCGCCTTGAGCAGGGTCGACACCTGGCCGGCGCCGCGCGCGACCACCACGCCGTGCGGCAAACCGTAGGCCGTGCCGCCGGCATCGGTCGCATACACGCCGCAGGCCACGGCGCCCTCGACCAGCTCGACGCCACCGGCCTGCAGCGCCGCGACGAAGTCCTGCCAGCCAACGCCGTTCCAGCGCGCGGGATTGGTCTGCTGTCGCTTGATGCCCTGCAAGGCATCGGGGGCCACCGGGCAGGGGCCGACGGTGCCGGGTTCAACGGGAGGGATGTTCAACAAAAGCGTCCTGTGGATGTCAGCGGCGAATGATACCCCGCCCCGCTTGCGCCCATTCGCGCCCAACCAAAAAGTCGGCGCTGGCGACACGGCGAGCGCGCGGCCGCAATCAGTCGCGAACTGTTGCCAGTGGCAGAAACAGTGTCTGCGACGCGCTTGGCAAGGCAATGAATCCGTGATGTCGATAGAACTTCACGGCGGATTCATCCTTGGCATCGACCACGAGCGCATAGGCGGCAATTTCCGAACGGATGGCACGATAGATGGCATCGGCCAGCAGGGCACTGCCCAGTCCTCGCCCCTTGAAGTCCAGATCAACCGTCAGCCGACCCATTCTCACGGTTGGCACCGACGGATAGCGCGGCAGCTTCTTGCCGATTGCCGGAGGAAGATCCGACAGGGGTACGCTGGCGGATGCCAGGGTGTAGTAGCCGGCAATGCGCTGGTCTCGCGTCAGCGCAACAAAACACGCGGTAACGCGGCGGCGAATGTCTTGTGCGACCCGCTGCTGGAAATAGCTGTCGAGGGGCTCGGATCCGCTCTTGAATCCTGAACGATTTTGCCCGGGATCTAGCGCTACAACACGAAAAGGGGGCTCACTCACTCCGTACCGACCAACTTGCGATGTCGCGCGAACGCACGCTTCAAGGCCGGTGCTGGTTTCGGTGGCGACAGCAATGCTTGTGCAAAACACTCCTGGTCGGCGAGCGACAGGCGAATGACTTCGGATTGGGCAATCGCCTGTTGCGCGGCATCCTGCACCGCCGACACAACGAAATCAGTCATGGTGCGGCCCTGAATCTCGGCGGCACGCTTGAGCATGCTGTGCAAATCAGTACTGATGCGAGCTTCGAGACGCGCAGTGGAAACGGCTGTAGGCATGGCAATAATCCTCCTGAACTCATAATACGGCAATTAGCCGTACATATCAAGATGTGCCATTTCGCCCACGGCCGAACGACTTTAGCCGCGTCACCGCCAACGAAATCGCGGCCACCCGGCGCCCTGCCGAGCGCACCAACAAAAAAGCGCCCCGGGAGGCGCTTTTTTGCTTGAAACGTTGGCGGAGTGGACGGGACTCGAACCCGCGACCCCCGGCGTGACAGGCCGGTATTCTAACCAACTGAACTACCACTCCGCGTTGGAAGGCGCGCATTTTGACATAGGCGGCGAGCCGGCGCAAGAAATGTTCGCGCACAGAATGCGCGTGCTTGACTTCGTTACGGACTCAGGCTGCAATGCTTTCATTTACGCCGTGCAAAGAGAAGCCATGAGCCTGCAATACATCAACGCCACCGACCTGGTCGGCCACTGGATCAACGGACAAGCCGATGCCGGCAGCGGCACGCGCCGTGGCGACGTGTTCAACCCGGCGCAGGGCCGGGTGGCACGCCAGATCGCGCTGGCTTCCCGCGCCGATGTCGATCGCGCCGTGGCGGCGGCGCGTGCGGCCTTTGCCGACTGGGGGACGGCGGCGCCGCAGCGGCGGGCACGCGTGATGTTCAAGTTCCGCGACCTGGTCGAGCAGTACTCCAGCGATCTTGCCCGGCTGCTCAGCGCCGAACATGGCAAGACCCTGCCCGATGCGCTGGGCGAGGTACAGCGCGGGCTGGAAGTCATCGAGTTCGCCTGCGGCATCCCGCAGTTGCTCAAGGGCCAGCATTCACATGGCATCGGTGGCGGCATCGACCACTGGAACCAGCGCATGCCGCTGGGCGTGGCGGTGGGCATCACGCCCTTCAACTTTCCGTTCATGGTGCCGATGTGGATGGCGCCGATGGCCCTGGCCTGCGGCAACACCTTCGTGCTGAAGCCCTCCGAGCGCGATCCCTCGCCCTCGATGCTGGCCGCGGAACTGCTGCGTGAGGCCGGCCTGCCGGCCGGCGCCTTCAACGTGATCCAGGGCGACAAGGAGGCGGTCGACGCGCTGCTCGAACATCCGGACGTACAGGCGGTGTCGTTCGTCGGCTCGACGCCGATCGCCAAATACATCCAGAGCCACGGCATCGCCCACGGCAAGCGCGTGCAGGCGCTGGGCGGGGCGAAGAACCACATGGTGGTGATGCCCGATGCCGACCTCGACGGCGCGGCCGATGCGCTGATCGGCGCCGCCTACGGTTCGGCCGGCGAGCGTTGCATGGCGATTTCGGTCGCGGTGGCGGTCGGCGCCTGCGCCGACACGCTGGTCGAAAAGGTCGTCGAGCGCGCGAAGAAACTGAAAGTCGGCGCTGGCGATACGGCGAATGTGGACATGGGACCGCTGGTGACCGGTGTACACCGCGACAAGGTGGCCGGCTACATCGCGGCGGGAGTGAAAGAAGGCGCCAAGCTGGTACTCGACGGCCGCGAAGGCCTCACCGGTGAGCTGGCACAGGGCTTCTTCATCAACCCGACGCTGTTCGACCACGTCACGCCGGCGATGAGCATCTACCAGGAGGAAATCTTCGGCCCGGTGCTGTGCGTGGTGCGCGTGCCGACCTTCGCCGCGGCCGTGGAACTCATCAACCGCCATACCTTCGCCAACGGCGTCGCCTGCTTCACCCGCGACGGCGGCACGGCGCAGGCCTTCATCCAGAAGATCGAGGTCGGCATGGTCGGCATCAACGTGCCGATTCCGGTGCCCATGGCCTGGCATTCATTCGGCGGCTGGAAGGCCAGCCTGTTCGGCGACCACCACATCTATGGCGAGGAAGGCGTGCGCTTCTACACACGCTACAAGAGCATCATGCAGCGCTGGCCGGGATCGGAATCGAAGGGCCCCGAGTTCGTCATGCCGGTCAACAAGTAATGAAGGACTTCGGCGAGTTCGATTACGTCATCGCCGGCGGCGGCACGGCCGGCTGCGTGCTCGCCAATCGCCTCTCGGCCGATCCCGATGTGACGGTGCTGCTGCTGGAAGCCGGCGGCAAGGATGACTGGATCTGGATTCACATCCCGATCGGCTACCTCAAGTGCATCAACAACCCGCGCACCGACTGGTGCTACAAGACGGAAGCCGAACCCGGCCTCAACGGCCGCTCCATCATCTACGCCCGGGGCAAGGTACTCGGCGGCTGTTCCTCGATCAACGGCATGCTCTATTTGCGCGGTCAGGTGCGCGATTACGATGAGTGGGCTCGGATCACCGGCGACTCGCGCTGGAACTGGGACAGCGTGCTGCCGGTGTTCAAGCACAGCGAGGACTACTGGGACGGCGCCGACGCGATGCACGGCGACAAGGGCGAATGGCGCGTCGAAAAACAGCGCCTGCACTGGGACATCCTCGACCGTTACACACAGGCCGCACAGGAAGCCGGCATCCCGTTCAAGCAGGACTACAACCGCGGCGACAATTTCGGCATCGGCCACTTCGAGGTGAACCAGAAGAAAGGCGTGCGCTGGAACGCCTCGAAGGCGATGCTGCGGCCAGTGCTGCACCGGCCCAACCTGAAGGTGGTCACCGGCGCGCTGATCGACAAGCTGATTCTCGATGGCAAGGAGGCGCGCGGCGTCGAGTTCAGCCTCGGAGGCGTTCCACATCGCGTCACGGCACGCATCGAAACCCTGCTCACGGCGGGAGCCATCGGCTCGCCGATGATCCTGCAACGCTCCGGCATCGGGCCGGCTGCGCTGCTGCAGCAACGCGGCGTGCCGCTGGTGCATGAGCTGCCCGGCGTCGGCGGCAACCTGCAGGACCACTTGCAGTTGCGCATGATTTTCAAGGTGCATGGCATCACCACGCTGAACCAGCGCGCCAACAGCCTCTGGGGCAAGGCGATGATGGGGCTCGAATATGCACTGTTCCGCTCCGGGCCGCTGTCGATGGCGCCGAGCCAGCTCGGCGGCTTCTTCCATTCCGCGCCGGAGGTGGCGACGCCCGACCTGGAGTTCCATGTGCAACCCCTGTCGCTGGAAAAGTTCGGCGATCCGCTGCACCCCTTCCCCGCCTTCACCGCGAGTGTGTGCAACCTGCGTCCGACTTCGCGCGGCGTGGTGCATATCCGCGACCGCAACCCGGCGACGGCGCCGGTGATTGCGCCGAACTATCTTTCCACCGACAACGACCGCCTGGTCGCTGCGCGCGCGCTGCGCCTGACGCGCAACATCGTCGCGCAGCCGGCGCTGGCGCCCTACCAGCCACAAGAGCACCAACCCGGCGCGCAAAAGCAAAGTGACGCCGAACTGGCGAAGGCCGCCGGCGATATCGGCACAACGATCTTCCACCCCACCTGCACCTGCGCCATGGGCCGGGCCGACGATCCATTGGCCGTGGTCGATTCCGAGCTGCGCGTGCGAGGGCTAGGCCGCCTGCGCGTGGTCGATGCCTCGATCATGCCGACCATCACTTCCGGCAACACCAATGCGCCCACGGTCATGATCGCCGAGCGCGGAGCGGCGCTGATCCGCGCCGCTCGGCGCGCCTGATCATGTCCGGTGGCCTTATCGATTACCACAACGGCATCTACGCCTTCGATGCCGGCTACGTGCGACCGCTGCTGGCCGCCATCCACCTGATCGAGAGCGACGGCCGCGTCGCTTTCGTCGATACCGCCAACTTCGAAGTCATGCCGCAGGCGCTGGCGGCGCTGGCCGCACGCGGCCTCGGCCCGGAGGCGGTGGATTACGTGATCCTCACCCACATCCACCTCGACCATGCCGGCGGCGCCGGCGTCATGATGGAAGCTTTCCCCAACAGCAGGCTGGTGGTGCATCCGCGCGGCGCGCGGCACATGATCGAGCCGACCAAACTCATGGCCGGGGTCGAGGGCGTGTATGGGCGCGAGCGGGCGCGGCGCATGTACGGCAAGCTGCTGCCGATCGCCGCCGAGCGCATCATCGAGGCCCACGACAATACGCTGCTGCGGCTCGGCTCGCGCGAGCTGCTGTGTATCGACACGCCGGGACATGCGAAACACCATATCGCCATCGTCGACCGCCAGTCGAGCGGAATATTCACCGGCGACACCTTCGGCATTTCCTATCGCGAAATGGACGTCGATGGCAAACCGCTGATCTTCCCCTCATCGACGCCGATCCAGTTCGACCCCGACGAAATGCGCGCCTCGATCAAACGCATGCTGTCCTTCAATCCCGACGCGGTCTATCTGACCCACTTCAGCCGGCTTGCGCCGCCCGCGGAGATCGGACGCGAAGTGCTGCGCCTGCTAGACCAATACGTCGCGATTACCCTTGCCGCCAGTAAGGACGAAGACAAGACAGCGCGCATCCGGCATGGCCTGACCGAACTGCTGCTGAACGAGGCACACACCCACGGTTGCCGTCTCGGCGACGAGGAAATCCTCGACATCTGGCACCTCGACCTGGAACTCAACGCCCAGGGACTGGCCTACTGGCTGGAATCACAAGACGCCGCCTGACCCGGCCGGACGCTTCAGACGATGCGCGCCACCTCGTCGAAGCCCAGGCGCGGGCCGCGCGGATAGTGGCCGCCCGCTTCCAGGCCGTAGCCCATATTGACGATGAAATTGGATTTCCAGCGGCCGTCGGGGAAGAACTCGGCATCCACCTTCGCCGCATCGAAGCCGCTCATCGGTCCGCAGTCGAGGCCCAGCGAACGCGCCGCCAGCATCAGGTAGGCGCCCTGCAATGAACTGTTGCGGAAGGCCGTCGCGTCGGCCAGCGGCGCGTTGTCGGCAAACATCGGGCGCGCGTCGTAGGCCTTGAACTGGGTCGGCAGGTGGTCATGGAACTGCGTGTCCATGGCAACGACCACGGTCAGCGGCGCCTTGCGCGTCTTTTCCGCGTTGGCGGCGATCATGGCCGGAATCAGCCGTTCCCGCGCCGCGGCGCTGTGCACGAAGACGTAGCGCCCCGGCTGCGCATTCATCGAGGTCGGCCCCCACTTCAGCAGTTCGTACAGCTCACGGATGGTCTGTTCGCTCACGGCCTGGTCGGTGAACTTGTTGAAGGTATGTGCCTCGCGGAAAAGCTGGTCGAGCGCGGTCTGGTCGAGTGCGGACTTCATGAGTGGCTCCGGGCAGATTTATGGGCAGGGAAAACGGCGGACATTACCATTTCATTTCGCCTTTGTTGACCTTGGCACCGATGTCCAGCGCCACCGCCAGGCCGGCATCCGGATAGGCGGCCTTCATTGCAGCGATCAGGGCCGCGGAATTCGACGCCTTGCCCAGTTCGCTCTCGAAGCGCGCCAGATAGGCCTGGGTGTAGGCGATCTGGCTGGCGTCGCGCGGCTGGCCGGGCAGCGCGTGACCCGGAATCACCGTCTCCGGCTGCAGCGCCGCCATCGCCGACAGCTTCCTGCTCCAGTCGGCGCGCGCGGTGGCCGACTGGGTATCGGCGGTCCAGGCATGCAGGCCGGCGAAGACATTGACGCCACCGGCGACGGCCTTGATCGAAGGTATCCAGACGTAACTGCGGTGCGGCAGGGAATCCTCCAGGCCGCGCACTTCCAGCACCTGTCCTTCGAGCGACATCGTGTTGCCGCTCATGACCTCGGGAATCGGCACCTGCTTCGGCGCGTTGGCGCCCAGGCGCGGCCCCCAGACCTGGAGCTTGGTCACCAGCGTGGCCTCGATCTTCTTCACTGTCGGCGCGCTGGCGACCAGCCTGGCCTCGGGAAAGATTTGGCGCAGCACCTCGGCGCCGAAGTAGAAATCCGGATCGGCCTGGCTGATGTAAATGGTCTTCAGGGTCTTCTTGCTGTCGAGCACCATCGCCGCGATGCGATAGGCATCGGCGCGGGTGAAGCCGGTGTCGAGCAGCACGGCCTCGGTCTTGCCGCTGACCAGCGTGGCATTGACATGGAAGCTGGCGCCGTCGGCGTTGTAGACCTGCAGGGTCAGCGGCGGCGTCTGTGCGGCAGCATCGCCGGCAACCACGCCGAGCGAGAGGATGGCGGGAACGACTATGCGGATCAAGGATTTCATGGTGTGTGCTCCGGGTTGTGGGTGGGTGTGGAGCGCACTGTAATGACTTGATTGGTTCAGATAAATGGCTCAATATGATCTTCTTTGTTTCAGATTATGTGCATATGGATCGTCTCGCTGCCATGAAGGTGTTTGCCGAAGTCGCCCGCTGCGGCAGCTTCACCGCCGCCGCCGAGCATCTGGACATGAGCCGCGTCATGGTCACGCGCCATGTCGCCGCGCTGGAATCCTGGCTGGAGACGCGCCTGCTGCAGCGTTCGACGCGGCGCATCTCGCTGACGGAAGCCGGCGAGGCTTTCCTAACGCAATCGCGCCAGATGCTGGAACTCTCGGCCGACATGCAGGAGCGCTCGGGCGAGCGTGACCGCACCCCACGCGGCCAGTTGCGCGTGACCACCAGCATGTCCTTCGGCATGGCCCACCTCGCGGCGGCCATTGCCGAGTACCTGGCGCTGTATCCGGAGGTGTCGGCGGACCTGCTGATGGTCGACCGGCCCGTCAATCTGATCGAGGACCGGGTGGACCTCGCCGTGCGCATTTCCGGGGAACTCGATCCCAATCTCGTGGCGCGGCGCATCGCGCCCTGCCGTTCAGTTGTTTGTGCATCGCCGGCCTACCTGGCTAGCCACGGGACGCCGCTGCGCCCCGCCGACCTGGCGCAGCACAACTGCCTGACCTATTCACGCTTCGGCAAGGGCGAGTGGCGTTTCCTCGCCGGCGGCGCCGAAACCAGCGTGCCGGTCGGCGGCAATCTCAGCGCCAACGAAGCGACGGTGCTGATCCAGGCCGCTCGCGTCGGCGCCGGCATCGCCCTGCAACCCACCTATCTGGCCGGGCCGCTGATCCGCAGCGGCGAACTGATCCGCCTGCTGCCTGACTGGCAGCCGCCGGAGCTGACCATCTGGGGCGTCTACCTGTCACGCCAGCACGTCCCGGCGACGCTGCGCACCCTGCTCGATTTCCTCGTCCAGCGCTTCCAGGGCCAGCCGCACTGGGACGCAGGCATCAGCGCCTGATTCATACTGCAGCGCACACTGATTCCGCCACACTGACAGGCACGGAATCCGCTGCGACGCTTTGTCGCAGCGCAGCATGCAAACCGCTGTCAATGCAGCTGTTTCTTGTCCTAAATCAAATGCCCGATTGGCTTCCTCGGGTTATCCTCGCGGCCCATATGTATCAAGTTCCGGAAGTTCGTTTCAACCGCGCGCTGCAGCGCGCTCACGTTAAAGGGCAGAAACATGGCGAATAACAATGACGAAGATGTTCCCTTCATGCAGAAGCTGCTGGATAACCACTTCCTGCTCCTGTTCCTCGGAGTTGCGTCTCCCGGCGTCATATACATCTTGTGGGGCATCGTGGACATCATGAGTGTCCCCCTTGCCAAGTAACCAACAATCCAGTCAATCAGGGAGAAATATATGAGTGCAATCCTGCCGCCTTCAGAGCGGTTGTGGTGGAAACAGCCGATCGCCGGGCAAGAATGGGCCTGGATCGGTATCGCCTTCGTCTGGGCCATGATCATGTTCGTCATGATGGTCTATTGGCATATCAACGGTAAGCAGAATCTCTCGAACGAGGTCTACAAGACGACCACCGAGATGTTCACCGCCAAGACCGAAGCCTTCGTAAAAGAAAACACCATCCGCACCGAGACCGACCAGAAGATTCCGGTAGCCAAGCCGAACGAGAAGGGCGAAGCCTTCCTGCTCGCGCGCCTGTGGTCCTGGTATCCGATCCTCGAACTGGAAGCCGGCAAGACCTACAAGATCCACCTGTCGGCGGTCGACTACAACCATGGCTTCTCGCTGCAGCCGACCAACATCAATATCCAGGTCATTCCCGGTTATGAGCATGTGGTCAAGATGACGCCGACCAAGGCCGGCACCTACGCCATCGTCTGTAATGAATACTGCGGCATCGGTCACCATACGATGCTTGGCCGTATTTACGTGAAATAAGGGAGGCCATAGATGGCAACTACATACCGTACCTGTCCGCGCACCGGGCTCCAGTTCGACCTCGATGCCGACAAACTGATGCGCTGGAACGCCGTAGCCGGCGTTCTTTGGCTGCTGGTGGGCGGCATCACCGCCCTGCTGGTGATCCTGACCCGCTGGCCGGCGATCAAGCTGCTGCCGGCAGACCAGTTCTACCTGATCCTGACGGCCCACGGCATCGACATGCTGATCCTGTGGATCATCTTCTTTGAAATGGCGGTGCTCTATTTCGCCTCATCGACCCTGTTGCGCTGTCGAATTGCCACGCCATGGCTGGGCTGGGTCCAGTTCTGGCTGATGGTCGTCGGCGGCATCATGACCAACGTCGCCATCTTCCAGGGCGAGTCGAGCGTGATGTTCACCTCCTACGTGCCGATGCAGGCCGCGCCGCACTTCTACCTCGGCATCATCCTGTTTGCCGTGGGTGCGCTGCTCGGTACCGCGGTGTTCTTCGGCACGCTGGTAGTGGCCAAGCGCGAGAAGACCTACGTCGGATCGATTCCGCTGGTGACCTTCGGCGCCTTGACCGCCGCAATCATCGCGGTATTCACCATCGTCTCCGGCGCCGCGATCCTGATCCCGACCTTCCTCTGGTCTGTCGGCCTGATCAAGGAAATCGACGCGCAGCTGTATCGCATGGTCTGGTGGGCGCTGGGTCACTCCTCGCAGCAGATCAACGTCTCGGCCCACGTCGCGATCTGGTATCTGGTCGCTGCCGTGGCCTTCGGCGCCAAGCCGCTGTCCGAGAAAGTGTCCCGCTTTGCCTTCCTGCTCTACATCCTGTTCCTGCAACTGGCCAGCGCGCACCACCTGCTGTCCGACCCAGGCATGAGCGCGGAGTGGAAAGTGCTGAACACGTCCTACTTCATGTACTTCGCGGTACTCGCCTCGATGATCCACGGCTTCACGGTTCCGGGTGCGATCGAAGCGGCCCAGCGCAAGAAGGGTTTCAACAACGGACTGTTCGAGTGGCTGCGCAAGGCGCCGTGGGGCAACCCGGTGTTCTCGGGCATGTTCATTTCGCTGGTCGGCTTCGGCTTCATCGGCGGCATCTCCGGCGTCGTGCTGGGCACCGAGCAGATCAACATGCTGATGCACAACACCTTCTACGTGCCGGGTCACTTCCACGCCACGGTCGTCGTCGGCACCACGCTGGCCTTCATGTCGATCACCTACCTGCTGGTGCCGACGCTGTTCAGGCGCGAAATGCTGTTCCCCAAACTGTGCCAGATCCAGCCCTACCTCTACGGCCTCAGCATGATCGTGCTGTCGCTGGTGATGATGGGCGCCGGCACCCTGGGCGTTTCCCGCCGTCACTGGGACATGGCCTTCTCGGGCGCTCCGTTCCAGTATGAATGGCCGGGTGCTGCCTACCTGATGATGGGTCTCACCGGCATTTTTGGTGTGATCGCCGTCATCGGCGGTGGCTTGTGGATCGGCCTCGTGGTTCTGTCGCTGCTGTTCGGCAAGAAGCTCGACGGCGGCGTCGAATCCGACAAGCCGACGCCGATTCCGGACCAATCCGCTGCGGCTGCGGCTTCCGGCACCGGCAGCGAAGAGCACACCAACGTGCCGGGCACGGTGGTTCTGGCCCTGACACTGCTGGTCTGCTTCGTCCTCTACTACTTCGTGAACTGGAAGTACCTGTCCGAAGTCTGGGGTCTGAGCTGATCATCGGCTGATTCAGAAGCATGGCTTCCCCGCACCTCGGTGCGGGGAACCTGCCTGAATCGGGCTTGGCCATCAGGCCCGATTCAAGCAGGTTTCAGAAGTGACAAGAACTACAACGACATCACCCCAAGACACTTGATGGAATCGACGCTGCCCCCCACACGATCAACCGGCTTCCCCTTCCGTGCCATCATGGGAGTGTTCAAGCTGCGCATCGGCGTCGTGATCACATTTACGGCCCTGGCGGGCTTGTCGGTCAGTGCCGGCCCCAGCCTCAATCTCGCGCAACTCATCACCCTGACGCTGGCCGTACTGGTTTCCTCAGCCAGCGCCGGTGCCTTCAACCAGTATTACGAACACGACATCGATCCATTGATGTCGCGTACCCGCAAGCGGCCCTTCGCCACCGGCGAAGTCAAGCACGGGCCGATCTGGCTGGTGATCATTTTCGGGCTGATGGCACTCTCGGTTGCCGCGGCGTGGATCGCGCTGAATGTCTGGGCGGCGCTGTTCACCTTCCTCGGCGCTTTTTTTTATGCCATCGTTTATACGGTGTGGCTCAAGCGTCGCACCTGGCTCAACATCGTATTTGGCGGCCTGGCCGGCAGTTGGGCGGTGCTGGCCGGAGCGACAGCGGCCGACCCGCAGGTCGGCGCCGTACCGCTTGCCCTGGCGTTGGTGCTTTTCCTCTGGACGCCGCCACATTTCTGGAGTCTGGCCATCGCCTACCGCGAGGACTACGCGGCAGCGGGCGTCCCAATGCTGCCGGTAGTGGTCGGCGACAAGCGCGCTGCGCAAACCATTTTTGCCAGCACACTGGCACTGGTGGCCGCGTCTTTCCTGCCGCTGGCCTTCGGTCTCGGCGCGATCTACTTTGCCGGTGCGGCTGCCGGCGGCGCCCTGTTCATCCAGAAGGCGTGGCGCCTGATGCAGAACACCAACCGTGAAACGGCGATGACCTGTTTCCATGCGTCCCTGGCTCAGTTGACTCTGGTACTCACTGCTGCAATCATCGACGCTCGTTTTTAGCCCGGCGTCTCCCCGTGATCCATCATTCGTTTCGTGCTGCGCTTGCAGCAGTCCTGATCTTTGCGGCGCCTTGCGCCCTGCCTGCAGACAAGTCCCCCGAGCCCAAGCTTGCCCAGCAGCCCCAGGGCGCGCGCACCGGACTGACTCTCACCACGCTTGACGAAAAGGCAGCGCTTGAGCGATCGCAGAGCGTGATCGGCAAACCGCTCGGCGACCACGTGCTGCTCGACCGGCAGGAGCGTCCGATCCGGCTCGCAAGCTATCGCGGCAAGCCGCTGCTGGTGAATTTCGTCTATACCGCCTGCTTCAATGTTTGCCCCACCACCACCAAGAACTTGCAAAAGGCCGTCGAGGGTACGGTCAGCGTGCTCGGAGCCGATCGCTTCAACATCATCAGCATCGGCTTCAACCAGCCTTTCGATTCGCCGCAGGCAATGAAGGCCTTTGCCACCCAGTACGGCATCCATCTGCCCAACTGGGAATTCCTCAGCCCCGCCGCGGCGATCGTCGACGAGCTGACGCAAAATTTCGGCTTCAGCTATGTGGCGACGACCGCCGGCTTCGACCACATGAACCAGGTCACCATCGTCGATGCCGATGGCAGGATTTTCAGGCAGGTGTATGGCGAAACCTTCACCGCGGCGGACCTTGCGGAACCGCTCAAGGCCATGATCACCGGCGCGCCGATCCCGCCCCAGACCAGTACCCTGGCGGAAATCGCCGACCGCATCCGGATACTCTGCTCGGTCTACGACCCCACTACCGGAAAATACCGCACCAACTACGCGCTGTATTTCGAAATCGCCGGCTTCATCAGCTTCATGGGCTTCATGCTGTGGGTAGCCTGGAGTTTCACGAAGAAGCGCCGCGACGACAAGATTCAATCAGGTTGATACCAGTCAAGTCGGATAAGGCCCGGCTCGTATATCATTAACCGCTAATAATCCCCCAATAGCCAAGTGGTTAACGGGTGCCGGTATTTCGGAATATCCCAACGTGAGCACAAGCTTGCGCGGCAACGCGCAAACCTTCTTCGAACATATCGAGAATTTCCTCGATGCGTCCTTTGGCGGCGCAGACAATCCATTGCGCCATCTGGGTGCGCTCGGCTTGTTTTTTCTCTGGATACTGGTCGCCACCGGGCTCTATCTCTACACGGTGCTCGATACCAGCATCGAAGGCGTCTACAGTTCGATCGGCTACCTGTCGCAGGAACAGTGGTATCTCGGCGGCATATTGCGCAGCCTGCACCGCTATGCATCCAACGGATTCGTGCTGGTCATGATGCTGCATCTGGTGCGGGAATGGGCCTACGGCCGCTATTACGGCTTTCGCCTCTATTCCTGGGTCACCGGCGTGCCGCTGATCTGGTTCGCCTATATCTCGGGCATCGGCGGCTACTGGATCGTCTGGGACCGGCTGGCGCAGTTTTCCGCTGTCGCGACCACCGAACTGCTCGACTGGCTGCCGTTCTTCAACGAACCGACGGCGCGCAACTTCCTCTCACCCGATTCCATCAACGACCGGTTTTTCACGGTGCTGGTGTTCATCCACATCGGCGTTCCGCTGATGCTGCTGCTCGGCCTCTGGGCCCATGTCAATCGCATCAGCCGGGTGGACTACCTGCCGTCGCGGCGCGTAATGCTGGCAACGCTGGCCAGTTTTCTGGCGCTGGCCCTGATCGTTCCGGCGCAGAGCCAGGCACCGGCGAACCTGGCCGTGGTCGCGACCGACGTGCCACTGAACTGGTTCATCCTTTTCATCCACCCGCTGACTGATATCACGTCGCCCGCAGCGGTATGGGCGCTGGTCTTCGGCGCGACGATCCTGCTCTTCGCCCTGCCCTTCCTGCCTCACCCGGCTGCCCAGCCGATTGCCGTGGTCGATGCCGCCAATTGCAATGGCTGCAGCCGCTGCCACGTCGATTGTCCCTACGAAGCAATCACCATGGCGATTCATCCCCACAAGCCGGGCCACAAGATCGCCATCGTCGATCCCGACAACTGCGCCGGCTGCGGCATCTGCGCCGGCGCCTGCCCTTCCTCGACGCCCTTTCGCAGCCAGGAAAGACTGGTGACGGGCATCGACATGCCGCAGCAACCAGTCGATGTCTTGCGCCAGCAGCTGGAAGCCAACGTGGCACAGCTTGCCGGAAAAACCAGACTGCTTGTCTTCGGCTGCGACAAGGGCGCCGACGTACGCGGCCTGGCTGCGAAGGATACCGCCGCCATCAGCCTGATCTGCACCGGCATGCTGCCGCCCTCCTTCATCGAATACGCACTGCGCAGCGGCGTCGATGGCATCGTCGTCACCGGCTGCCGTGATGGCGGCTGTGATTTCCGCCTCGGCATGGAATGGACCCGGGAGCGGTTGGCCCACCAGCGCGAGCCCTACTTGCGCAGCCTCGTCCCCATGGATCGACTGCGCGTGGTCCCCGCGTCGCGCGGCGAAGGCATACAACTCGCCGTCGCCGTGCAAGAATTCAGAACCCAGCTTGAAACCCAGACGGTCACCAGCAGCAGACCCCCCGCCTATTCCCGGAGAAAAATCCATCATGGCTAAACCCGCCGCCATCGTCGGCCAGATCATTCTTTATGGCGCCTTCGCCGCCTTCATCGGCTACTTCGCGACCGCGCCCACCTACAAGCAGATACCGGACGACGTCGCACTGATCAAGCTCTCGATGAGCCACCTCGGCAGCCGTGAGTGCCGCAAGCGCACTCCCGAGGAGCTGGCCAAGCTGCCGCCCAACATGCGTGCGCCGCTCGATTGTCCGCGCGGGCGTTCGGACACCCGAATCGTGGTCGAGCTCGACGACAAGCCGTATTACGAAGTCATCATGCACCCGACCGGCCTTTCGCGCGACGGCGTCGGCACGGTCTACAAGCGCTTCGTACTGAAAGCCGGCACCTACAAGCTCGGCGTCAAGATGAATGACAACCTGGTCAATCCCGGTTACACCTACATCAAGGAGGAGCAGATCACCCTCAAACCGGCGCAAGTGCTGGTGATCGACTACAACCCCGACCAGGGCGGCCTGTTCTTCCGGCAGGCCAAGAGCTGAACGCCATCAACCCGCGCGGACCCATACCATGCTCAACCTCATCCAATCCATCGTGCGCTGGTTTTTCATGCGCGTCGAGAACCTGTTCAACGTCGCCTTCGGCGAGAAGCTGAACCCCTTCTACCATCTGGGCACCATCAGCTTCTGGCAGTTCTGGCTGCTGATCGGTACCGGCCTCTACCTGTACATCTTCGCCGATACCGCCGTGCATGATGCCTACGAATCCGTGGAGCGCATCACGCATGAGCAGTGGTGGGCCGGCGGCATCATGCGCAGCATTCACCGCTACGCCACCGACGGCATGATCCTCACGATGCTGCTGCACATGATGCGGCACTTCGCCTACGACCGTTATCGCGGCTTCCGCTGGTTCTCCTGGGTGATCGGCGTGGCACTGATCTGGCTGATTTACATTTCCGGACTCAACGGCTTCATGCTGGTGTGGGACAAACTGGCGCAGTTCGTCGTCGTTGCCACCGCCGAATGGTTCGACGCCCTGCCGATGTTCAACGGCACCCTGATCCGCAATTTCATCTACCAGGAAAACGTCACCAGCCGGCTGTTCACGCTGCTCGCCTTCATCCACCTCGGCGCACCGCTGATTGCCGGCGTTCTGGCCTGGGTGCATGTGCAGCGCGTGCCGCGGGCCCACGTCAACCCGCCGCGTCCGATCGCGATTGCCTTCACCCTGATGTTCGTCATCCTCGCGCTGGTCAAGCCCGTGGTGAGTCAGGGTGGTGAAGCCGACATGCTGGTGGTGCCGACCAACCTCGAGTTCGACTGGTTCCAGATGCCGGTACTGGCGCTGGTTTATGTCGTCGATCCGATGTATCTGTGGTTCGGCGTCATCGGCTTTTCCACCTTGCTGTTCCTCGCTCCATGGCTGCCGCCCAAGCGCATGGGCGCAGCGCCGGCTGAAGCCGTCGTCACCTTTCACCCCGACCACAAGACCGTCGCCATCCGCTTCGACGAAACCCTGCTTGATGCCGGGCTGCGCCATGACGTCAACCTGCCTTACGAATGCCGCAACGGCGGCTGCGGCCAGTGCAAATGCACGGTACTGAGCGGTAACGTCGATCCGGGCTTGTACCAGTCGAGCGCGCTGTCCGCCGAAGAACGCGCAGCCGGCAAGGTGCTGCTGTGCTGCGCCACCGCGCTCGGCGATGTCGAAATCGAATACAAGGCATCGGCGGTGCCCAGCGCGATCCGCCAATACACCGCCCGCGTGGTGAACATGGAAAAGCTGACCCACGACGTCATGCGCGTCATGCTCAAGCTGCCGCACGGGCAGCAGATTCCGTTCAAGGCCGGGCAGTACATCAACATCATCCTCGACGACGGCCAGCGCCGCGCCTTCTCCTTCGCCAACCCGCCGCACCAGCCCGACCTGATCGAATTGCAGATTCGCCTGATGCCGGGTGGCCGCTATACCACCCACGTGTTCGAACACATGAAGGAAGACGATGCCGTGCAGTTCGAAGGCCCGCTGGGTGATTTCTCATTGCGCGAATCCGAGCGTCCGATCGTCTTCGTTGCCGGCGCCACCGGTTTCGCCCCGGTCAAGAGCATGGTCGAGGATGCCTTCCATCGCGGGCTCAAGCGCCCCATCCATCTCTACTGGGGCGTGCGCAAGCTTGCCGACCTCTACCTGCCGGACCTGCCGCAACGATGGGCGCGGGATCACGCCAACTTCCATTTCATTCCGGTGCTATCGGATGCCGCACCCGAAGACAACTGGAACGGTCGCACCGGACTGGTGCACGAAGCCATCCTCGCCGACTTCCCCGATCTCGCCGGCAAGGAAATTTACGCCTGCGGCTCGGTAAAGATGGTCGAGGCGATCTTCCCCTCGCTGAAGAACCAGGGTGCGGAGGAAGGCATGTGCTTCTCCGATGCCTTCACCATCTCGGCGCGCTCGATGGCCTTCCAGCCGAAGAACTGACTTCCCTCGCCGTGCTTTGCGGGCTCGTTTGGGCAACGCAAAGGCCCTGCCGTGGCCGCCGGCGCCGTACCTCAGGCGCCGACTTTTGCGGCCGGGGCGATGGCGGCACCGCTGCCTTGCGGCCGGGATCATCCTCCAGTCCCAATTCCAGCACGACTGCGTCGAAATCCGAGCCGTCGGCACTGGTCGCTTGAATGGGCCACGCCCCCGCGGGGGCATAAGCCCGCACTGACGAGACAGAGGATGCTGCGTCAACGAGGCGAATACGCTCAGTCCTTCCTCATCGGCACCGCGAGGCACGTGGAGCCAGGTTTGTACTTCGGCAGGGCCTTCTTGCATGCCTTCAAGTCATTGAACACGGCTGCCGAAACCATGCCGCTCGATGACACGACCTTCCAGACCATTTGCTCCGCCAGCGCCCCTGAACTCCCCGTCGCCAGCAGCAACATGAAAATCGCCACTCCCTTCCGCAGTACCCACGCGATTGCATCAACCATGTTCTTCCATTGCTCCTATTGATGAAAGTGCCGCTGCCGCCCCGGGATGGTTTTCCTCGGCCGCCAGCTTCAACCAGTATTCGGCCTGCCGGACGCTCTTGCGGGTACCCACCCCGTCCTTATACATAAGGCCAAGACGATAATGGGCTTCAGGTATTCCGAGAACGGCGATGTTTCTGTACAAGCGAAAAGCTTCGGCATGATCGCCGCGTGCATACGCGGCATTTCCCCTGGATAGCTGCGCCCTGCCGTCGGATGCCAGGTTGCCGTGAGCGGCGGAACCGGCGCAGGCGGCTGGCGATAACGCGAATGATGAAATGGAAGCGGCCAGAAAATGCGCCACGATCCACTTTGCACAAACTGACTTCATGATGACACTCCTCGATCGGGATGAGAGTGCCGGTCATGCGGGTGACGTTGTCGGATCATTTCAGATACGGCAGCTGGCAAGCATTGAACATTCCGTCCGTTAGCCCCTCTAGCTTTGCGTCACCGGCTTTCACCGGGTTTGCCGCACGGCCGTCCAATGAAGGCGGCCGTGCATGTATTCACTTTACCCAACTTCGATTTTGCCGCCCGTGACATATTCCACGTTGGCGCGCAAGTCGTTCAGCAGGATGCAGACCCGGATCGAGACGGGCGACATCGAGCCACGGCAACTGCAGACAATGCAAATCAGAATCGCGCGGATTCCCCCGCCATCATCGCTTCCACCGCGCCATCGCCTTGAGGCAGACAAGGACGAACATGATGCCGCCGATAACCGCGATCAGGCCGCCGAGACCCATCATTCCCATGCCGATTTTCTGCGGCAGCGTAGTCAGGGCCTGTTCGGCGCCGGCCACCTTGCGCTGCACGCCGTAGCCGCCGGACCAGGCCAGGCCGAGGACATGAACCAGTTGCCCGCCGCCATACACGTAAGGCTGCCAGCGCGCCATGCGACCATTTACTTCACCGAAACCGAGTTGCGGCAGCAGCACGTAGGCCAGGCCCATGAAGGCCAGCGTGACACCGACCGTGGAGCCATGATAGTGCGCCGGGATGACCACGTTGGCGCCCTGGATCAGGTAGGCCAGCACGCCGCCGACGGCGAAAAGCGAGAACGACGCAATAAAGGCCGACTTGGCGGCATGGGCCTCCACCTTGCGCAGCGCCCACAGACTGAGGAAGCCGATCAGGATCAGCGGCGCCATGTAGGGATGGCCCCAGATCATCAGCTTGGCGAAGAGTTCCATGTGCGGCAGTTCGCCCGCCGGAATGGTGAAGTAGATCGCCGGCACCACCAGCAGCGGCAGCGCCGCGATCCAGAACATCACCGACAAGGCGCGCGGCGAAACGATGCCGCCGGCGCCCAGACTGGCCGCGATCCACAGCCACGCCACCACCATCAGGATCGCATGCTGGAATTGCAGCGTGTGGCCGCCGCCCCAGAACAGCACCTCGAAGTAGAGCTTGGCTTCGATCTCCGCGTCGCGCGGAACGATCAGCCAGGACCAGACAAAGGCAGCAAGCGCCAAAAACCCCGCCACCGCGCCGAGAAATGCGCCGAGTTGCAGCGGCGCGCCGAAGAAAGGCCGCGGCCAGGTGGTGATCAGTGCGCGCAGCACGGCCAGGCTGAAACCCGCGCCGCAAAGCCACAGCGAGGCGTAGAAAGTGTTTTGTTGCAATACCGGAATGTAGTTGTTAAGTATCGGATCGGCGCCCGGCAGAAAGGGCGAGACAGTCATCACCGCGGTACCCAGCGCCGCCAGCACGAAGCCGCCCCAACCCAACCAGGCAAGGCTGTCACGGCCCAGCGCGCTCCAGATCACCGCGGCGAAGGCCATGAACCAGATCGCCACGGAAAGATCGACATGAACCACCAGCGCGGAGCGGAAAAAGTCCTTCAGCGGAAACACATCCTGGATGCCCGGCGTACGCGACAGCACCAGCAGGATCGCCAGCAGGCCGGAGCCTATCAGCGCCATCAGCCCCAGCCACAACCATGCCCTTGCGAGGGTTTTTGATGTCCCCGCCGAAACCGCGACGCTATGCATATTCACTATTGCTCCCGCCAAAAGTATGGAAGTATACGGCAAGCCTCCAGGGTAAACCGGGTACACTGATCGCCGTTTTCATCCTCTCCCGTTCCGGTTCCCATGAAGCTGCTATCAGCCCTCTTCCTGTCCCTCGCCATGCTGCTCGCCGCGTGTTCCGAGCCGAAGCGGTTTGTCTCCACCGATCTTTCGATGGTGGACTGGGGCAAGGATTTCAGCCTCACCGATCACAAGAGCCAGCCGCGCCGCCTCGCCGATTTTCGCGGCAAGGCCGTGGTGCTGTTCTTCGGCTACACCCAGTGCCCCGACGTCTGCCCCACCACGCTGACGACCATGCGCGATGCCATGACGCTGCTCGGCGATGACGCGAAGCGGGTGCAGGTGCTGTTCGTCACCGTCGACCCGGCACGCGACACACCGGCCTTGCTGGCCCAGTACGTTCCCGCGTTCGACCCCGGCTTTCTCGGCTTGTACGGCGATGAAAAGACCATCGCCGCGCTGGCGAAGGATTTCAAGGTGTTCTATGCCAAGCAGCCGGGATCGACCTCCGGCAGCTACAGCGTCGATCACTCCACCGGCAGCTATGCCTTCGACCCGCAAGGCAAGCTGAGGTTGCTGCTGCGCCATGGCGAGACTCCGCAAAACGTGGCCGCCGACCTCAAACTGCTGCTCAGCGAAAAATAGAAAATCAAGGAACCCCGATGAAACGACTCGTGCTACTGCTTGCCTGCCTCGCGCTGCCCGTTGCGGCCGCCGATCCTGCAAAGGATGCCGCCAAGCCGCCCATCAACCTCGACATCGGCACGCCGCCGGTTATCGTCGTCAAGCATGCCCTGGCGCAGCGCACGTCGCGCCTGGTACGCTTTTACGAAGCCGGCGAGATTGGCTTGGGCAAGGATGGATTCATCTACCTGCGCGACGGCGTCAAAATCTCGCTGGCCAAACGCCAGATCGCGGAAAAGCTGATCGACATCGAGAACGAAGAACGCAAGGCGCTGATCCAGGCCCTGGCCGACAGCAACCACCGGCGCGACGCCGAACCGGAAATCTGGGAACTGATGCGCGAGCGCTGGAACAAGCAGTGGAAGTCCGGCTGGTGGCTGCGCGACGCCGACGGCAAATGGAGCCGCAAGCCCTAGAACGTCTGCGCGAGCCCTAGTGGCTCGTCCCCTCCGAGCGCGTGATCTTGTTGTAAAGGTTGTACTTGCCCACCGGCTTGTCCATCGGGATGCGCTTCACTTCCTTGAAGCTCGCCGCGTCGAACACGATCAGCGCGCCGCCGTCGGCCTTGCGCTCCCACAGGCTGGCCAGCACGTATTTGCCGTCGCGGGTGAACTCGACGTGGGCCAGGGTCTTGCCTGGATCGGTCTTCACTTCCGCGACTTTCTCCAGCGTGCGCTTGTCGATCACCTGCAGCGTGTCCTTGCCCTTCGACATCATCGAGTCGGTCCACGCGTAGGGCGTGTTTTCGTGGCTGCGCATGAAGAAGCCGGGGCCCAGCGTCGGGATGGTCTTGAGCGTCGTCCAGTCCTTCATGTCGATCACCGTGATGAGCCCTTCCTTGAGATTCGGCGTGGCCATCACGGTACGGTCCTGCGCGCCTTGCGGCGGCTTGTAGTTCCAGGTGATGCCCGAACCCAGGTGCGGCATGCCGGGCAGTTTCAGGTCGGCGATTTTCTTGCGCACGTCGAGGTTGACCACCTGGCCCTTGCCCGCCTCGCGGCTGGAACCCATCAATTCGGAATAGTTCTGGGTGAAGAAAAAATCGTCGAGCGGCTCGCTGAGAAGGCTGCGGCGCGGGTTGAGGAAGCCGGGGATGAAGCTGCCTTCCTTGTACTTGAAGTCGTGGATCATGCCGACCGGAATGTCGTCGGCCTGCGGGTTGTAGCTGATCTCCCAGACTTCCGGTACGTCTTTCAGCGCGGCGACGAAGCTCCGGCGCGGCGCGGCGTCATACACGGCCGAGACGCGCGAGCTTTCCTTCCGATTCTTGTCCAGCACCGGATGAACCTTCAGCAGGTTCAAATCGGCGTCGAGCAACACCAGAGTGTGCGGCAGGTAGTTGGCCACCGCGAGGTACTTGCCGTCACCCGAGACGGCGACGTTGCGCGTGTTGATGCCGGCGCGGATCTCGGCCACCACCTTGAGGTTCCAGATGTCGAACTTGGTGATCCAGCCGTCGCGCGAGGCGAAGAACACGTAGCGGCCGTCGGGCGTGAACTTTGGCCCGCCGTGCAGGGCGTAGCGCGAAGGGAAGCGATGGATCGGCTCCAGCTTGTCGCCGTCGAGCACCGTGACGTGGTGATCGCCGGTTTCGACCACGATGAACAGGTTCATCATGTCCACGCCCTTGAACACCTCGGCGGGTTTGGCCGGCAGGCTGCCCGTGGCGTGAGTAACGATGCGCGAGGCCTTGATATCGGCCTCGGAAAAAGTCGGCGCTGGCGACACGGCGGTATAGATGTAATCGGCCAGTGCGGCGATTTCGGGCTTGCTCATGCGGTCGGCGAAACCCAGCATCTGGGTCGCCGCGCGCCCCTCGGTGATGACCCTGATCGCCTCGGGCTTGCGCAGGCGCGCCAGGCTTTCCGGCAGCAGCGCCGGGCCGGTCACGCCGAGTCGGCCGGGACCATGACAAACGGCGCAATGCTGCTGATAGAGCGGCACCGGATCGGCCGCGATCGACGATGCGGCAACCGCCATCAAACCGCAAAGCAGGCCGAAGCGCCATGCCGGATTCCTGCTTGAGTATGGAGTATTCATTGTGGATCAGCCCTCTTGTGCGATTTTTTCCAGCGCCGCGACATCGCCGCGAAAAAAGCGGGTGCTCCCGCCACCGTCGACATTGTGCAGGACGCCCAGCCGTCTGAACTCGGAAACCAGCCGGCTCACCGTTTCGAAGGTAATGCCGAGGATCGCCGCCATGTCCTCACCGGTAAAGCGCAGGATACGGTCGGTGTTGCCCGTGCGCAACTTCAGCAGCAGACGCGCCATGCGGGTGCGAGCCGGTATGTTGCCGCCGACGATCTGCGCCAGCCAGGCCTGCGCCTCGTTCAGCGCCTGCTGCGAAGTTTCCATCAGGCGCTTCTGAAGGCTGGCGTGACTTTCGATGAACTTGTGGAAGTACGGCATCGGAATGCGGCAGGCATGCACCGCGCCCAGCGCAACCGCCGAGTAGTCGTAACGCTCGCGGAAGGTGGACTCCAGCCCCGCCACGTCGCCGGGCTTGAGTACGCGCACGATGCGGATCACGCCGCTGGGCTCGTAATGCACCATCTTCACCGCGCCGCCGCGAATGCAATACACCGCGTCGGCCGGCGTGTCCATGGCGAACAGCGTGGTGCTCGGCGCGAAGTCGAAGTCGTCGATCCCGGCATGGAAATCGTTCAGGTCGTCCAGCGAAACGTCGCCGCACACCATCTCGAGCCGTAGCGCGCAGGCGTTGCAATTGCTGCGCCCCTGGCAGCTCCTGTGATGATTTGTCTTGGTCATGGCAATTGGGCGCCGCATCGATCGAGTTCGGCGCGATGTCGCGAATTATAAGTCGGCGCCAGCGACACGGCGGCAGCCGCGACCAACGCTCAGAACTTGCCGTCGTCCAGTTTCAGCGGCAGATCCTTCGTCACCTGATCGAACTTCAGGATGCGCTTGCCCTTGTGGTCCTTGAGGAAATCCGCCGCATCTTCCTTGCTGACCAGCGGCACGAACTCGTGTCCCATCGGGCCGAGCACGTCGGAACCGACCACGAACCAGGCCTTGCGCGCATCCACGGCTTGCAGGTTGTAGAAATCCGTCACCCAGATCGCCGCCATGTCTTCGCGCTTGTGGCCCGCCGCGTACTTCGCCGGCTCGAACCACATCTTGAACATGTCCTTGGCGCCGTCGAAATGGTGCACATGGCCGTCCTTGTAAACAATGGTTGCTACCCAGTTGGGATATTTCGCCACCAGCATGCCGCACACCGGGCACAAATCCTTCGCGCCCGGCTTGGGCGGTTTGGCGCTAGCCTGGGCGAAGGCGAACGTCGCCCAGCAGGCCAGCAACAGAATCGACAGCCAGCGCCTGATCACGAACTCAGCCCGTCTTCTGCATCATCATCTTCTTGCGGCGCTCTTCGCGGTTCCTGCGGATCTGCGCGACGTCTTCCGCCATGCCGAGGTAGGACTGTTTCATGGCCTCGTTGAAGTCGCCGAGTTCGCCGCCGTGCTTGGCCTGATGCGCCTTGGCGACATCCGCGGCAGCGAAGGAATGCTTGCTCTTCTTCGTCATCACGTGCTTGATGTCGGCGCCGATCAGATAGCTCAGCTTTTCCACCGGCAACAGCGGACTCGGCTCGGTGGCGCTGGCGAAATCCGGCCCCCAGATCGCCTTCGGCTCGCGGTCGACATTGACCCCCAGGCTCAGCGCCAGACAATGGATCGAGCAGGTGCCGTCGGCCAGATCGTCGCTGTAGTGAACCAGCATGCGGGTACGGTGATGCTGCTTGCGGTCCATGCCGCAGTACGGGCACTTCGGATACTTCTCGAATTCGTTCTCCAGCGGCCTGGCGTCGGCCGGCTTCTTCGGCGTGAATTGCGCCGGGGTGCCGTCCGTGGCGCAGGCCTGCTGTGCCTGTGCGCCGCCGGCGGCAAGGCCGACTCCGGCGAGGAGGGAAAGTTTGAGGGCTTCGCGTCTGTCCATGATGAACTCCTTCATTGGTGGGGAATGTGCAGTGCAATATTAGGCGTTGCGAATGCACTTTCCGTGCGGCATTTTGCCGCAGCGACGCGTCCTGGCGCCGGAATTCGAACACGTCTTTGACCGCGATCAAGAACCGCCGGATCGCCCTCGCAACGCGACACCATGCCGCGCGGCGAATCGTCGCATGTGGCGTTTTGCCGCATGGCGCAAGCCATATGCGCCCATAGACTGCGGCCTCTCGAAACAAGCAAAGGATGCAACATGGAATTGTGGATGCGATCATGCCAGATGGCAATTCTGGCCCTCGCCACATCCATGGCGCAGCCGGCTCTGGCGCAGCATGCACATGCGCCAGAGACGCCGTTGGCCATTGGCGCAACCCTCGACAGCACGGGGCGCGTGTGGATTGCGCGGATGGAAGACCAAGGTCTCGTGGTGACTCGCGCCAGCGACGATGGTCGCGGCTTTGTCGCGCCGGTTGCCGTGACGACGACGGCGGAAACCGTTACCGCCGATGGCGAGAACCGCCCGAAGATCAACGTCGGTGCGGATGGCCTCGTGCACGTGAGCTGGACGCAGAATCTCGGTCAGAAGATGACTGGGCACATTCGCCACGCCCGCTCAATCGACGGCGGTCGGAGCTTTTCCGCACCGGTCGTTCTCAACGATGACCGGCAGATCATCAGCCATCGCTTCGATGCGCTGGCCAGCGATGGCGCTGGCGGCGTGGCCGTCGTCTGGCTCGACGCGCGCAGCCGCGACGGCAAAGCCGCCAAGGGATCACCGCAAACCCAGGTCGGCATCTACGCCGCGATCTCCACGGATGGCGGCGCCAGCTTCGACCGGAACCGCAAGATTGCCGATCATAGCTGCCAATGCTGCCGCACCGGGCTGACCTGGACGAGCAACGGCCCCGTGGCCTTCTGGCGACATGTTTTTGGCAAGAACATCCGCGACTTCGCCATTGCCGATCTCAACGGTGGTCCGGTGCGCCGCGTGACCGACGACGAATGGGAAATCGATGGTTGTCCGCATCACGGCGGCGGCATCGCCGCCGGCGCGCGCGGCAAGCTGCACATCACCTGGTTCACCAACGGCAAAAAAAGGCAGGGAATTTTCTACCGTCGCATTGGCACGGATGGCATGAGCGACCCATTGCCGCTGGGCGATCCCGCGCGCCAGGCGGGGCATCCGGCCGTGGCAGCGGCCGGCGAGCGGGTACTGGTGACCTGGCGCGAATTCGACGGACAGCGATTCTCCGCCTGGGCCATGCTCTCCGACGATGGCGGCACAAGCTGGGGCATGCCGCAAAAGCTGGCCGAAGCGGCACAACAGGCCGACTACACGCTGCCGCTGATCGACGCGCAGCGCGCGCTGGTGGTCTGGAACACGGCGGTCGAGGGACTGCGCGTGCTGCCGGTCACGGGGGGCAAGCCATGATAAGGCTGCTGTTCTGCGCCTGCCTCGCCTTGGCCGCTGCGCCCGCGACCGCCGGCGAGTTGCGCCCCTTTGCCGGCGACAGCCTTCCCGCGATCAAGCAGCAATTCGCCGGTCGCCCCTTCGTCCTGACTCTGTGGTCGCTGTCCTGCCACCATTGCGTCAAGGAACTGCAAACGCTAGGCAAGCTTGTCCGCTCTGGACGCAAGCTGCCGCTGGTGATCGTATCCACCGACACGCCGGCCGAAGCGCCCGAGATTCGGGCCGCGCTAAAGCGCTTCGGGCTCGACCGACTTGACACCTGGGTATTCGCCGATGCCGTGCCGGAGCGCCTACGCCATGCCATCGACCCGGCGTGGCGCGGCGAACTGCCGCGCAGCTACCTGTTCGATGCCGCGCATCGACGCGAAGTGCACTCCGGCATGCTCGGCGAGCGACACCTTGGCGATTGGTTGCAACGCCATCGCGTCGATGGTTGACGAACGACTTTACCCTTGAGAGAAATTTCATGAAGAAGAAGTCCCTGATCGGATGCGTCGTCTGCGCCATGAGTGCCCCGACTGCGTGGGCGACCGCCGAAAACACGCTGCCGGAAATGACGGTGAGCAGTGCGCGCCCGGGACTCTCCACCACCCTGCCCGCGGTTGTCGAGGGCGTCGATGCCAAACGGCTCGCCGATCAAAACGTAATCAACGTCGAAGACGGCTTGCGCTATATGCCGAGCCTGCTGGTGCGCAAGCGCTACATCGGCGACCGCAACGGCACGGTGGCATCGCGCAGCTCCGGCTCCCAACTCGGCGCGCGCTCGCTGGTTTACGCGGATGGCATGCTGTTGTCGAACCTGCTCGGCAACAGCTTCGGCAACACGCCGCGCTGGGGCATGGTGGCGCCGGAGGAGATCGAACGCATGGATGTCGCCTATGGCCCTTATTCCGCGCTCTACCCCGGCAACTCGATGGGCGCCACGATTGCCATGACCACCCGCAGCCCGGACCAGCCTGAAGCCAGCGCACGGGTGCAGGCGTTTTCCCAGAACTATGACTACTACCGCACTGACGACACGTTTGGCGGCCATCAGGAAAACCTGACGGCCGGGGCACGCAGCGGCGCCCTGTCCTGGTTCGTTGCCGCCAATCACCTGGAGAGCCGCAGCCATCCGCAGTCCTTTGCGACAGCCAGCACCAGCAGCGCGTTGCTGGGCGGCGAAACGGTGGTGACCGGCTATGCGAAAGACATCGACCCGTCGGGCGCCGCGCGGGTGATCTTCGGCGCCACCAGCATCGACCAGTCGCGCCAGGACAATCTGAAGCTCAAGCTGGGCTACGACGTGACGCCCTGGCTGAAACTCACCTACCTGTTCGGCCTGTGGAAGAACGTGTCCATCACCTCGGTGGACAGCTATCTGCGCAACCCGGCGGGACAAACGCTTTATTCGGGGAACATCAACATCGAGGGACGCCGCTACACACTCGCCGCGACGGCATTCAATCCGAGCCGCCGCACCGAGCAGCACTCGATGCATGGTCTGGCCCTGCGCACGGACACGCGCGGCGAATGGGACATGGAGGCGGTGCTGACGCGCTATGAGTTCGATGGCGACGAGACGCGGGCGCCTACGGTCGCGCTGCCGACGGCAGAGGGCGGCGGCGCGGGAACGGCAGCCAACGGCGAAGGCACCGGCTGGCGCACGCTGGATCTTAAAGCGGACTGGCGGCCCAGGGGCAGCGACCATGCCCTGAGCTTCGGCCTGCATTACGATCACTACGTCCTGCGCACGCTGACCATGAACACCAGCAACTGGATCAGTGCGGCACACACCACGCGCAGGGATTTTTTCGGCGGCAAGACGCAAACGAATGCCCTGTTCGCCCAGGACATCTGGCGTTTTGCCCCGGCCTGGACCCTGACGGCGGGACTGCGTTTCGAGAACTGGCGCGCCTTCGACGGTCGCAAGGCGATCAATGCCACCACCGATTCCCTGTTCCCTTCGCGCAAGGAATCCTTCCTGTCGCCCAAGCTCTCCGTGTCGCATGACCTAAACGTGGCGTGGCGGCTGCGCGCTTCCGTGGGCCGGGCCTGGCGCATGCCAACGGTGAGCGAGATGTTCCAGGGCTCGGTTGTCGCGGGCACGATCATCAACAGCGATCCGAACCTGCGCGCCGAACGGGCCACGTCGGGCGAGCTGACGGCCGAACACTCCCTGGAGAACGGCCTGCTGCGCATCACGCTGTTTCAGGACAGCGTGCGCGATGCGCTGCTGTCGCAGACCAACATCACGGTCACGCCCAACGTCACCAACATCCAGAACATCGACGACGTCCGCACCCGCGGCATCGAACTGGCCTACAACGCGGAAAACGTCTGGCTGCGCGGACTCGATCTTTCCGGCGGCCTGACCTACGCCGATTCGGAAATACTGAAAAACGACAAGTATTCGACCAGCGTCGGCAAACGCTTCCCTCGCGTTCCGGACTGGCGCCTGAACGGCTCGGCGGTCTGGCGCCAGAACGAGCAGCTTTCCTGGACGCTCGGGGTCCGCCACAGCGGTCGCCAGACCAATACGCTCGACGGCAGCGACATCAATCCCGACACCTTCGGCGGCACCAGCCGCTACACCTTGTGGGACGCGCGACTGAACTGGCAGCTCGACAAACGCCTGCGGCTCGCCGTAGGTGTGGACAACCTGTTCGACCAGCGAACCTTCGTCTTCCACCCGTATCCGGCACGGACCCTGCTGCTGGAACTGCGCGGTACGCTTTGAGGCGAACATGCGGAGAATGTTGAATCACCGCGCGGCCGGCTTCAGCCTGATGCTCGCATTGCATGGCGCCGCGCTCTGGGGTCTGTGGAGTCACCGCCTGATTCCCCTGCCGCAGGACGCGGCGACACTGTTCGTCCACTTCATCGCGCCACACAGTCCACCCGTTGCGCCCAGGATAGAACCCTTACCCAGGCGCGAACCACCCAAACCCCGCTTCGAAGAAAAGCCGCAGCCACGACAGCTGGTGGCTGAAGCTCCCGTCACTTCGCCGACCGAAGTCGCCGTGTCGCCAGCGCCGACTTCTGTCATCACTGCGCCTGCCGAGCCCAGGCCGACCGGCCCGGTCGCGCTGGGTGCCGAACTCTCGGTGTCCTGTCCCGAGCGCAGCGCGCCCAACTACCCGATGCTGTCGCGCCGGATGGGCGAAACCGGCGTTGCAATCCTGCGCGTCGAGCTTGACGAACAGGGCCGCGTCAGTTCCGCTCGCGTCGCTACCGGCAGCGGTCACCCGCGGCTCGACGAAGCCGCGCTTGCCGCCGTGAAATCCTGGCGCTGCAACCCGGCGCAACGCAACGGGCAGCCGGTGCGCGCGGTTGCCCTGCAACCCTTCAAATTCGTATTGCAAGGAAACTGAATCATGGAACAAACCGCAGTGAACACCTTGGGCTTCGCCCATTTCCTCACCCAGACCGACGGCGTCGGCAAGCTGGTACTCATCACCCTGTTGCTGCTTTCGATGGCGAGCTGGTACCTGATCGTCACCCGCGCGATTGCCAACACGCTTGCCCAAAAGCGCGCCGCCCTCTTTCTTGCAGGCTTCTGGGACGCGCCATCGTTGCAAGACGCGAGCGCGGCGCTGGCCGCGCAGCCGATCGACAACGCCTTTGCCGAACTCGCAGCGCATGCCTTGCGGGCGGCAGATGAGAGCGAATCACACAGCGCGCAAAAGCTCGCCGCCGCCGGTGGCCTCGGCGAATTCCTGACGCGCGTGCTGAGGAACGGCATCGACCAGGAAGCGGCGCGCGTCGAACATGGTCTCACCGTACTGGCTTCGGCCGGCTCGGCGGCGCCCTATGTCGGGTTGTTCGGCACCGTCTGGGGCATCTACCACGCGCTGGTGCAGATCGGCTTGTCCGGCCAGGGCACGCTGGACAAGGTTGCCGGCCCGGTGGGCGAGGCGCTGATCATGACCGCGCTCGGCCTCGCGGTGGCGATTCCCGCCGTGCTGGCCTACAACGCCTTCAACCGTCGCAATCGGATGTGGCTGGCGCGGCTTGATGCCTTCGCCCACGATCTCTACGTGCTGACCACGGTCGGCCCGGCCAAAGCCACCAGCCCGCGCTAGGAGACCCGCCATGGCAATCGGCAGCTTCAACGGACGCAACCAGCAAGCCCCGATGGCCGAGATGAACGTGGTGCCGCTGGTCGATGTGATGCTGGTGCTGCTGG
>CAYNGV010000003.1:38504-39967 GCA_964397005.1 uncultured Sulfuritalea sp. | reverse complement strand
TCTTCAACAACTCGGCCCAGGTCTGGAACCACAGTTTCTTCTGGAACAGCATGAAAGTCGGCGGTGGCGGTACGGCGTCCGGCGCACTGGCGGATGCCATCAACAAGAAATGGGGCAGCTTCGACGAGTTCAAGAAGGCCTTCCAGGCCTCTGCCGTAGGCAATTTTGGCTCGGGCTGGACTTGGCTGGTGAAGAAGCCGGATGGCACGGTCGATATCGTCAATACCTCGGGTGCCGGTACCCCGCTGAACAGCGAGAACAAGTCGCTGCTGACCGTCGACGTTTGGGAACATGCCTATTACATCGACTACCGCAATGCCCGACCCAAGTTCGTGGAAACCTTCCTGAACTCACTGGCAAACTGGGATTTCGCGGCGAAGAATTTCGCCTGATCACCCAACTGTCGCGCCAGCAATGCAGGAATCAGCCAAGGGCGCTCAACGGGCGCCCTTGGCTATTGCACGAAGGGAAATCGCAATGGAATCCAGAATCACCGAACTCGAGATCAAGCTCGGTCTCAGCGAGGATCACCTGGAAGAGCTGAACCGGACCATCTTCAGACAGCAGCAGCAAATAGATCTGCTGCAGGCGCAGATCCGCGAGCTCTACCAACTCATGCAACCATCGGCTCCCGGCGAACCACGAAATCTTCGCGACGAAATTCCTCCTCACTACTGAATTTGCGCTTGCGGGTAACGCAGGCCCGAGCAACATCCGACCGGATGCTGCATCTTCAGCGAGCGGAAGGAGCCTTCTCGATCCCCGCGATGGCAAAACCGGCACCCAGACCCCTGCTCCTGAACCATCCCAGGTTCATCTCGAGCGCATAACGCGCTGGCTTGGCCGCGCAATGGTTGTTCTCGGTTTTGGGTTGCATGTCTTCAACGTTGATGATCCTGCCGCTTTCATCCAGGAAAGCCACTGACAGCGGCAAGAGGGTATTGCGCATCCACATGCAGTGCTTTGCGACCTCAGGGAACACGAAGAGCATGCCGCGCTGAGGCGGCATGATCGTGCGCTGCATCATCCCGACTTGCCGGCTATCTGGCGTGGCTGCAACCTCGGCCTCTATACGATGCATTCCCGCGAGCAACTCAAGCAGGGGCAGTTGCGCCTGCTGGGCCGAGCCAGACACGGCTGTAGTGAGCAGCGCTGCCAACAGCAGCATCCTGACAAACATGATCAATCTCCAGTGCGAAAAACCGGGCAGCGCCTTCCAGGATAATCAAACATTCTGACTATGCCATTGGATTCCGAAAGGCAAAAAAAATGGCAGGTTACCCTGCCATTCTTTCATCCCGGAGGGGAAATTACTTGGCTGCGTCAGCCTTCTTGGCCTTCTTGGCCTTCTTGGCCTTCTTTTCAGCCTTGGCGGGAGCAGCGGCAGCAGCCGGAGCAGCAGCCGGAGCGGCAGCAGCAGCCGGAGCAGCGGCCGGCTTGGCGGCGGCAGCCGGGGCAGCAGC
>CAYNGV010000003.1:0-38404 GCA_964397005.1 uncultured Sulfuritalea sp. | reverse complement strand
CGGCAGCAGCAGCCGGAGCAGCGGCCGGCTTGGCGGCGGCAGCCGGGGCAGCAGCAGCAGCGGGAGCAGCAGCAGCGGGAGCAGCAGCCTTCGGAGCATCAGCGGCAAAAACGGAAGTGGCGATCAGGCCGGCAACCAGGGTAGCGAGAAGCTTGTTCATGGTGTTTCCTTTAATTTGTGTGTAGGTAGAGTGTTGTTAACACCACGGTTTTTCGAGGCGTTATGTCCATTAACGCGCTGCCTTGTGTCCGGTTGACCTGAGATTTCAATTTCACGCCACATTCCGGGGGCAAGCCCTTCCAGAGTCCAGTCGCCCACCTGCCAGCGAATCAGCCTTAGGGTGGGAAACCCGACGCGCGCGGTCATGCGCCTGACTTGACGGTTTCGCCCCTCTCGCAGAACGATTTCCAACCAGCTGGTGGGAATCGCCGCCCGAACCCGGATGGGGGGATTTCGCTGCCAGAGACCCGGCGGCTCGGCAATGCGGCGGGCCTGACAGGGGCGCGTGCGGAAATCGCCAAGTTCCACCCCCGCCTCGAGTAGCCGCAAAGCCTCATCCGAGGGCAGCCCTTCAACCTGTACCCGGTAGAGCTTCGGCAACTTGTGACGGGGATCGGCAATCCGGGCCTGCAAGGCGCCGTCATCAGTCAAGACGACCAAGCCTTCCGAATCGGCATCCAGTCGCCCGGCAGCATAGACCTTCGGGATCGGGATGTAGTCAGCCAGCGTGAGCCGTCCGTCCGCATCGGTAAACTGGGTCAGGACGCCATACGGCTTGTTGAAAAGGATCAGGCGACTCAAACCGGACAACCACTGCCAAAGATGTTGCAGAACCGCTGTGCTTCCGGATAGGGAAAGAAATCCTGCACGGCGCCCTTGCGGATCTGCTCTTGCGTGTTCTGCCAGAACTCCGCATCAAACAGATCGGAATGATGCCGCATGAAGGCATTCCGAATCCTGTCCGACACGAGCAGAAATGTCTCGAACTCTTCCGGGAACACGTCCAGCCTCGAAACCGAGTACCAAACCTCACCTGACATTTCGGCCTCGAAATTGGGTGGTGGGGGAATACGCCGAAACTTGCAATCGGTCATGTATTCGATTTCATCGTAGTCATAAAACACCACGCGACCGTACCGGGTAACCCCGAAGTTCTTCCACAACAGGTCACCCGGAAATATGTTGGCAATCGCGAGCTCCCGAATTGCATTTCCGTATTCGTTCACGGCGTGGTTCACCTGATCGTCCCGCCCCGCCTTCTCGGCTTTTTCCAGGTAGAGATTGAGCGGTTCCATGCGCCTTTCGATGTACAGATGCTTGATGATCAGATCGTCCCCGTCTTCCTCCATCAACGACGGCACTTCTTTGTAGAGTTCATCAATCAGTTCTTGCGAGAAGCGCTTGCGAGGCAGGGCCACCTTGGAAAACTCCAGTGTGTCTGCCATGCGGCCGACGCGATCCACCTGCTTCACCAACTGATACTTGCGCCTCACCGTGTCGTGATCGACTTCCTTCGAACTGCCGAACACATCCTTGATGACCTTGAACACATAGGGATAGGACGGTAGCGTGAACACGAGCATCACCAGACCGCGTATGCCCGGCGCAACGATGAACTGATCGGCCGAATGGTGGAGGTGGAAGATCAGGTCGCGGAAAAACATCGTCTTGCCCTGCTTGCCCAGACCCAACATGGTGTACAACTCCGAGCGCGGCTTGTTTGGCATGATCGATCGCAAAAACTGAACGTAGCCGGAGGGCACCTCCATGTCGACCATGAAATAGGCGCGCGAAAGAGAAAACAGCACGCCGATCCGCCATGCATCAAGAATGATGGTGTCAAGGTAGAGCTTGCCATCCGGCGAATGCAGCACGGGGATCGTAAACGGATACTCGAATGCGCCGTTGACCGCCTTGCCGATGACGTAGGCACCCTTGTTGCGGTAGAAGGCCGAGTTGAGCACTTGTATCTGAAGGTTGGCTTCGCGCGCGGGGATGACGCCGAGATGGGCCTCAATGCTGTGCAAAACGTAGCCCACATCTCTGTCCAGGTCGACAAATTCACGCGTCCAGCCGAAATCGACAAACACCTGGCGAATCGAAGCTCTGAAACCTGCTTCATTCGGGTAGTAACAACGATAGGTCGGCGGATCGGACTCGATGTACTCGGTGGAAACCGCTGGCCGGACAAATATAAAGTCGTTGTGAAAATAGGTACGGTGCAAAATCTGGCAGAACACCGAGTTGAAGAAGGTTTCCGCCAGTTCAGGCTGCTTGTGGTTGGTCAGCAAGCCGATGTATTGAAGCTTTGCCTGTTGCCAGACGATGTCACTCAAACTGTCGGCATTGAATTCGCGATGCAGCCTCTCTGTAGTCTCCTTCACGCGATCATCATAAAACTGAATGCGATCCCTGATCGCCTGCTGGCCTTCCTGCCAGCGTGCCTCATCGAAGCGCTGCTTGGCCAGCGCCGAACTCTCGTGAAACAGGCGATAGTGCCTGTTGAATCCATCAACAAGCACATTGGCGATGGATTCGGCAGTCAGATTGTCGGAGGAACTAGCGGCCATGTACGGAATCCATGCAAGCGAAGCGGATTGATTCTACCAGTGGGCGCCGCAGCCGCCGGACAGCAGGGCCGGTTGAAGCAGGGTACGCTTTTGGAGGATAATGAATTCAGGTTTTTCTCGCATCCTTCCTGATTTTCAACGCACAATTATCGGAGCAGGCATGAGCACTTCCCTTATCAAGGTTCCCGCGCAAGGCCAGAAAATTATTCCCGGCCAGCCGATTCCCGACAATCCCGTCATTCCCTTTATCGAGGGCGACGGCATTGGCGTGGACATCACGCCGGTCATGCAAAAAGTGGTAGACGCTGCAGTGCAGAAATCATACGGCGGCAAGCGCAAGATTTCATGGATGGAGGTTTATGCCGGTGAAAAGGCGACCCGCCTCTACGGCCCCGACGTCTGGCTGCCGGCGGAAACGATTACGGCATGCAAGGAATACTCGGTCTCCATCAAAGGCCCTCTGACCACACCGGTCGGCGGTGGGATCCGTTCGCTCAATGTCGCCTTGCGACAGGAGATGGACTTGTACCAGTGTGTGCGTCCGGTCCGCTATTTCAAGGGGATTCCGTCACCACTCAAGGATCCGAGCAAAACCGACATGGTTATCTTCCGCGAGAACACGGAAGACATTTATTGCGGCATTGAATGGCAAGCCGAATCCGCTCCCGCGAGAAAGCTCATCAAGTTCCTGCAGGAAGAAATGGGAGTGACGAAAATTCGCTTTCCCAACACCTCCGGCATCGGCATCAAACCGGTCTCGCGTGAAGGAACCGAGAGACTGGTGCGCGCTGCCATCAACTACGCCATTGCCAACAAGCGCAAGTCCGTGACGATTGTGCACAAGGGCAACATCATGAAATACACGGAAGGTGGCTTCCGTGACTGGGCCTACGCGCTGGCGAAGAACGAATTCGGTGGCGTGGAAATCGACGGCGGCCCGTGGCAAAAGCTGCCCAACGGCATCATCATCAAGGACGCCATTGCCGACGCATTCCTGCAGCAGATCCTGCTGCGTCCGGCAGAGTATGACGTGATTGCCACGCTCAATCTCAACGGCGACTACATTTCCGATGCATTGGCTGCCCAGGTGGGCGGCATCGGGATTGCCCCGGGCGCCAACATTTCGGACCTGTATGCCTGCTTTGAGGCAACTCACGGCACGGCGCCGAAATACGCCGGCAAGGATTACGTGAATCCGGGCTCGCTGATCCTCTCCGCCGAAATGATGTTGCGCCACATGGGTTGGGTAGAGGCTGCGGACCTCATCATCAAGTCCATGGAAGCCGCAATCGGCGACAAGGTCGTAACCTACGACTTTGCCCGACTGATGGAAGGCGCCAGGGAAGTGAAATGCTCGGCGTTCGGCCAGGCAATGATTGATCGCATGTAATCTCAAGACGATCAGCCGAAAAAAAGCCCGCCCGATTATTACATCGGAGCGGGCTTTGATTTTTCGGGGCCGGAACTACCCGGTCGCCGAAAAAATCCAGGGCATCAAGGCTTCTGGATGTTCGACGCTTGCTTGCCCTTGGGGCCTTGCACCACGTCAAAAGTCACCTTGTCGCCTTCCTTGAGGGACTTGAATCCAGCCATGTTGATGGCCGAGAAATGCGCGAACAGATCTTCGCTGCCGTCATCCGGGGTAATAAAGCCAAAACCTTTGGCGTCGTTGAACCACTTAACAGTACCAGTTGCCATGTAACTTTTTCCTTAATCAAAAACGAACGAATCGGCCACCGCTGCGGGCTGCAAAACACCGCACCCCGGCCGGGGCATGTTTAAAGCTCAATTTCGGAATAGCAGAGGGGGCCAAGCGGCGATTCAGAGGGGCTGCAAACTGACAGACTGTGAGACGACCGTAGGTCACTGCGAGGAATTTGAACTAAACACCTTGCGCGTTTTACGCACATTGTCAAGCAGCGTCAACAACTTTCGATGCTGCATTGCACATGAGCATCCCTTGCATATCTGGAAATCATCCCAAAATGCGAGTCTATCGGGCCGATATTCCCCTCCTTTTCGTGGTGTTGAACTGTGCGGTAATCACATTAGAATCCGATCATGGTTACACGCAAGCAAGTCGGTCCGGGAGATAGTGCTGCATTGGCGCCGGAGCAAAGCCGCACCAAGCCGCCACCGATGTACAAGGTATTGCTGCTCAACGACGATTTCACGCCGATGGACTTCGTCGTGATAGTGCTGGAAAAGTTCTTCGGTTTGTCGCGCGAGCAATCGACGCAAGTCATGCTCAAGGTTCATCGCGAAGGAAAGGGAGCCTGCGGAGTGTATCCTCGCGATGTAGCTGCAACCAAGGTTGAGCAAGTAAGCGAATTTTCGCGCCGGCACCAGCATCCGCTGGCTTGCGTGATGGAGGAAGACTGATGATTGCCCAGGAACTTGAAGTCAGCTTGCACATGGCCTTTGTCGAAGCCCGGCAGAAACGCCATGAGTTCATCACCGTCGAGCATCTGCTGCTGGCGCTGCTGGACAATCCCTCTGCCGCGGAAGTGTTGCGGGCCTGTGCCGCGGACATAGAAGGCCTGCGCAAGGAATTGCTGACCTTCATCAATGAACACACTCCGACCGTAGCGGGCAGCGATGAGATCGACACGCAGCCGACGCTCGGATTCCAGCGCGTCATCCAGCGCGCGATTCTTCATGTGCAGTCCTCCGGAAAGAAGGAAGTCACCGGAGCGAACGTGCTGGTGGCTATCTTCGGCGAGAAGGACTCGCATGCTGTCTTTTTCCTGCAACGCCAGAACGTCACGCGACTGGATGTGGTCAACTTCATCTCCCATGGCATAACCAAGACACCGCAAGTCAGAGGAAAGGACGAACCTGCGGAGACAGACGTCGAGACCCAGGAAAAGGCCGGCGCGCTGGAGAGCTTCACGCAGAATCTCAACCAGTCAGCGCTGGCCGGCAAGATCGACCCGCTGATCGGTCGCGACAAGGAGTTGGAGAGGGTCATCCAGACCCTGTGCCGCCGTCGCAAGAACAATCCGCTGCTGGTCGGCGAAGCCGGGGTAGGCAAGACGGCCATCGCCGAAGGGCTTGCACTGCATATTGTCGAAGGCCGCGTACCCGAGATTCTTGCCAATGCCACCGTCTACTGCCTGGATATGGGAGCACTGCTCGCCGGGACCAAATATCGTGGAGACTTCGAGCAGCGTCTGAAGGGTGTCCTCAAGCAACTGGCGGACAACCCGAACGCGATTCTGTTCATTGACGAGATTCACACGCTGATCGGCGCCGGCGCGGCCTCGGGCGGAACCATGGACGCCTCGAACCTGCTCAAACCCGCCCTGTCTTCCGGTGCGCTGAAGTGCATCGGTGCTACTACCTATTCCGAATTTAGAGGGGTATTCGAAAAGGACCACGCGCTGTCGCGCCGCTTTCAGAAGGTTGACGTCAATGAACCTTCGATCGACGAAACCGTATCGATCCTGCGCGGCCTCAAGTCGCGCTTCGAGGAGCATCACGGCGTCAAGTATTCCGCCGCCGCAATTTCCAGCGCTGCAGAGTTGGCAGCCAAGTACATCAATGACCGCCATCTGCCCGACAAGGCGATCGACGTAATCGACGAGGCCGGTGCCGCCCAGCGCATCCTGCCCAAATCAAAGCAGAAGAAAACCATCGGCAAACTCGAGATCGAGGACATCGTCGCCAAGATTGCGCGCATACCGCCGCAGCATGTTTCAGCGGACGACCGCTCGGCGTTGAAGAATCTCGACCGCGACCTGAAGAACATGGTTTTCGGCCAGGAGGCGGCCATCGACGCGCTGGCCAAGGCGATCAAGATGTCTCGTTCGGGACTGGGCGATCCGCAAAAACCTATCGGCTGCTTCCTGTTCTCCGGACCGACGGGCGTAGGCAAGACCGAGGTAGCCCGTCAGTTGGCCTACGGCATGGGCATCGAACTGATCCGCTTCGACATGTCGGAATACATGGAACGACACGCGGTCAGCAGGCTGATTGGTGCGCCCCCTGGCTACGTCGGATTTGACCAGGGCGGGCTGCTCACCGAGGCGGTAACCAAGAAGCCGCACGCCGTGCTGCTGCTGGACGAAATCGAGAAGGCGCACCCCGAGGTATTCAATATCCTGCTGCAGGTGATGGATCATGGCACATTGACGGACAACAATGGCCGCAAAGCCGACTTCCGCAATGTGGTGATCGTCATGACCACCAACGCCGGGGCGGAAGCCCTGCAAAAGACCAGCATCGGCTTCACCGCCAACAAGGGGCAGGGCGATGAAATGGCCGATATCAAGCGCATGTTCACTCCGGAATTCCGCAATCGGCTGGATGCCATCATCTCGTTCCGCGCGCTCGATGCAGCAATCATCCTGCGCGTGGTCGACAAGTTCCTCATGCAACTCGAAGGCCAACTGCATGAAAAGAAGGTCGAGGCCATCTTCACCGACGCGCTGCGCGCCTGGCTGGCGGAAAAGGGCTTCGACCCCCTGATGGGTGCGCGGCCGATGGCGCGCCTGATCCAGGACACGGTCCGCTCTGCGCTGGCCGACGAACTGCTGTTCGGCAAACTGGTTCACGGCGGTCGCGTCACGATCGACCTCGACGAACACGAAAAGGTCGTGCTCAGCTTCGAAAAAGAGGCCAGCGCTCCGCCCGTTGCCTCTGCGATTTAAGCTCGTCAACGCCGGCAACCGGGTTGCGTGACAAGAGTTATTGATTTTCCATAGCCATCGAACCATGGACTTGCTGACCACCGATCTCTGCGACGCTCACGAAGACAAGGTTCGCGTCGTCGAACCAATGTTCAACAACTTTGGCGGTCGTACGGCCTTTTATGGCCGAATTGCGACCCTGAAGCTTTTCGAAGACAACTCGCTGGTCCGCAAGGCGCTCGATTCCCCGGGTGAAGGGCGCGTTCTTGTAATCGATGGCGGCGGCAGCCTCCGCCGTGCTCTGGTCGGAGATCAACTCGCGGCACTGGGGGTCAAGAACGGCTGGGCCGGGGTGATCGTCTATGGCTGCATTCGGGATGCGCGCGCTATCGGCGAAATGGATATCGGCGTCTTTGCGCTCGACACCCATCCGATGAAGACCGTAAAGAAGAATGTCGGCGATGAGGACATCCCGGTGACTTTCGGTGGAGTCACCTTTACCCCTGGCGAATGGCTCTATGCTGACGAGGATGGAGTAATTGTAAGCAACTCGGCCTTGCATTAGCCTGCGTCTTATATAAGACATATATCAGCAAAACATTGGTGATTTTATTATCGCGAGATGCTTATCGCAATGCGGAATGTATTGCTTAATACATTGTTAAACAACATTAAAATAAATCGATAAGTCTTATATAAGACTATTGCTGCAACGCAAAATCCTCTTTATACTGTCGGCACTGCTCCCGCTTGGAGCACCCCATTCGACAACGACCCTTCAGAGGATTGAACATGACCGATCGCAAAGCACAAGCCGCCGCCCTGGCCAAGGACTGGGCTGAAAACCCCCGCTGGAAAGGCATCAAGCGCGGATATAGCGCCGACGATGTCGTACGCCTGCGTGGCACCTTCCCCATCGAACATACGCTGGCCCACCGCGGAGCGGAGAAGCTCTGGTCGCTGGTCAACGGCGCCGCAAAGAAGGGCTATGTGAATTCCTTCGGCGCGATCACCGCCGGCCAGGCCATGCAGCAGGCGAAGGCCGGTCTCGAAGCCGTTTACCTTTCCGGCTGGCAGGTCGCCGCCGACGGCAACACCTCCGAGACCATGTACCCTGACCAGTCGCTGTACGCCTACGATTCGGTGCCGACCATGGTCCGCCGCATCAACAACACCTTCAAGCGCGCCGACGAGATTCAGTGGTCGCGCGACATCAATCCCGGCGACAAGGAATTCATCGACTACTTCCTGCCGATCGTGGCCGATGCGGAAGCCGGCTTCGGCGGCGTGCTCAACGCCTTCGAACTGATGAAGAACATGATCACCGCCGGCGCAGCCGCCGTGCATTTCGAAGACCAGTTGGCTGCCGTCAAGAAGTGCGGCCACATGGGCGGCAAGGTTCTTGTGTCGACCCAGGAAGCTGTCGAGAAGCTGATCTCGGCCCGTTTCGCCGCCGATACGATGGGCGTTCCCACCCTCATCCTGGCCCGCACCGATGCCGAGGCCGCCAACCTGCTGACTTCCGATCACGACGACAACGACAAGCCGTTCTGCACCGGAGAGCGCACCCCGGAAGGCTTCTACCGCGTCAAGAACGGCCTTGAGCAGTCCATCAGCCGCGGCGTCGCCTACGCACCCTACGCCGACCTGGTCTGGTGCGAGACCGGCAAGCCGGACGTCGGCTTCGCCCGCGAGTTCGCCCAGGCGGTTCAGGCCAAGTCACCCGGCAAACTGCTGGCCTACAACTGCTCGCCGTCGTTCAACTGGAAGAAGAACCTGGACGACAGGACGATCGCCAAGTTCCAGGACGAACTCTCGGCGATGGGTTACAAGTATCAGTTCATTACGCTGGCCGGCATCCACATCAACTGGTTCCAGACTTTCCAGTTCGCCCACGCCTACGCCCGCGGCGAAGGCATGAAGCATTACGTCGACATGGTGCAGGAACCCGAGTTTGCCGCGCGCGACAAGGGCTACAGCTTCGTGTCGCACCAGCAGGAAGTTGGTGTCGGCTACTTCGACGACGTCACCACGGTGATCCAGGGCGGCGCCTCGTCCGTTACCGCGCTGCACGGCTCGACCGAAGAAGAGCAGTTCCACTAAGCAGCAAACGGCAGCAGCTCACCAGAAAGCCGCACCGGGAAACCGGTGCGGCTTTTTTGATGTGGGTTAGAGTAATCACATAATTGGCCGGCAAAAACCCGCTCCGATTTGACCCATTAATGATCGCCCGGCTCCCCAGGAAGGTCTCCTCGATGTTCTGGTCGGCACTCAAGATTGCGCTGCTGGTGTATCTGGGCCTCATGGCCTTGATCTATTTCAAACAGTCGTCACTGGTTTTTCTGCCGGAAATGTCTCGCGACTACCGCGCCAGCCCGGCCACGGTCGGTTTGCAATTTTCGCCGCTGAAACTTGCCACGACCGATGGCGAGACCCTCGACGGATGGTTTGTGCCGGCCAAGCCAGAAGCGCGAGGCCTGATCATTTTCTTCCACGGCAATGCCGGCAACATTGCCCACCGGCTCGACTATCTGCGCATGTTCCATGCGCTGGGACTGGCCACTTTCATCGTTGACTATCGCGGTTACGGTCTCAGCAGCGGAAGTCCGACGGAACAAGGGACCTATCTGGATGCCCAAGCCACCTGGCGTTATGCTACGCAGGTACTCGACTTTGCTCCGGACCGCATCGTGATCTTTGGCGAATCACTCGGCGGCGCCGTAGCCGCCTGGCTCGCGGCAAGGAACCGGCCGGGCGCCCTGGTGCTGGCCTCGACCTTCACCTCGGTTCCCGACATGGGGGCCGATCTGTATCCCATGCTGCCGATACGACTGCTCGCCAACATTCGCTATGAGACGCTGGCGCGACTGCCGCAGATCGCCTGTCCGCTACTGGTGATCCACAGCAAGAACGACGACATCATTCCTTTCAGCCATGGCCGGCGACTGTTCGAGGCGGCCCGCCCGCCAAAACAATTCATCGGGATCGAGGGTGGCCATAACGAGGGCTTCATCTTCAACAGGGATGACTGGATCCGGCAGCTGGATGGATTCTTGCAGCAAGCTTTGCCTGACCGGCATCAGATCGCCCAATAAGCCGGATCGCGCCAGGTCGCTTTCAGCAGATCGATGAACAGCCTGACCCGCAGCGGCAGATGCCGCCGCTGCGGCACCACGGCGTGGATGCCGACCGGTGGTGCGGCGAATTCGTCAAGTACCGTCACCAGTCGCCCCGCCGCAATGTCGGCTCCGACCTCCCACAGCGAACGCCAGGCCAGGCCCTTGCCGGCCAGCGCCCAGTCGTGCAGCACGGCGCCGTCATTGCACTCTAGACTGCCGCTGACCTTGACCACCCGCACCTCGCCATCCACGCGCAAGGTCCAGCCGCGTTGCTGGCGCAGCGACAGGCAATTGTGTTCGCCAAGAAAAGTCGGCGCTGGCGGTACGGCGAATTTCGCGAGGTAGTCCGGGCTGGCGACAACCACGCGCTGCATCTCGCCCAGCCGGATGCTGATCAGGCTCGAATCCGCCAGATCGCCGATTCGTATGGCGCAATCGACATTCTCATCGACCAGGTCGACGAGCCGGTCGGACAAGTCGAGCCGCACGGTAACGTCGGGATTGCCCTCGATGAAGCGGGTCAGCAGGGGCGCCACATGACGTCGCCCAAAGCCCGCCGGCGCTGAAACCTTCAGATGTCCTCCGGGACGAATGCCGCCGAGACTCACCGCGCCTTCCGCATCCGCCAACTCGCGCAGGATCCGCTGGCAATCCTCGAGAAAGGCCGCCCCCTCGAAAGTCAGCGAAATCCGCCGCGTGGTGCGCAACAGCAGTTTGACCCCGAGGCGCTCTTCCAGCGCATCGAGCCGGCGGCCGATGATGGCCGGGGTCACCCCCTCAGCACGCGCCGTGGCCGACATGCTGCCGCGACTTGCGACGCCAACAAAGGCAGAAATCTGCTTGAACTGATCCATTCGATACTATTTGTCACCAATCAATTGATCGAATCATAGCTTCTAACCTGAAACAGGCAAGAATACAATTCGATCATTGTCGCAACCCACACCAAGGAGTTCCTCATGAGCCTGCCCGCCGGCGTTCAAATCAACGCCCCCATCACCGCCGACTACGCGAAGATCCTTACACCCGAGGCCTTGGCGCTGGTCGCCAAACTGCACCGTGCTTTCGAGCCGCGCCGCAAGGAACTGCTGAAGACCCGCGTTGCCCGCCAGGCCCGCATCGATGCCGGCGAGATGCCCGACTTCCTGCCTGAGACGAAACACATTCGCGAAGGCGACTGGAAGATCGCGCCGCTGCCGAAAGCCCTGGAACGCCGTCATACCGAGATCACCGGCCCGGTCGAAGCCAAGATGGTCATCAACGCCTACAACTCGGGGGCGGACAGCTACATGAGCGACTTCGAGGATTCCAACAGCCCGAAGTGGGACAACCTGATCCAGGGCCAGATCAACCTCTACAAGGCCATCCGTCGCGAGCTCACCTTCAAGAACGAGGCCGGCAAGGAATACAGGCTCAATGACAAGATTGCCACGTTGCAAGTGCGTCCGCGCGGCTGGCACCTGGACGAAAAGCATGTGTTGATCGACGGCCAGCGCGTCTCCGGCGGCGTCTTCGATTTCGCCCTGTTCCTCTTTCACAACGCGAAGGAACAACTCGCCCGTGGCGCCGGCCCTTACTTCTATCTGCCGAAGATGGAGAGCCACCTCGAGGCGCGCCTGTGGAACGACATTTTCGTCATGGCGCAAAACGAGATCGGCCTGCCGCAGGGCACCATCAAGGGCACGGTGCTGATCGAAACGATACTGGCCACCTTCGAACTCGAAGAAATCCTTTACGAACTGCGCCAGCACAGCGCCGGGCTCAACGCGGGACGCTGGGACTACATCTTCTCCTGCATCAAGAAATTCAAGCGCAACAAGGATTTCTGCCTCGCCAATCGCGGCGCCATCACCATGGAAGTACCCTTCATGCGCAGCTACGCATTGGCACTGGTCAAGGCCTGCCACAAGCGCGGCGCCCCGGCCATGGGCGGTATGAGCGCGCTAATCCCGATCAAGAACGATCCGGTAGCCAACGAGAAGGCCCTGGCCGGCATTCGCCACGACAAGACCCGCGACGCCAACGACGGTTTCGACGGCGGCTGGGTGGCGCACCCCGGACTGGTGCCGATCGCCGCCGAAGAGTTCAGGAAGGTGCTGGGCGAGCGTCCCAACCAGTGGGAAAAGCAGCGCGATGAAAACTTCGGCCCCAAGGACTGGCTCAACTTCCAGCCCGAGCAACCGATCACCGAAGTGGGTGTGCGCAACAACATCAACGTCGGCATCCATTACCTGGGTTCATGGCTCGCCGGCAATGGCTGTGTGCCCATCCACAACCTGATGGAAGATGCCGCCACGGCGGAAATCAGCCGTTCGCAGGTCTGGCAATGGGTGGTCTCGCCCAAGGGCAAACTCGACGATGGCCGCAAGGTCACCGCCGAGATGGTGCGTGCCATCATCCCCGAGGAACTGGCGAAGGTGAAAGCCACCGTCACCGCCCAGGGCGAGAAGACCGAAACCTACGACCAGGCGGCGAAGATCTTCGAAGAAATGTCGCTGGCCGACAACTATCCCGAGTTCCTCACGCTGCCGCTGTATGAAGCGATGGAGTAAAAGTCGGCGCTGGTGACACGGCGACAATGCGGCGCACGGGCATCCCGTGCGCCGTTTTTCTTCCGGGCAGTCCATCTATGATGGACGCTGCACATTAGCAAAGTCTAAAAAAGGCTTGCTCGATAGGTGAATCACTTTTTTTGCTCGCTCACGCAGGCACGGCCTGCAATAATCTCCCTGTAACCAATAGTGACGTTATTCAATCGGTGCAGTGGAGGAGATAGGCCGGGTATTCGCAGACATGGTTCGATGTCGCGCATGCTTCGCTATTTCCATTGACTCAAAATCAGATGTTTGCCGTAATGCGGCTGACAAACAATTTGGATTTGAACAATGGCAGACGAAACTCATAAAGCCCAACCCAAGGAAGGTTTTTTCAAGCGCCTTCGGAACCCGCCGAAATGCTCGATGTTGCGCATGATCCTAATCGGCGTATTGGGCGGCATCGGTATTTGGGGTCTGCTCAATACCGGCGTGGAGTACACCAACCGCACCGAGTTCTGCCTCTCCTGCCATACCATGCAAACGCCCTATGAGGAACTCAAGAAGACGGTGCATTACAGTAACCGCACCGGCACCAGCGTCGGCTGCGCTGACTGTCACGTCGCCAGCAGCAAGGAACCCTTCGACTACGCGCGCAAGCTGACGCAGAAAGTCTTTGCCTCCAAGGACGTCATCGGCGAAATCCTCGGCACCATCGACACGCCGGAAAAATTCGAGGCGCATCGCCTGACCATGGCCAAGCGCGTGTGGGCGCACATGAAGGACACGGATTCCAAGGAATGCCGCAACTGCCACAAGTTCGACAAGATGGATACGACGAAGCAGAAGGATCGCTCCGCCGTCAAGCATGAAGGTGCGGTTCAGGATGGCAAGACCTGCATTGATTGCCACAAGGGTATCGCGCACAAGCCGGTACACCATCTGCTGGAAGGTGGCCCGGCGCCGGTTGCCGCAGCAGCCACTGGCACTGCCGCGCCGGCTCAAGCCGAAACTCCTGTAGCGCCCAAGCCTGAGGCCGCCGCACCTGCTGCTCCACCGCCCGCTACGGCCGTAGCCGCAGCACCGACTGAGCCCGCCAAGGCATCGCCAAAGGCAGAACCCGCCGGCGCCGCCGCACCCGCCGCCAGCACGATCACGGCCTTGGACTGGAGCAAAGTTCCGAGTCGCCAGATCAAGGTGTTCTATCCGGGACAAGCGGGCCTGGAGTGGGTGATGAACAAGGCCGACCACTCTTCGGCCTCCGACATCATTGAAAAGAAACGCGCGTGCGCCAAGTGCCACGAAGGCGATGCCAATGAGGTCGGTGCCGCGATCGTCGCCGGTAAGCCGGTGGGCGTGTCGAAGACCGTCATGGAACCGAATCCCCCCGCCGGAAAGGTCGGCTTCATCCCGGTGAGTTTCCAGACGACTCATGACGGCAGCAAGATCTACTTCCGCTTCGAATGGGTACCGCCGAAAAACGGCGACAAGAAACTGGACCCGAAAAACGAAGTCAAACTCACCATGATGTTCGACGGTGGCGGCACGGTCGAAGGCAGCGACCAGAACGGCTGCTGGGCCACCTGCCACGTCGACCTGCGCACCATGAAGGATGCCAAGGACGACAAGAAGACCAAGTACATCAAGGACGCCGATCTCGCCAGCGGCAAGTTCATGGACCTGATCCAGTACCGTAGCGGCAAGGGCCAGAACCCGGTCGACGGCTGGGTTGGCAGCGAGCGTCACATGGACGGCGGCAAGAGCCATCTCAAGGCCGAAGGCAAGAAGGAAGGCAACAAGTGGGTGGTCATCTTTGAGCGATCACTGGCCGGCGGTGGCAAGGGAGACCATGCCATTACCGCCGATAAGGTGTATAACTTCGGCTTCGCGCTTCACGAGGACTTCACCAACGCCCGCTACCACTACGTTTCGCTGGGCTACCAGTTCGGCCTCGACAAGCCCAATCCGGGTGTCAAAAACTATATCGACGTGCAGAAGCAGTAAGGGAGAAATCGTTTTTTTCAGCAGCAAAATCATCAACACCAAAGAGGAGACAAAATGATGATGAAGTGGAGAGAATGGGCGCTGGCTACCGGCGTCCTGGCGGTATCCGCGATGGCACAAGCGGCACCGCCCAGCGCGGCGATGCTTGCCAACGCGTGCGCGGGATGCCACGGCACCAACGGCGGCAGCGCCGGCCCGAGCATGCCGAGTCTGGCCAATCAATCGAAGCCGGCCATCGTCGAGGCAATGAAAAAGTTCAAGAGCGGCGAGCGTCCCGCGACGGTCATGGGACGCCTGGCAAAGGGTTATACCGACGCCGACTTTGACGCCATGGGCGAGTTCTTCTCCAAGCAGAAGCTCCACGTCACGACCCAGACGCTCGACAAGGCGAAGATCGCCAAGGGCGCCAGCCTGCAGGAATCGAACTGCGGCCGCTGCCACATCGAGGACGGCAAGGAAGGCAAGGACGACACGCCGGTCATGGCCAGCCAGTGGCTGCCGTACATGCAAATGCAGATGGCGGACTACCAGTCCGGCAAGCGCAAGATGCCGGAAAAGATGGCGGAAAAGGTCAAGCCGCTGTCGGCCGCCGACCTGGAAGCTCTGCTTCACTTCTACGCCAGCGTGAAATAAGGGAGAACATGACATGACACTGGATCGCAGAAGTTTTCTGAAGTTGGTGGGTGTGAGCGCAGGCGCCACGGGGGCCGCGGCCCTGCCGATGATCGGCCGCGCCGCCGAACTGATGCCCAAGTCGGGCAAGCGCGTCGTCGTGATCGGCGGCGGCTACGGCGGCACGATCGCCGCCAAGTACATCCGCATGATGGACAAGAGCATCGAGGTGGTATTGATCGAGCGCAACGATCATTTCGTATCGTGCCCCTTCTCCAACCTCTACCTCGGCGGCCTCATGAAGGACCTGGCGCCGCTGACCATCAAGTACGACAAGCTCGCCGCGAATCATGGCATCAAGGTCGTCCAGGCCGAGGTCACCGGCATCGATCCGGCGGCGAAGTCGGTCACGACATCCAAGGGAACGCTCGCCTATGACCGCCTCGTGGTCTCTCCGGGCATCGAGTTCCGCACCGACGAGATCAAGGGCTACGACGCATCGACGCCGGACATCATGCCCCACGCCTGGAAGGCTGGGCCGCAGACCATCCTCCTGCGCAAGCAGCTGGAAGCGATGAAACCCGGCGGCAACGTCATCATCTCCATCCCGCTGGCGCCCTTCCGCTGCCCGCCCGGACCCTACGAGCGGGCCAGCATGATCGCGATGTACCTGAAGCAGCACAAGCCCGGCTCCAAGGTCATCGTGCTCGACGCCAACCCGGACATCGTCTCCAAGAAGGGCCTGTTCCTCAAGGGCTGGAAGAAGCACTACGAGAGCATCATCGATTACCGCCCCGCCAAGAAGGTCACGGAAATCGACGTCAAGAACATGGCCGTGCTGATCGAAGGTCTCGAAGAGGTCAAGGGCGATGTCATCAACCTGATTCCAGCCCAGAAAGCCGGCCATATCGCTCACGTCGCCGGCCTGGTGGGTGAGGACAAGAAGTGGTGTCCGGTCAATCCGACGACCTTCGAGTCCAAGCTGCACAAGGACATCCATGTCATCGGCGATTCCTCGATCGCCGGCGCCATGCCGAAGTCCGGCTACTCGGCGAACTCGGAAGCCAAGGTCTGTGCCACCAACATCGTGGCGCTGATGAACGGCAAGGAGATCACCGAACTGTCCGCCATCAACACCTGCTACAGCTACCTGTCCGCCAAGGAAGCCGTCAGCGTGACCGGCGTCTACAAGGTGAATGCGGAGAAGCAGGTGATCGAAGGAGTGCCCGGATCGGTCGCGGTTTCTCCTGATCTCTCCGAAGCGGAAGCCATCTACGCCGAGAGCTGGCTGAAGAACATCCTCACCGAAATGTCGACCTGATTGCTGCGTCTAGCTTCAAAAGACAAACCCCGCCGCGGCGGGGTTTGTCTTTTTTGCGCCCACCAAAAAAGTCGGCGCTTGCCGGCCCGCGAAGCGGAATCCCCGGCAGACAGAGTCCGATACGGCGATTTACCCTATTGCAGTCCGCCAATAAAGATGGCCACGGCGCGTGTCTCCAGTTCGGTCAGCTTGGAGGCGACCGTGTGCATCACGGCATTGTCGTTGGTCCGCTCCCGCTTGGTGAATTCCTTCAGCTGGATTTCAAGGTAAGCCGGATGCTGCCCGGCCAGGCGGGGCAACTGCTGCGTTCCGTGCCCATTGACACCGTGACACGATGTACAGGCCGGGACGCCTGAGTAGGGATTGCCACGCTGAAAGATAAACCTGCCGACACCCGCAAAGTCGACGTCTCCCGGCTGACGGGCAGCTGCCTTCTTGCTCGCGAAATATGCCGCCAGACCAGCGATCTCGTCGTCCTTCAGGTCTTTCGTCATGTCCGTCATGGTGTCGCTCTTGCGGCGCCCGTCACGAAAATCCTTCAACTGCTTGATGATGTAATCGGGATGCTGGGCGGCCAGTCGCGGATAGATCGCACTGGCGCTTTGGCCATCCGGCCCGTGGCATAGCGCACAGCGTGCAGCGATGATCTCGGCGATGCGCGGAGAAGTCGCCGTGTCCGGCGGAGCCGCCGCGGCGAACAAGGAAATCATGCAGACACTCGCAACCGACAAGGCGCGGAACAATGTCTTCATGGACGTCGCACCTTGCGCCACAGCGTACCTATCCGGAAACACCCGTGCTGCCGAAGCCGCCGGCACCGCGTTCGCTGACAGGGAATTCATCCACCACATTGAACGCCACCTGCACTACCGGCACCACCACCAACTGTGCCAGACGGTCAAGCGGATTCAGGGTGAAGGTATCGTGGCCGCGGTTCCAGGTCGAGACGAACAGCTCGCCCTGGTAATCGGAGTCGATCAGTCCCACCAGATTGCCAAGAACGATCCCGTGCTTGTGGCCCAGACCAGAGCGCGGCAGGATCATTGCCGCCAGCCCCGGATCGCACAGATGGATCGCAATGCCGGTCGGAACCAGAATCGTCTCGCCCGGATGAATCTTGATCGCCATTTCGATGCAGGCGCGCAGGTCGATCCCAGCCGATCCCGGAGTCGCATACTGCGGAGCGTATCGATCGTCCTTCAGACGGGCATCGAGTATCTTGAGGTCAATGCTGGCCATGCGACTTTCCTATCATGCTGGCGATGTGTGCAACGATGCCGCGCGCCACCTCGAACTTGTCCGCAAGCGGCAGGACATGCACGCCGGCCGCGTCGAACAGGGTCACCGTGTTGGTATCGCCGCCCAACCCGTCCTGGACCAGATTGCCGACCACCAGCCCTAGATTTTTGGTGATGCGTTTGCCTTCTGCGTAGGAGGCGAGATCCCGGCTCTCGGCTGCAAAACCGACACAAAACGGCGCATCGGGCCGCGCCGCCACTTCGGCAAGGATGTCAGGATTGGCTTCGAGTTCCAGAGTAAGGCTGGCGGGACCCTTCTTGATCTTGTGCGCCGCGGCCTGCCGTGGCCGGTAGTCAGCCACTGCCGCAACGCCGATGAACACGCTCTGCCCCGGCAAAGCCTGCATCACCGCCTCCTGCATCTGCAGGGCGCTCTGCACATCCACACGCCGCACACCGCGCGGCGTGGGGAGCGCAACCGGGCCTGCAACCAGCGTCACCTCTGCACCCGCCTCCGCACACGCCCGCGCCAGGGAAAACCCCATCTTGCCCGAGCTTGAGTTGGTGAGGCCGCGCACCGGATCAAGCGCTTCGAAGGTTGGCCCGGCAGTCAGCAAGACACGCTTGCCGGCGAGAGGCTTGGCTTGCAGGGAGGCATGAAGATCATCGAACAGTTCGCCCGGTTCCAGCATGCGTCCCGCGCCTGTTTCACCGCATGCTTGATCACCGTAAGCGGGGCCGAGGATGCTCACGCCATCGGTATGCAGCTGCGCGACATTGCGTTGCGTGGCCGGGTTCTCCCACATTTGCCGGTTCATGGCCGGGGCCACCAGCAACGGACAATCGCGCGCCAGACAAAGCGTGGACAACAAGTCATCGGCGAAGCCGTGCGCCAGCTTGGCGAGAAAGTCCGCCGTCGCCGGTGCTACCAAAAGTGCCGCCGCGCCGCGCGTGAGATCGATGTGCGCCATGCCGTTATCCATGCGCTCGTCCCACAGCGCCTGCCATACGCGGCGGCCGGTGAGTGCCTGAAACGTGGCCGCGCCGACGAACTGCGCGCCTGCCGCCGTCAGGGCGACATCGACTTCCGCACCAGCCTTGACCAGCAGGCGCACCAGTTCAGCGGCCTTGTAGGCCGCCACGCCACCGGTCACGCCCAACACGATACGTTTGCCCTGAAATTCATTCATGACATTAAAATCCCGCCAATCGGCACTCAAGCGGGGATTCTAAACCATGGCCATATGCGATTGGCCCGTCGCGGAGCGCCCGCGTGAGCGACTGGCCCAGCAAGGCGCGGCGGCCCTGTCGGACGCAGAACTGCTGGCGATATTTCTGCGCGTCGGTGTCCGCGGCAAAAGCGCGGTCGACCTGGCCCGCGAACTGCTGGCCAGCTTCAATGGCGACCTGGCACGCCTTGCTGCCGCCAGCACCAAGGATCTCGCCCGTCTTCCAGGCATCGGCCCCGCCAAGGCCGCCCAACTCGCCGCAACGCTGGAACTGGCGCGCCGCGCGCTCGCCGGATCGCTCAGGATCAAGGACGCCCTGGCCTCGCCACAAGCAGTCCGCGACTGGCTGCGCCTGTCGCTGGGCAGCCTGCAGCATGAGGTCTTCGTCGCTTTGTGGCTGGATGCCCAGAACCGGCTGATCGCCAGCGAAGAGCTCTTTCGCGGCACGCTGACACAAACCAGCGTCTATCCGCGCGAAGTCGTCAAGCGTGCCTTGGCACACAATGCCGGCGCCGTGATCCTTGCCCACAACCACCCCTCCGGCCTCGCCGAGCCTTCCCGCGCCGACGAAGTACTCACTTCATCACTGAAGCAGGCTCTGGCGCTGATCGACGTAAAGCTGCTGGATCATTTCATCGTCACCGGCGGCGCGAATCCCCTGTCCTTCGCTGAACGAGGATTGATTTGACAAAAGGATTGAGTTTTCGGGTGATTGTTTGGTAAACTAGCGCGCTTTGCTAAATCAGCATTCAGGAGCATCACATGTCTCGCGTTTGTCAAGTGACGGGCAAGGCCCCGATGGTGGGGAACAACGTGTCCCACGCCAACAATAAGACCAAGCGTCGCTTTCTGCCTAACCTGCACAGCCGCCGCTTCTGGATCGAAACCGAAAACCGCTGGGTCAGCCTGCGCGTGTCCAACGCCGGTCTGCGCACCATCGACAAGAAGGGCATCGACGTTGTCCTCGCCGAGCTGCGTGAGCGCGGCGAGCGCGTCTAACAGGAGAAAGCATCATGGCCAAAGGCGGACGCGAAAAAATCAAGCTGGAATCCACAGCCGGCACGGGACATTTCTATACGACCACGAAGAACAAGAAAACCACGCCTGAAAAGCTGGAATTCCTGAAGTACGACCCCAAGGCGCGCAAGCACGTCGCCTACAAGGAAGTGAAGCTGAAGTAATTCGGCGCTTCCCCAACAAAAAACCCGCCAATGGCGGGTTTTTTGTTGGGCGGAACATCGCCCGGGTCAATGCCGCTTCTTTCCGGGCGCCGGCAAGGCGTCGGCAAGGCGGAAATCGATCTTGTTGGCTTCCATATCCACCCGGGTCAATTGCACGCGGACCCGATCGGAAAGACGGAAGCGTCGACCGCTGCGCTCGCCGACCATGGCGTGCGACTTCTCGTCAAAATGGAAATAGTCGTGGCCAAGTTCGGACACATGCACCAATCCCTCGACGAACACGCCGTCCAGTGCAACAAAAATGCCGAACGGCACCACCGAGGAAATGCTGCCTTCGAAGATTTCGCCAACCCGGTCCTTCATGTAAAAGCACTTGAGCCAGTCCTCGACATCGCGCGTGGCCTCGTCAGCCCGGCGCTCGGTCTTGGAACATTGCAGGCCGACTTCTTCCCACGCATTTTCCCCTCCCGCCGGCTCGTAGCGCCGTCCCGCCAGCGCCGACTTTATCGCGCGATGCACCAGAAGATCGGGATAGCGGCGGATCGGCGAGGTGAAGTGCGTATAGCTCTCGTAGGCCAGGCCGAAGTGCCCGACATTGTCCGGACTGTAGATGGCCTGCCGCAGCGACCGCAACATCACGGTTTGCAGCAGCTGTCGGTCCGGTCGCTGGCCGATCTTTTCCAGCAGCTTGGCGTAGTCCTGGGCCTTCGGCGTGTCGCCACCGCCCAGCTGGAAACCGAAGGTACCGAGGAAATCGCGCAGCTTCACCAGGCGCTCGGGCGTCGGGCCTTCATGCACGCGATACAGGGACGGATGCTCGCGTTCGCGCAGGAACTCGGAAGCGCAGACATTGGCCGCCAGCATGCATTCCTCGATCAGTCGATGCGCATCGTTGCGCTCATAGGGCTCGATACGCGCGATCTTGCCGTGGTCGTCGAAGACCATGCGCGTTTCGACGGTTTCGAAATCGATCGCGCCCCGTTTGACACGTTCCTTGGCGAGTTGCCGATACAGCGCGTCCAGCGCCTCCAGATGGGGCAACAAGGGCTCAAGACCGGCACGCACGTCCGGATTCTTCTCGTAAAGAGCTGCCGCAACCTGTTCATACGTCAAGCGCGCATGCGAGAACATCACCGCCGGATAGAACCTGTAGCGCCGGATCGCTCCGGTACCGGCAATCTCCATGTCGCACACCATGCACAGCCGTTCCACCTTCGGATTCAGCGAGCACAAGCCGTTTGAAATCTTCTCCGGCAGCATCGGAATCACCCGCCGCGGGAAATACACTGAGTTGCCCCGTGCATAGGCATCGGCGTCCAGCGCTCCGCCCGCTGTCACATAGTGCGAAACATCGGCAATCGCCACGATGAGGCGAAAGCCCTTGCCCTTGCGTTCGCAAAACACCGCGTCATCGAAATCCCTGGCCGTCTCGCCATCGATGGTCACCAGGGGCAGGCCGGTGATGTCTTCGCGGTCCTTCCAGTCCGACTTGCGCACAACGTCAGGCAACTTCCTGGTTTCGGCCAGCGCCGCCGTCGAAAACTCGTAGGGCAGTTCATGCTTCCGCAGCGCAATCTCTATTTCCATGCCCGGGTCGGCATAGTTGCCGAGCACTTCGACCAGGCGACCGATAGGCTGTGAATGCTTGCTCGGCTGCTCGATGAGTTCAATCATCACCACCTGCCCGGACTGCGCCTTGAGCGCCTTCCTGGCGCCCTTCTCGGGTGGCGCCAGCAAAATATCCTGGCTGATTCGTTTGTTCTCGGCGGCGACAAAGCGCACGCCATGCTCCTCGACCACCCGCCCGACCACGAAGCGGTTTGCGCGCTCGGTGACCTCAACGATCTTGCCCTCGGGCCGCCCCTTGCGGTCGACACCGATGACACGGGCGATGGCCTTGTCGCCATGCAGCACCTTGTCCATTTCCTTGGCCGAAAGAAAAAGGTCGGCACCGCCTTCGTCGGGAATCAGGAAACCAAAACCATCCGCATGACCCGCAATGCGACCGCGGACCAGATCCGCCTTGTCCGGAATCAGCCAGTCGCCGCGCCGGTTCTGCATCAATTGCGCTTCGCGCGCCATGGCCCCCAGCCGGCGCTGGAAGGATTCCACCTCGAACGGCTGAACATCCAGCAGTTCAGCCAGGCGCCCGAACTCCAGCGGCGCCCCCTGTCCGGACAGCGCCTGCAGGATGTATTCGCGGCTCGGCAGGGGATGCTCGTACTTGGCCTTTTCGCGCTCGAACTGCGGATCGGCGCGACGAATTTTTGAAAGCTTGTGGGTGTTATGCGACTTGTTTGACAATCTGGGTTTTTCCTTTAGAATTCGCGCCTCGTTTCGCGCCTGCCCAGGTGGCGGAATTGGTAGACGCACTAGTTTCAGGTACTAGCGCTGCGAGGCGTGGGGGTTCGAGTCCCTTCCTGGGCACCAAGCATGTTACGTGAAATGGAAAAGAGCAAGGGCCGCCAGGATTTCTCCTGACGGCCTTTTCTTTTTGCGCGGCGTTATTACTCGAACGGATGTCGCAGAACGATGGTTTCTTCGCGATCGGGACCGGTGGAAATCATGTCCACCGGTACGTCGCAAAGCTGCTCCATGCGCTTGATGTAGGCGCGCGCCTCGACCGGCAGGCCGTCGAGCGACTTGACCCCCACAGTACTGCCCTTCCAGCCCGGCAGCGACTCGTAGATGGGCTCGCAGCACGCCAGATCATCCGCACCCACCGGCAGGATGTCGGAAATGCCGCCATTGATGCGATAGCCAGTGCATATCTTCAGTTCCTCGACCCCATCGAGCACGTCAAGTTTGGTGATGCACAACCCCGAGATGCCATTGATCTGGATCGCCCGCTTCAATGCGGCGGCGTCGAACCAGCCGCAGCGCCGGGCACGCCCGGTGGTGGCGCCGAATTCGTGACCCTTGGTGGCCATGTGCTTGCCGACCGGGTCCTGCTTGTCCAGTGCGTCGTACAACTCGGTCGGGAAGGGACCGCCGCCAACGCGCGTGGTGTAGGCCTTGGTGATGCCAAGGATGTAGTGCAGCATGCCCGGCCCGACGCCTGCGCCCGCGGCTGCCGCACCGGCGACGCAGTTGGATGAGGTAACGAAGGGATAGGTGCCGTGATCAATATCGAGCAGGGTACCCTGGGCACCCTCGAACAACAGGTTGGCGCCGCCGCGGTGGGCGTCGTAGAGCGCACGCGGCACGTCGGCAATCATCCGGGTCAGGCGCGGAGCAATGGCCATGGCACCGTCGTAGACCTGCTGAAAATCGACCGGCTGCGCGCCGTGATAATTCTTCAGCACGAAGTTGTGGTACTCGAGGATCTCGCCCAGCCGCTCGGCGAAACGCTTGGGCTTGGTCAAGTCCTGCAGGCGCAAACCGCGCCGCGCCACCTTGTCCTCGTAGGCAGGGCCAATGCCGCGCCCGGTGGTGCCGATCTTGTTGCTGCCACGCGCGACTTCACGGGCGACATCCATTGCCTGATGGTAGGGCAGGATCAGCGGGCAGGCCTCGGAAATCTTGAGCCGCGCCTCGGCATCGATGCCGGCCGCCTGCAACTCGTCGAGTTCCTTCATCAGGGCTTCGGGCGACAACACGACGCCGTTGCCGATATAGCAGGTGACACCATCGCGCAGGATGCCGGAGGGCACCAGATGCAACACCGTCTTCTTGCCGCCGATGACCAGCGTGTGGCCGGCATTGTGCCCCCCCTGGAAGCGCACCACGCCTTGCGAGTGATCCGTCAGCCAGTCGACGATCTTGCCTTTGCCCTCGTCGCCCCACTGGGTGCCGACGACCACGACGTTCTTTGCCATTTCAGTCTTCCTTCAGAGATTCAACGATCCAGTTGTTGCCGCTGCGCACCAGAATTCGGTCGCAGCCGGCTTCGCGCCAGGTGCCTTCGTGGCCCGGCAAGGCCAGCACCACGCGCTCGCCCCGTGCCCGCAGGCGCGCCGCCTCGGCATGCAAGGCGTCGTCTTCGGGCCATGGCGCCGCAATCGCACCGCGCGCCGCGCCGTCGTCGGGCGACAGCCGCGCCAATTCGCGCAAGTCCATGGAAAAGCCGGTGGCCGCACGGGCGCGGCCATACACCCGACCGAAATTGTCATAGCGACCGCCCAGCGCTATGGCTCCAGGGCTTCCCGCGCAATAAGCCGCAAACGCAACACCGCTGTGATAGTGATAGCCCCGCAAATCGGACAGATCAAAGCTCATGGGCAAGTCGACCAGGGCGTCCGCAAGACGTTGCAGATCGGACAGTGCTGCATCGATTTCGGGCAGCGCGGGCAGAACTTGCGCCGCACGGTCAAGGACCCGCCGGTCGCCATAGAGTTCAGGGAGCGCCAGCAGCGCCGAACGGATGGGATCGCCAATGCCTGCCACCAGTTCGCGCACGGTCGGCACGTCCTTGCCTTGCAGCGCGCCGAACAGTTCCTCTTCCGCCTCCGGCACCAAGCCGGCGTGTTTGGCGAGGGCGCGAAAGACGGCGACATGACCAAGGTCGAAACGCGATGCTGCAAGCTTGCAGAGGCCAAGTGACGCCGCCAGCAGGCGAATCACCTCGATATCAGCCTCAAGTCCGGCATGACCGTAGAGTTCAGCACCGATTTGCAGGGGCTCGCGTGTGGCGTTGAAACCAGCTGGCAGGGTGTGCAGCACACTGCCGCAATAGCATAGCCGCGTGACCCCCTTGCGGTTGAGCAGATGGGCGTCGATGCGCGCGACTTGCGGCGTAATGTCGGCGCGCACGCCCATGCTGCGACCCGAGAGTTGATCGACCAGCTTGAAGGTGCGCAAGTCGAGGTCGTGGCCGCTATCAGTCAGCAATGACTCGACATACTCAAGCAGCGGTGGAATGACGAACTCATAGCCGTGCCGGGAAAATTCGTCGAGCAGCCTGCGCCGCAGGAACTCAACGCGGGTCGCATCGCGAGGGAGAACGTCTTCAATCGCTTCAGGCAGGAGCCAGCGCTGATTTGCCATGATGACTAGCGGAATACCGTCAGCAGCACGACGCCGACCAACATCGACGACAGGCCGATGAAGCGGATCTGCCCGTCGCTCAGTTCAGTCACGCGACGAAAGGTTTCCCGCCACACTCGCGGTGCGAGAAAAGGCAAGAGACCTTCGATCACCAGCATCAGGGCAAAAGCCAGCAGCAGGATATTGAGCATCTCAAACCGGTACCGACCCGAATTACTTGCCCTTGCCGCTGTTCTTCAGGTACTTGAAGAACTCGGAATTGGGTTCGATAACCATGAGGTCGCTCTTGTTCCTGAAGCTGCCGCGATAGGCTTCGAGGCTGCGATAGAAGGCGTAGAACTCGGCATTCTCGCCGAAAGCACGGCCGTAAATTCCCGCTGCCTTGGCATCGCCCTCGCCCTTGATCTTCTGCGCATCGCGATAGGCCTCGGCGAGGATCACCTCGCGTTGCCGGTCGGCATTGGCCCTGATTTTCTCGGCTTCCGCGGCGCCCTCGGCGCGCAACTCGCTGGCCACTCGCTTGCGCTCGGTTTCCATGCGGCGATATACCGACTCGGAGACTTCCGGCGGCAGGTCGACCCGCTTCAGTCGCACGTCAACAATTTCGACACCGATCGCACGCATCTCTGCGTCGGCTTTCTTCTTAACCACGACCATGATGTCGTCGCGCGCGCCGGAGACAACGTCATGCACCGTGCGCCGGCCAAACTCTTCGCGCAAGCCCGCATTGACGGTCTGCGACAGTCGCGTTTTGGCAAGAGTCTCATCGCCACCGACCGAAACGTAGTAAAGCTTGACGTCGTTGATGCGCCATTTGACAAAGGAATCCACCAGCACCGGCTTCTTTTCGGCGGTCAGAAACCGCTCCGGCTCGGGGGCGTCGAGTGTCAGGATGCGCTTGTCGAAAATTCGCACGTTCTGGATCAACGGCCACTTGAATGCCAGACCGGGTTCGGAAACGACTTCCTTGATTTCGCCAAGCTGAAAAATGATGGCGAACTGCCGCTGATCGACCGTGAAGATCGTCATGGCGAACAGCGCAAGCAGGCCTAAGATGAATGAAGCAATGAAAGACAGATGGCGCTGCATCAACGTTCTCCCCGTTGACGCGAGCCAAGGTTGCCGCGCGCGCCCGCATCACCCGGCGCGGTGCGCTCCGTCTGTGGCGGAGCATCGGGCGTGGCTACCGCCGCTCCCGGATTCACGCGTGGTACGGGGGCTACCTCGACCGTCGCCGGTGCGGCAGTTGCAGTACCTGTCACCTGCATCAGTTTGTCGAGAGGAAGGTAGAGCAGGTTGCCGGATCCCTTGGAGTCCATCATCACCTTGCTGGTATTGGCGTAGACCTGTTGTACGGTTTCCAGATACATGCGGCTGCGCGTTACTTCCGGCGCCTTGCTGTATTCGGCAAGGATCTGCTTGAAGCGCGATGCATCGCCCTCGGCCGTGACGATGATGCGTTGCCGGTAGCCGGTGGCTTCCTCCATCAGTCGCGACGCCGCACCGCGCGCGCGCGGAATTACGTCGTTGGCGTAGGCCTGGCCTTCATTCTTCTGTCGCTCGCGATCCTGTCCCGCTTTGACGGCGTCATCGAAGGCAGCCTGCACCTGCTCCGGCGGCTGGGTGCTCTGCATATTTACGGAGCGAACCAGGATGCCGGTCTTGTAGCGATCGAGGATTTCCTGGATCAGTTTCTGAGTATTTGCGGCGATCTGGTCGCGCCCTTCGTAGAGCACAAAGTCCATCTTGTTCTTGCCGACCACTTCGCGAATCGCGGTTTCCGCCGCCTGCATGACTCCATCATCAGGATGGCGGTTGTTGAACAGGTAGGCCTGCGGATCGGACAGAAGGTACTGTACGGCGAACTGGACATTGACGATGTTCTCGTCGTCGGTCAGCATCAGGGCCTCTTTGAGTACCTTGTTCTTGTCCGAGCCGCGATAGCCGACTTCGACCGTGCGTACACCCGTGACGTTGACGATTTCATTGGTCTGGATCGGCCACGGCAAACGCCAGCGCAGACCTGGTTCGGTAGTTTCCTTGAAGCGGCCGAATTGCAGAACCACACCACGCTGCGAGGCATCGACAATGTAGAAGCTGCTGCCCAGCCAGACCACCGCCACCAGCATCAGGATGATGCCGATGCCGCCGCCAAACTGTTTCGGGCTGATCGAGGGCATGCGGTTTCCCGCGTCGTCACCGCCGCCGTCACCGCCACGACCCTTGTTACCGAACAAGCCGGACAGGCGGCGATTGAAATCGCGCCAGAGTTCTTCGAGATCGGGAGGGCCTTGGTTGCCGCCACCGCGCTTGCCGCCACCGGGCTGATTGCCCCAGCCGTGGTCGTTGAGAGACATGAGGATTCCGGCTATCACGTGTGTATGGTTTGGGTAGTGGAAGAAGGAAAAACAGTAAGAGGATACTCAGGCTGCGGCAGTGGCAAGATCATGATGCCGGCTTGCCACCTCGGCCAAAGCCTCGCGCAGCATGGACAGCCCTGCTCCGCTGCGGGCGCTGAGTCGAACGGCGGAAATGTTACCACAGTCGTCACGCTCGATTGCGGCGCTGGCCGCGGTCAGGTCGATCTTGTTCCACACCATGATCTGTGGCACCTCGAGCGCACCGATTTCAGTCAATACTGCGCCTACCGCCTGAATCTGCTGGTCGCGGTCGGGACTGGCGGAATCAACCACGTGCAGCAGCAAATCGGCTTGCGCTGTTTCTTCCAGAGTGGCCTGAAATGCCGCAACCAGGGCATGCGGCAAATTGCGAATGAAGCCGACCGTATCCGACAGAACAATCGGCCCGGCACCCTCTATGAATAGCCGGCGCGACGTCGTATCCAGCGTGGCGAACAACTGGTCGGCGGCATACGCGCCGGCCCTGGTCAATGCGTTGAACAGGGTGCTCTTGCCCGTGTTGGTATAGCCGACCAGCGAGATCGCCAGCACTTCGCCGCGGGTGCGCGCGCGCCGGCGTACTTTGCGTTGGCGCTCCAGTTGCTTCAGTCGATCCTTGAGTAACGAGACTCGCTTGCCCAGCAGACGACGGTCGGTTTCGAGTTGCTTTTCACCGGGCCCACGCAGGCCGATACCGCCCTTCTGTCGCTCGAGGTGAGTCCAGCCGCGCACCAGCCGGGTAGCAAGATGTTGAAGTTGGGCAAGTTCGACCTGGAGTTTGCCTTCGTGGCTTTTGGCGCGCAGGGCGAAGATATCCAGAATCAGGCTGCTGCGGTCGACCACGCGGCACTCCAGGGTACGTTCGAGATTGCGCTGCTGGCCCGGGGAAAGCTCGTGATTGAAAATTACGACGTCGGCCTCGTGAAGTCGAACGGCATCGCCGATTTCGGTGATTTTGCCCTTCCCCGCAAAGAGCGCGGGGTCAGGTCTCGCGCGCTTGCCGGAGATTACGGCCAGCGAACGCGCACCTGCGCTGCCGACCAACAGATTTAACTCTGAAAGCCGCTCGGCGAAGTCGCCTTCGCCGAAATCGAGTTGGACCAGAACTGCATTCTCGCCGCTGGCAGGACGCTCAAACATCAGGGCGATGCCCTCACGGCAATCGCCAGCGACACGATGAAGCGATCAATCGGCTTCGGCTTCCTGGGCGAAATTGACGGGGCGGGCAGGAACCACGGTTGAAATGGCGTGCTTGTACACCATCTGCGTCACCGTGTTCTTGAGCAGAACGACATACTGGTCGAAGGATTCGATCTGGCCCTGCAACTTGATGCCATTGACCAGGTAGATGGAAACCGGAACGTGTTCGCGACGCAAGGTGTTCAGAAACGGGTCTTGTAGCATTTGCCCTTTATTACTCATGTTGGTGATCCTTTTAGAACTGCTGGTTTCTTGAGTCAAATACTGTAATCGATTTTGGTTCGCCGTGCCACCAGCGCCGACTTTCACTTTTCGCGGCGGAGTTTCTGCTTTGCCGGCCGACCTTCACTGGCGTAGGGATTCGTGGTGGTCTTGTATTGAATGCGCAACGGCGTGCCCTGCAGCTTGAAGGCCTCAAGGAAATAGCGCTCCAGAAAGCGGGTATACGACGCCGGAATGTGCTCCAGCGCATTGCCGTGGATCACGATGATCGGCGGATTGCTGCCGCCTTGGTGGGCATATCGAAGCTTGGGACGGAACGCTCCATGACGCGGTGGCGTCTGTTTTTCCTGGGCGGCAATCAGCACCCTGGTCAGCTTCGGGGTGGACATCTTGGCCATCGCCGCGGCGTAGGCCTTGTCGACCGATGACAGGATTCCGGCAATGCCCTGCCCTTTCAGCGCGGAAACGTAATGGACGCTGGCAAAGCCGAGGAAGTTCAGCTTGCGCGTGATGTCCAGCTTGATCTGCTCGCGGCGGTAGTCATCCACCGCATCCCATTTGTTCACCGCAACCACCAGCGCCCGCCCAGCCTCGATGATGAAACCGGCGATGTGCGCATCCTGGTCGGAAATCTCCTGGGTGGCATCGACCATCAACACCACCACATTGGCTTCCTCGACCGCCTGCAGTGTCTTGATCACCGAGAACTTCTCGATGGTCTCGAATACCCGCCCCTTGCGCCGCAGGCCGGCCGTGTCGATCAGGGTGTAGGCACGACCGTTGCGCTCGAAGGGAACCTCGATGGCGTCGCGGGTGGTGCCGGGCATGTCGAAGGCGATTACGCGCTCTTCGCCGAGCAGCGTATTGATCAACGTGCTTTTGCCGACATTCGGCCGGCCGGCGATGGCCACCCGGGGACCGCCCGACTCTTCGTCCGAGTCGCCCTCATCGGGAAACGGCGCCAGCGCAAGCTCGACCAGTTCGCGCACGCCTTCGCCATGGGCCGAGGAAATCACGCAGGGAGCGCCGCAGCCAAGCTCGTAGAACTCGGCGGCGACCACCGCTCGATCCATGCCTTCGCCCTTGTTCGCCGCGAGCAACAGCGGACGTCCGCTCCGGCGCAGCAGATCGGCAATCACCTTGTCCTGCGAGGTCAGGCCGGTGCGTACGTCGACCACAAAAATCAGCACATCGGCCTCGGCGATCGCGGCCTCGGCCTGCAGCGCCATTTCCTTGACGATGCCTTCCTTGGCCTGCGGCTCGAAGCCGCCGGTATCCACCACCAGATAGGGCTTGTTTCCCAGCCGGCCATGACCGTAATGGCGATCCCGGGTCAGCCCCGGCTGATCGGCCACCAGTGCGTCGCGCGAGCGCGTGAGGCGGTTGAACAGGGTCGACTTGCCGACATTCGGCCGGCCGACAATCACGAGAGTAGGCTTCATCCTAAGCCGGCGCCGCCGGATTCCAGAGCTTGATGCGCATGGTGGACAATCGAGAGCCTAACGAGCTTCCAGCGCATGCAGACCGCCATTTGCAGTCTGCACCAGCAGGCCGGCGCCGAACAACGTCGGCTCGGCCCGCACGGCGCTGCCGTCGGTTGTGGCACGCGCTGCAAAAGCACCGTCCTCGCGGCGCAGCAGATGCACCACGCCCTGATAGTCTGCTACCGCGACGTGAGGCCCGAGCGCCAGCGGACGCGAAAGTCCGCGATTGGCCAGCTTGTCCTGTTTCCAGACGCTCGCCCCGCTGTTGCGATCGAGTGCATGCACGGCGCCTTTGTCGTCGGCGATATACGCGTAGCGGCTGTCCAGATCGAGGCCGGCGCTGGAGGACATGTCGCGCGACCAGAGCGTATTGCCACTGGTGATGTCAAAACAGGCGACTCTTCCCTGGAACGCTGCCGCACAAACGCTGCCGCCGCTCACGACCGGCGAACTGGTGACATCGGCGACGCGCTCCAGTTCGGTCGCGCCCTTGGGCAGTGCAACGGTCACCTCCCACACGGCCGCACCGTTGTTGTTGGCGATGGCAACCAGCTTGCCGCCGGGAAATCCGGCGAGGGTAACTTTTCCGGCCGGCACCACGCCCACATTCGACCGCAAGGACAGCGTCGGCGTGCTGCGTTGATAAACCCAGCGGCGCTTGCCGTCCACGACATCGAAACCGAAGATACGCGAATCGCCGGAGCGAACCACGGCAAGTCCGTCGGCCACGGCCGGCGCTGCCAGGACTTCGGAACTCACGCGCGCCTTCCAGATTTCGCGTCCGGTTCCCGCATCAAAGGCCAGCACTTCTCCCTTTGGAGTACCTACCACCACCATTTTTCCGTCGCTGCCGACACCCCCGGAAATGATCTGGCCGGCGGAAATCCGCCAGACCTGACGCCCGCCATCGAAACGGGCCAGGGTGCCGTCGCGGGCGGAGGCATACACGCTGCTACCGACTACAGCGGGCGAAAACGTAAACTCGCCTGCGCTGCCCACGCCAGCCTGCCACAGGCTTTTCAGCTCCGCAGTCGACTGGATTGCGGCCAGCTCCGCGGGCTTGATCTTGGGCGCGCTTGAACTGAAAGGATTGAGCTTCTCGACTGTCGAGCAGGCCCCCAGCAACAACGCTGAAACCACCGCAATCAAGGGCAGCGGCTTTTGCTTCACTTGTTCGCTCCCGGCGTACCCGGCGTACCCAGTGTACCCAATGCATCGCGTTTGGCCTGGACCACTTCCTTGTAGCCGCTGCGCTGCCGGGCTTCATCATCCTTGGCCAGCGCATCGAACTTTGCCAGCGCACCATCGTAGGCATTGCGTGCCTCGGCGGTCTTGCCCTGAGCGGCAAAAACATCGCCGCGCAATTCGGCGAAGCGCGGCGCAAATGCGGCCGCCGGTTCCGTGGAAAGCTGCTTCATGGCCTCGTCGTGGGCTTTCTCGTCGAGCATCACGGCCGCCAGGCGCAGCCGGGCCAAATCACGCAAACCCGGATCCCTGGCGTTCTCCGCGGCCCAGGCCAATTGGGCGCGGGCGTTCTTCGCGTCACCTGCGTCAAGCTGCGTACGCGCCGCGATCATCGCGCCCATGCCGGCATACGCTGTGGAGGAATACTTGTCGATCAGCTCGCCGGCCAGTTCGCGCGCCCGCTTGGCGTCTTTTTGCACCGCTGCCGTTTGCAGCCCGGAAAACAGGGCCGAGGCCTGTGCTGACTGCTGGCGCTGCCACCAGTTCCAGCCCTGCCAGCCGGCCACCGCCAGCGCCACGGCGACCAGAATGCCGGTCACCAGATTGCCGTACATCTTCCACCAGGTTTTCAGCTCGTCGAGCTGTTCCTGTTCTTCCAGATCATAGGTTGCCATTGTCGTCTTCCAAGGGGAAAAGAATATCGCCGAGATGATCGGCCAGTTCATCAAAATTCACACGGACCTGCGCCGCCGGCTGGTCGAAGCCCGAGCGCAGGGGTTTCACGCTGACCGCATTCGCCGCCGTCTCGTCATCGCCGACTATCAGTGCAATCTGGGCGCCCGACGCGTCGGCCTTTTTCATTTGCGACTTGAAGCTGCCGCCTCCGCAATGCAGATGGATTGCAAAGCCCGCACTACGCAGCGCTTCGGCAACGCGAAAGGCGAAACGCCCGGCGGCCTCGCCCTGATGCACTAGGTAAGCGTCGGGTGCCGGCGTTTCATGGCGATGGCCCTGATCCTGCCACAGGGCCAGCAGGCGCTCGATGCCCATGGCGAAACCGCAGGCCGGCGCGGGCTTGCCGCCGAGTTGCTCCACCAGTCCATCATAGCGGCCGCCGGCACAGACGGTACCTTGGGCACCGAGTTGATCGGTGACCCATTCGAACACCGTGAGGTTGTAGTAATCCAGCCCACGCACAAGGCGCGGGTTGATGCGATAGGGAATCACCGCATCCTTGAGCAGTTGCTGCACGCCCTCGAAGTGCTTGAGGGATTCCTCGCCGAGGTAATCCATCAGCTTCGGCGCCGCCTCGACCAGCGCCTGCATCGCGGGATTCTTGGTGTCGAGGATGCGCAGGGGATTGCTGTGCAGTCGGCGCAAGGCATCGGCATCGAGCTGGTCATGGTGCTGCTGGAAGTAGGTCAGCAGCTCGGCGCGATGACGCGCGCGCTCCTCGCTCTGACCGAGCGAATTGATTTCGAGGCGGATGCCATCCAGGCCAAGGTCATCCCACAAGCGCGCACACATGGCGATCTGTTCGGCGTCAATGTCCGGACCAGGGAAACCCATGGCTTCCACACCGACCTGATGAAACTGACGATAGCGTCCCTTCTGCGGCCGCTCGTGGCGGAACATCGGCCCCATGTACCACAGGCGCTTGGGGCCGTCGTAGAGAAGGTTGTGTTGCAGCACGGCGCGCACGCAGGATGCCGTGCCTTCGGGACGCAGCGTGAGGCTTTCGCCGTTCAGGGCATCCTCGAAGGAATACATCTCCTTTTCGACGATGTCGGTAACCTCCCCGATGGCGCGCGCAAACAGCGGCGTCGGCTCCACCATGGGCATGCGGATCGGGCGGTAGCCGTAGGCGCGCAACCAGTCGCGCACGGACTCCTCGAACTGCTCCCAGAGTTCGGCGTCGACCGGCAGGATGTCATTCATGCCGCGGACGGCTTGCAGTGTCTGGCTCATGTTTTGTCTATTGGTGCAGGCACCAGGTACGGTGGTTCCGTGTCGGGCGCGATCATTGACTCGCTCTTTCCGGATATTTCCTTGACACATAGTCGTCAACGATCTGACGGAATTCCGCGGATATGTTGTCGCCGCGCAGGGTGACGACGCGCTCGCCGTCCACATACACGGGTGCCACCGGCGCTTCACCGGTGCCGGGCAGCGAGATGCCGATGCTGGCGTGCTTGCTTTCGCCGGGTCCGTTCACCACGCAGCCCATCACCGCCAATGTCATGTTCTCGACGCCGACGCGCGCCAGGCGCCATTCCGGCATGCGCTCGCGCACGTAGTTCTGGATGTCCTGCGCCAGTTCCTGGAACACCGTGCTGGTGGTTCGCCCACAACCGGGGCATGCCGCCACCAGCGGCGTGAACGCGCGCAGACCCATGGTTTGCAGGATTTCCTGGGCGACGATCACTTCGCGTGTGCGGTCACCGTTGGGCTCGGGCGTCAGCGACACGCGGATGGTGTCGCCGATTCCTTCCTGCAGCAGCACGCTGAGCGCCGCCGTCGATGCCACGATGCCCTTGCTGCCCATGCCCGCTTCGGTCAAGCCCAGATGCAGCGGATAGTCGCAGCGTAGCGCCAGCTCGCGATAAATTGCGATCAGGTCCTGCACGCCGGATACCTTGCACGACAGAATGATGCGGTCGCCGGCAAGCCCGAGTTGCTCGGCCTGCGCTGCCGATTCCAGCGCCGATGTCACCATCGCTTCACGCATGATCTCGGTGGCGTCTTTCGGCTCCGGACGCCTGGCATTCTCGTCCATGATGCGCGCCAGCAAAGACTGGTCGAGGCTGCCCCAGTTCACTCCGATGCGAATAGGCTTGTCGAACCGACAGGCAATTTCAATCAGTTGCGCAAACTGCTCGTCGCGCCGTGCGCCCTTGCCGACGTTGCCCGGATTGATGCGCAGCTTGGCCAGGACCTCGGCGCACGCCGGGTGCTCTGCCAGCAGTTTGTGTCCGTTGAAATGGAAATCACCGATCAGCGGCACATCGACGTTCATTTGCGCCAGACGCTCGCGGATCTTCGGCACGGCGGCGGCGGCCTCGCGGGTATTGACCGTGATGCGCACCAGTTCCGATCCGGCACGTGCCAGTTGCGCCACCTGCATCGAGGTGGCAAATACATCCTCGGTATCGGTATTGGTCATCGACTGGACGACCACGGGCGATGCGGGCGCCGTACCGCCAACGCCGACTTTTCCAACCATGACGAGACGGCTTGCGCGCCGCGCCGGATGAACTCGGGACGACTCGCTCATTCGAGAGTAAACCGGGCGACTTCTTCGCGCGTATGCGGCTTGAGATCGATGCTGCGTTCGCCAATGAACATGCGAACGCCCGACGCCCGACCGATCCAGACCTGGAACGGTGCCTTGCCCTCGACATTCTGTCGCGTGCCCGCCGGGTATTCGCCGACGAACACGACTTTTTGCGTCGCATCGCGAATCTCGATCCAGGATCGATCGTCGAACTCGACACGCAAACCTGTGGATGGAAGAGTACTGGATGCATCGCTTGCGGTAACTGGCACGTTGTCGGCGACCACGGCCGGAGCCGGTTGGACCACGGGGACGACCGAGGGGCCCGAAGCGCCACCCGGCCCGACCACGGCAGAGCCGCCGGACAAACCGCTCAGGAAATTCGTCAGCCCGCCATCAAGCGACAATGTGGCGACCCAGTAGCCCACCAGCGACAACAACAGGATGGCCGCCCCGGCGGCGACAAACCTCAACGGTACGCGCTCGACGATGGTCGGCTGCTCGGCTTCACCCATGTTGGCGGGCGGCCGCACATCTGCTTCGGGAACCGGCACCGCCGGTTCAAGCTGCACCAGCAAAGGTGCTGCATCGAGCTTGAGGAACTTGGCGTAATTGCGAACCAGGCCACGCACCGCCGTTGACCCCGGCAGGCTGGCGTAATCATCGCGCTCCAGTGCCTCGATCTGGCGTGCGCTGAAGCGAATCACTTGCACTACATCGGCAATTGACTGGCCGCGGGCCTCCCGTGCACGGCGCAGCACCGAGCCCGGCGTATCCGACTTTGCCGGCTCGGCAACTTCCAGCGTTTCGTCCGGAACAGATTCAATCGATTCTGCGTCGAGGTTCTCGGTCACTTGCTCTTCACTCATATTGGCCCTGAGTCAGCAAGCGATGCTCCGGAGACCCCGGAAACCGGCGACGCAATTGCGAGGCGTAACGAGCCTCGGCCTCGCGATTGCCCAGTTTGCGCTCGATGCGCAAGGCCAGCCACATCACCGGGGGTGTTGGCTCCATCATTTTTTCGATATCCGTGGTCCACTGCCGGGCTTCCGAATGACGCCCCTGCCGGTAGGCAATATCGGCCAGCCAGAACAGCGCCTGAGTGTTGGTCGGAGACAACTGCAACGCAGTAAGCAGATAGTCTTCGGCGGCCTTGTCGTTCTTCAGGCGCACCGAGCAAACACCGGCATTGGTATAAGGCTTGGTCGGTGTCGTATACAGCGGATTCTTCGCCGCGGCCATGAAGTAGCTGATCGAGCGTTGCTCGCGACCGTTCTGACAGAGAAACCAGCCGAAGTTGTTGTTGATTTCGGGATCTCCGGGGGCCAGGTTCAGGGCTTTTTCAAAATTGTCCTCCGCCTGCCGCGGTTCGTTGAGCACCATGTGGGTCAGGCCCAACAGATTGTAGGCCGGTGCATAGTTCGGGTCCGCCGACAGGGCAATGCGCGCCTCCTCGAGGGCAATTGCGGAACGGCCATCCAGCATGTAGAGCGAGCCAAGTTCGGTATGTACTTTCGCCCGCTGTTGCTGCTCGTTCTCGGGTGGCTGTGCCGAGACAGCCTGCCGGGCGCCTTGCCCCGAACCGGACCCGGTGGCCGTGCAACCCGCCAGGAGGACCACCAGCCCAAGTGCGAAAATTGATGTATTCATGGGTGCAGTTCGACTCCAGCAGAAATGGCAGCCAAACCAGCGGCTGAGCCGGCGGTTCGTGCCGTGCGACGCGATTTGTCCTGCACCTTGCCGGCGAGCTGACCGCACGCGGCATCGATGTCATCGCCGCGCGTCTTGCGCGTGGTGGTGACGATGCCGGCATTGATCAGGATCGAGGCAAAGCGCCTGACGCGCTCGGCGGGCGAACGCTTGAAGCCGGACGCGGGGAAGGGGTTGAAAGGAATCAGGTTGAACTTGCAGGGAACGTCCCGTACCAGATGCAACAACGCACGCGCATCGGCATCGCTGTCATTGACGCCATCGAGCATCACGTACTCGAAGGTAATGAAATCGCGCGGCGCATGGACCAGATAGCGCTGGCACGCCGCCATCAGTTCGGCCAGCGGATACTTGCGGTTGATCGGCACCAGCTTGTCACGCAGGCCGTCGGTCGGCGCATGCAGGGAAACCGCCAGGGCCACCGGACAGGTCTCGGCCAGCCGGTCCATGGCCGGCAAAATGCCCGAGGTCGACACCGTAACGCGCCGCCGCGACAGGCCATAGGCGTTGTCATCCAGCATCAGGCGCAATGCCGGAATCAGATTGTCAAAGTTGGCCAGCGGCTCGCCCATGCCCATCAACACGACGTTGCTGATGATTCGTTCGCCGCAGTTGCCACTGGTTGGCGCATAGCCCAGCGCACGGTTGGCCTGCCACAACTGGCCGATGATCTCGGCGGTGCTCAGGTTTCTGTTGAAGCCCTGCCGGCCGGTGGAGCAAAACGCGCATTCCAGCGCGCAACCCGCCTGGGAGGAAATGCACAGGGTGCCGCGATCGTCCTCGGGGATGAAGACGGTTTCCACCGCATTGCCATTGCCGACATCGAACAGGAACTTGCGCGTACCGTCGTCCGACAGCTTGTCGCTGATAGTCGGCGCTGGCGATACGGCGGCAGTGGCAATCAGCTTCTCGCGCAGCGACTTGGCGATGTCGGTCATCGCACTGAAATCGCTCTCCCCGAAATGATGCATCCAGCGCAACACCTGACGCGCGCGGAAAGGCTTCTCGCCCTGCTGCGCGAACCAGGCTGTCAGGCCTTCGGCATCGAAATCGAGGAGATTTACCGGCATCAACTCAGCGCGAATAGACGTTCAGCGCGGGGAAGAAATAGGCGATTTCAACAGCGGCGGTTTCCGCTGCGTCAGAGCCATGCACGGCATTGGCCTCGATGCTGTCGGCGAAATCGGCGCGGATGGTACCCGCCTCGGCTTTTTTCGGATCGGTTGCGCCCATCAGGTCGCGGTTTCTGGCCACAGCGCCTTCACCTTGCAACACCTGGACCATGACCGGGCCGGAAATCATGAATTCGACCAGATCCTTGAAGAAAGGGCGCTCCTTATGTACCGCATAAAAACCTTCTGCATCCTGGCGCGAAAGATGAATCATGCGCGAGGCAACAATCTTCAGACCATTGGTCTCGAAGCGGGAATAAATCTTGCCGATCACGTTCTTTGCAACTGCATCGGGTTTGATGATCGACAGGGTGCGTTCGACAGCCATTACTT
>CAYNGV010000002.1:0-40293 GCA_964397005.1 uncultured Sulfuritalea sp. | reverse complement strand
TGTTTCATTGGATTGTAAGGAATAGATCGGCGTTTGTCGAGTTCGAGAAACGCCCCCTATCGCTCATTCATCGGCGAATAGGATTTCCGCAGGATGTTCTTCTGCACCTTGCCCATGGCGTTGCGCGGCAGTTCGTCGACCAGATAGATCCACTTGGGCACCTTGAAATTTGCCAGCCTGTCCTTTATCGCGCCGATGATACCGGACTCGGTCAGCGCCCTGCCTTCCGCGTTCTTCTGGCGCACCACCACCGCCGTGACGGCCTCGCCGAAATCGGGATGCGGCAAGCCGATCACCGCGGACTCGACCACGCCGGGCATGGCGTCGATCAACTCTTCGATCTCCTTCGGATACACGTTGAGGCCACCGGTGATCACCAGGTCCTTCGAGCGGCCGCTGATCGTGACGTAACCGTCCGCATCGAGGCTGCCCATGTCGCCGGTCTTGAAATAGCCGTCGGCGGTGAATTCCTCTTTGGTCTTTTCCGGCATGCCCCAGTAGCCGACAAAGACGTTGTCGCCCTTGACCTGAATGTTGCCGACGACGCCCGGTTTTGCCGCCGTACCGCCAGCGCCGACTATTCTCAGCGCGGTGCCCGGCAACGGGAAACCGACGGTGCCGCCGCGCCGCCCATTCTCAGCTGCGTCGTAGGGATTCGAGGTGAACATGCCGCCCTCGGTCATGCCGTAACGTTCGAGAATGGTATGGCCGGTGTGCTGCCTGAACTCGTCGAAGGTTTCCTTCAGCAGCGGCGCCGAACCGGAGACGAACAGCCGGATGTTGCGGCAGGTAGCGCGACCGAAAGCGGGATCGAGCAGCAAGCGCACATAGTAGGTCGGCACACCCATGAACACGGTCGAATGCGGCAGCAGCTGCAGGGCGCGCGCGGCGTCGAACTTCGGCTCGAAGAACATCGCCGAGCCGTTGAGCAGTGCGCAGTGGCAGGCGACGAAGAGGCCATGCACATGAAAAATCGGCAGCATGTGCAGCAGCACGTCGCCGGGCTGGAAGCGCCAATACGCATGCAGCGTCATGGCATTGTGTGCGAGGTTGCCGTGGCTCAGCATGGCGCCCTTGGAACGACCGGTGGTGCCCGAGGTATAGAGGATCGCGGCAAGGTCGGCGGTCGTCCTTGCCGCCGTGGCGAAGGCGTCCGCCAGCGGCGCGGCGGCATCGATCAACGAACCCCGCCCGGTGTCGTCGAGTTCCAATACATTCGGCACGCCGGCCTTCGCCGCCAGCTCGTCCGCCAATGCACGCTGCTGCGGCCGACAAACAAACAAGCCGGGCTTGGCGTCGCCAAGAAAGAATTCCAGCTCGTGGCGCTGGTAGGCCGGATTCAGCGGCAGGAACACCATGCCGGCGCGAATCGCGGCGAGATACAGCACCAGCGCCTCGGGCGTCTTTTCCACCTGCGCCGCGACGCGGTCGCCGGGCTTCAAACCGAGCGCGACGATCAGGTTCGCCATGCGCCCCGAGGCGCGCTCGACATCGCCGTAGGTCCACACGCTGCCGCCGGGCGGGATCATGCAAGGAGCGGCAGGATCGTTCGGAAAGCGCGCCGAAAGCGACGCGTAGAGGTTTGCATTCATGACGGTCATTTGATCGGGGCGCCATCACGGCTTGCCGAGTCGAGCGGCGGGTATCACGGAGGCTTTCTCGGCCCGTTTTGTTTCTGCCGTGCCAGTCGCCTGACTGCGGCCGATGTGGCGATGGCGCCCTCGCGGGCAAAGCTTTCAACGTTCTCCTCCAGTTCGTCGAGGTCATACAGATAATTGACCATGACGCCGAAGGACTGCTTCATGCCCTTGGGTGACGCGTCGCCCAAGGGGTTGATGCGTTCGAGGCGGGCGCCGTTGCCCAGATGAAAGCGGGCGACGGGGTCCAGCGGCAGCCTGCCGTCGCCGCGGCCTGACTTGGCCAGCGTCAGGTAGCGCGCCGCCAGTTGGGACAGGGATTCATTGAGCTTGCGCGCCAAAGCACGATCCTTTGCCCATTCGCCGGCGGCAAGTTGCGCAAACTCGAGTTCGAGCCCGGCGGCGGCCAGTTCCTGCGGGTTCTTTCTGGCCCAGGACGAAAATCCGGGCAGGGGCGACAGGGTGGCAAAGTGTTTCAGCTTCGGAAAATCGCGCCGCAGGTCGTCGATCACACGCTTCAGCAGGAAATTTCCGAAGGACACCCCGCGCAGACCCGTTTGAGTGTTGGAAATCGAATAGAAGATCGCCGTATCGGCGCGGCGCGCGTCGAACACCGGTGCGTGCTCGTCGAGCAGGGCCTGCACGCTGTCGGCGAGGTGGTCGGTGAGCGCCACCTCGACGAAGATCAGCGGCTCCATCGGCATGCGCGGATGGAAAAAAGCGTACAGGCGGCGATCCGAATCGAGCCGGTTCTTGAGGTCGGTCCAGGACCGGATTTCATGCACCGCCTCGTACTGGATCAGCTTTTCCAGCAGTACCGCCGGGGAAGCCCAGGTGATGCGCTGCAGTTCGAGGAAGCCGACGTCGAACCACGCCGCCAGCCGCGATTCGAGTTCGCGATCGAGCGGCGCCAGCTCGGCATCTTCATCGAGGTAGCGCAGCAGGTCGGCGCGCAGATCGACGAGGAATTTCACACCCTGCGGAATCGCGTTGAACTGGGTAAGTATCCGGATGCGCGCCGAACGCAAGGCGGCGCGCAAGGCGGCTTCGGCATCCCATTGGCGCTCGGTGCCGACTGCGGCCTGATAGACCTCATGTGCGACGGCAACCTGCTCCGGTTTCGGTCCGAACTCAAGTGAAATCAGACGCAGAAAAGCGTGGCGACCGACGTCGTCGAGCTCGAGGTAGGTCAGCGCCAGCGTAGCCGCACGGGTCCGCGCGGAAACTTCGCCGCCCCGCGCCTCGGCACATTCGGCGAGTTGCCGACGCCATTCGTCGAGCTGCTTCGACCCGACATTCGTCGTACCGCCGGCGCCGACCATTGCCCGCAAACGACCGACCAGTCCTTCACCCATGACTCGCCCCTATCCTGCTCCATATCATCCACGCCATTGTGGCATCAGTTGCGAGAAATCATCAATCGCCGGGTAATCGCCGGTATGCTTTTCCGGCTGCTTCGTGTCCGGTCGCTTCACCGCCACCAGATGCGCGATGCCGTAGCGGCGCGCGCTGTCGAGCACCGGCAGGCTGTCGTCGACCAGCAGGGTACGCGCCGGATCGAAGGGCTCGATTTCGCGCAAGCGCTGCCAGAAGGCCTGCTCTTCCTTTGCCGCGCCCAGCGCGTGCGAACTGACGATGGCGTCGAAACGCGGCGTCAGGCCGGTCCTGGCCATTTTCAGCGTCACGCTCTTGTGGTGCGCGTTGGTCGCCAGCACCACGCGCCGGCCGCTGGCGCGCACCGCGTCGAGGAAGGCCGGTACGTGCGGATGGATGCCGATCAGATGCGCGACCTCCTCCTTGAAACGCATGATGTCCAGTTCCAGTTCGGTTTCCCAGAAATCCACCGAGTACCACTCCAGTGTGCCGGCGCGGGCGTGGTAGCGCGCCATCAGTTCCTCGCGCCCGGTGCCGGCCGGCAGCCCTTTCGCTTCCGCATAGCGCTGCGGCAAATGGGTCTGCCAGAAATGGTTGTCGAAATGCAGGTCGAGCAGGGTGCCGTCCATGTCGAGCAGGACGGTATCGATCTGCGACCAGTCAAGCATGACGACTGCCAGACGGATAACGTGAAACAACTCGTTCGAAACGACTGAATATAGTCGAGCGAAGCGAGCCGATTGGTAGCCCCCCGTGAGGGGCGAGGCGGGAATTCGAGACGCATGCGTCGCGCCGCCGCAGCCGGCTGGCTGTGCAAAGCCAGCCGTGGGCCGAGCAGCGGATGGGGGGGCGGGCCTTCAATTTGCCTTTCGCGGGTTCCAACTTCTGCGTGGGGAACTCGGTGCCATGAGCATTACGGGCGGATATAGGCGTAGCCCTGTTGCTGGCGGCGCATCAGCTGCACCACGCCGGCCGCGACAAAGTCGACCTTCCGGTGCATGTCGTCGCGGGTGATTTTCTGCGCCTTCATGGTGTTCTCGCAGGCCACCACCTTGACGCCGGCGGCGACCGCGTCCTCGACGCGGTTGGCCACAATGGCGTCGGCCTTGAGCATGCCGATGCCCGCCCCGTAGGCGACGATCTCGACCTCAGTCTTGTCCGCGCCGAGATCCTTTTGCACGTTCTCCGCGTTGTTCAGGGCCAGATTCCACTTCTTTGGATCGGCGTCGGAGACCTGAATCACGACGCGCTCTTTCTGCGGCTTTGGCGCAGCCTTGTCATCGGCGGCGGCGGAACTCAGGGGCAGGGCCAGCGCTGCCCAGGCGACAGCGACAGCGAACGTGCGATAGATGGCAATCATGATGGGGTTCTCCTGTTCGGGTGTTTGAGGGCTGCGTCTGATGCGCAGTTCTTGCAGCATAGCAGCCCGCCGCCGAGCGCTGCCGGCCACCACGTTTATGCACACATACAGACAGGCTATGGCCGGATGTAAGTCCAACCCTGCTGCTGCAAGCGCATGATTTCGACATAGCCGGCCTTGGCATAGGCGATGCCGTCGATCATGTCGTCCTTCGTCAGCTTCAGCGCCGTCATCGAGTTGCCGCAGGCGACGAAACGCACGCCGGCCGACATCGCGTCCTGCACCTTGTTCGCGGTCAGCGCGTCGGCCTTGAGCATGCCCAGCGCCGGTCCGATCACCACCACTGCTACCTCCACCCGGCCCAACTCTTCCTGCACGTTGTTGATGTTGGCCAGCACGGTATTCCACTTGCGCGAGTCGTCCTCATTGACCTGGAACACCGTGCGATGCTGCGCCGTGGCAGCCCGAGCGGCCACGGCATCCGCAGCGCGCACAACAGCGGCCGTCAGCATCAGTACGCCCATCAACGCAAGGATCGCGAATCGTCTCGGCATCATGTCGGTTATCCTCCGCAGCAATTCATCGACTTCACTCTGCCACAAATTTCCCATGGAGCAAATCGATTGTGTCGTCATCGGCGCCGGCGTCATCGGCCTGGCCGTGGCGCGCACGCTGGCTGCCGCAGGCCGCGACGTGCTGATCCTCGAAGCCGAAAACGCCTTCGGCACCGGCATCAGCGCGCGCAACAGCGAAGTGATCCACGCCGGCATCTACTATGCCGCCGGTTCGCTCAAGGCGCGGCTGTCCGTCGCCGGCCGCCACATGCTCTACGCCTACTGTGAAGAGCGCGGCATCGACCACCGGCGCTGCGGCAAGCTGATCGTCGCCACCGGCGAGGATCAGCGCGCCCGGCTCGACGGCATCGCAGCGGCCGCCCGCATCAATGGTGTCGACGATCTCCGGCTGCTGTCGCGCGACGAAGCCCGCGCGCTGGAACCGGCACTGGAATGCACGGCCGCGCTGCTGTCGCCCTCGACCGGCATCATCGACAGCCACGCCCTGATGCTCTCGCTGCTCGGCGACGCGGAGCGCGATGGTGCCGTGCTGGCGCTCAACAGCCCGGTGCGCGGCGGATGCGTCGACCGCGACGGCATCGTGCTCGAAGCAGGAGTCGGCGCTGGCGAGACGGCGATCCTGGCGCAAAGCGTGGTGAATTGCGCCGGACTCGGCGCCCAGGGCGTCAGTCGCCGCCTGCACGGCCTGCCGGCGGCATCGGTACCGCCGCTTCACTATGCCAAAGGCAACTACTACTCCCTGGCCGGCCGCGCGCCGTTCTCGCGCCTGATCTACCCGGTGCCGGAAGCGGCCGGGCTCGGCGTGCACCTCACGCTCGACCTCGGCGGGCAGGCGCGTTTCGGTCCCGACGTGGAATGGATCGACGACATCGACTACACGGTCGACCCCCAACGCGCCGAGGCCTTCTACGCCGAAGTGCGTCGCTACTGGCCGCAACTCCCCGATGACGCGCTGCTGCCGGCCTACGCCGGCATCCGGCCCAAGCCGCACGCGCCGGGCGAACCCGCCTGCGACTTCCTCATTTCCGGCCCGGCGGAACACGGCGTGCCCGGCTTGGTCAACCTGTACGGCATCGAGTCACCGGGCCTGACGGCCAGCCTCGCGCTGGCCGACCACGTGGTGGCCAGCCTCAGCGGCCCGTGAATTTCGGCGGCCGCTTTTCGAGAAAGGCCGCCAATCCTTCCGCGTAATCCCGCGTATCGAGGAAGGCGAAGGACGCGCGCTTTTCCTCGACGCTCAGCGGACGATCCTCCATCAGCCGCGCGATCCACTGCTTGTGCCAGCGCGCCACCCGCGGCGCGCCCGAGGCGATGCGCGCGGCGGTCGCCGCCACCTCCCGCTCCAGCTCGGCATCGGCCACCACCCGCGTCAGCAAGCCCTTGGCATGGGCCTCGGCGGCAGTGAGCAGGCGTCCTTCGAGCAGGATTTCCTTCGCCACCGCCGGGCCGGCCAGTTTGAGGAAGCCCGCCAGTTCGCCCGGATACATGGAGAAACCCAGCTTCATGATCGGCGCGCCGAAGCGCGCGGTATCGCCGGCAATGCGCAGGTCGCAGGCACAGGCAATCTCCAGCCCGCCACCGACGCAGGGACCGAGGATCGCCGCAAGCGTGGGATGCGGGCAGGACTCGATGGCGGCCAGCGCCGCGCCCACCGCCTCGTGGTAGGCCAGCGCCATGTCGACGTTGGCACGCGCGGTGCGGAATTCATCGAGGTCGCCGCCGGCGGCAAACGCCGGGCCTTCGCCGCGCACGACGACGCAACGCAGCGCATCATCGGCCGCCAGCTCGCCCATGACGTCGCGCAACCGCCGCCACATCGCCGCATTCAGCGCGTTGAGCTTTTCCGGATTGAACAGCGTCACCGTGGCGATATCGCCCTCACGCTGACAGAGAATGTTTGGGGTCATGGCGCTCTATTCATGCATTTGTCGGCAATGGCTTTCGCGGGCAAAGATCAGGATGATGCCGGCGACGGCCATGGCGCCGAACATCAGGGTAAAACCGGCGCGATACGCCGTTGCATCGTAGAGCCGCACGCCGGCTTCGACGGCGCCGTTCCAGCGCCGGTCGAGCATCCAGCCCACCGCCGGCTGCAGCAGCATGCCGCCGACCAGCGGCCCCATGTTGCACACGCCCGAGGCCGTGCCCACCAGCCGCAGCGGCACCGATTCCTTGGCCCAGGCAAAGCCGATGATGATGTTGCCCGAAGCGAAGCCGGTGGGAATCAAGAGCGCCACCAGAACCCACAGCGGCAGCGGCAGGAAGATGATCGCCGACCAGCCCAGCATGGCCACCCCGGCCGCGATCAGGTACAAGGGTTTCCTCATGCCCATGCGCTCCGACCAGCTGCCCAGCAGCGGTCCACCCAGCGCCCATGACACCAGCAGGATCGAGGTGATCGCCGCCGCGGCCTTGGGGTCGAGACCATGCACCTGGCGCAAAAACGGCACGCCCCAGAGTCCTGCGAAGGTCAGCACCGCGCCGGAAAAGCCGATCGGCACCACCGTCAGGATCCACACGTTGCGATAGGACAGCACCTCCATCAGGCCGCGCAGCAGCGAGGTCCCGGCATGCGTGCCGTGTTCGCCCTGATAGTGGCTGGCGTAACCGCGCTCGAAGGGATCGTCGCGCACGCGCAGCCAGGTCACGATACACAGGGCAGCCGTCAGCGCAGCAGAAACGCCCATCACCGGACGCCAGCCGAAGGCTTCGACCAGAAAGCGCAGCGGCACACCGGCCACCACGCCACCGACCACGCCCATCAGCAGCGCCATGCCCGAGGCCAGCGCGTATTGCTTCGGCGCGAACCAGTGGCTGGCCAGCTTCAGCATCGAGACGAAAGCCACCGCCACCGACGCACCGATCAGGAGTCGCCCCATGTTGGCCCAGAAGATATCGGGCGCGAAGGCGAACAAGGCCGTGCCCAGCGCCGCCACACCGGCCCCGGCGGTAAGCAGCCGGCGCGGCCCCCAGCGGTCGGCCATCATGCCGGTGGGAATCTGCATCGCCACGTAGGAATAGAAATAGAAGGCGGAGAGATTGCCCAGCGCCGCACCGGTGATGGCGAATTCCGTCATCAGCTGGTCAGTGATCACCGCCGGCGCCACGCGCAGGTAGAAGCCGATCAGGTAGAGCAGCGCACCGAGGCCCCAGACCGACCACGCCAGCGATGCCGGCGGAAAGTTTTTTTGATCGCTCATGCCGGGAAAGTCTCCGCCCACCACAGCCGCGCCTTGAGTCCCCATGTCGTCGCGTAGCCGACCACGCGAAAGCGCACATTGCCCTGTGCGTCGACCACGAAATGCGTCGGCACGCCGCGCACACCCCAGTTCATCGCGTGGCGGCCGTCGGCATCGATCAGCTGCGGCAGATCGATGCCGCGCTCCTTGAGATGCTTCAGCACCGTCGCCGCATCGCCCGACTGCATGGCCACCGAAATCACTTGATGGTCTTTCGCCACGGCAACGATGTTGTCTTCCTCCGCCTTGCACACCGGGCACCAGGTCGACCAGAACGTCACCAGTGTCGCCGTGTCGCTCGCCCGCGAAGCGGAATCCCGAGCGTGCAAAGCCCCACCGCCGAGTTTTACTTCGCGGCCATTGGTCAACTGGCCCGCCAATGGCGGTGCTGCACCCTCTGGCAAGCCGCGTGTCTGCCAGTACTGGGCGCCGAAGATGACGGCGAGGATCAGCGCAGCTTCGAGCAGGTGGCGCGGCCTGAATACGCGCCGCAGGCGATCACGCAATACTCTGCTCAGCACTGCTCCCACGGCAGGCCTTCAAAGCGCCAGCCGTTCATCGCGCCGCGATGGTGGTTGTCGTCGAGTTCGCCTTCGAAGCCGTGCAGCACGTTGAACACCCGCGTGAAGCCGGCCGCTTCGAGCGCATGGCCGGCATCGACCGAGCGGTTGCCGCTGCGGCAGATCAACACGACGGGCCGGTCGCCCGAATGGCCGGCGAGCTTCCGCACTTCGCCGACGAAGTGGGGATTGACCTCCCAGTCGGGACCGTCGTTCCAGGAGACATGGCTGACCCCGGCCGGATGGCCGACGAAGAAAAACTCCATCTCGCTGCGGCAATCGACGAACAAGGCACTGGGGTTGTCGTGAAGGAACTTGGCGGCTTCCTTGGGTGTCAGATGCTTCATGATGTTCTTCACCTCGCTGTTGGAACGGCAATTGTAGCCAAGCACGGTATAGTAATCCGACGAATTCGTTTTTCCTGATCGATGCCATGACACGCCATTTACCGAAAACCCTTCTGCCCCTGCTTTTTTTCGTGCTGGCGACGGCAACCCACGCCGCGCCGGACATGGCCGCGCCCGATGCCGCCGACGCGGCTGCCGCCGGCAAGCTGACGCTGGTCGACATCCGCACACCGCCCGAATGGAAGGAGACCGGCGTCGCCAAAGGCGCGCGGCGGGTCAACATGCTGCATCCGCAGGGTGCGCCGGGCTTCGTCGAACAGTTGCTGGGAGAAGTGAAGGGTGACAGGAACGCACCCATCGCGCTGATCTGCCGCACCGGCAACCGCACCACCCAGGTGCAGCGCTACCTGCAAAGTGTCGGCTTCACGCAAGTCTATAACGTCAAGGAAGGCATGGCCGGCAGCGGCGCCGGGCCGGGCTGGCTCAAGCGCGGACTGCCGGTGGAGACCTGCACGACGCAGTGCTGAACCGGAAAAGTCGGCGCCGGCGGGACGGCGGTATAATCGCGGTTCGCTTCCGAGGAGCGCTGCAAGGTGGATGGTCCCAGATTCACGGGCCACGACCCTAGGCTCGGAACCTGATCACAACCGCGCTCACCCACCCCAGGAGTATTCCGCCGGGGCACACGGTGAGCCGCCACGCAGCAAGGCTCCCCGCCCCGGTCATGGATTGGAGAGACGCATGACCGCCCGCCTGCAACCCGACCGCAGCACCGAATTGCGCGAACTGCTCGCGCAACGCATCCTCGTTCTCGATGGCGCCATGGGCACCATGGTGCAACGCCACGGCCTGGTCGAGGCCGACTATCGCGGGGCGCGCTTCGCCGGCTCGGCCAAGGACCTGAAGGGCAACAACGACCTGCTGTGCATCACGCGGCCGGACGTGATCGGCGGCATCCACGCCGAATACCTGGCCGCCGGCGCCGACATCATCGAGACCAACAGCTTCAACGCAACGCGGGTGTCGCAGGCCGAGTACGGCCTGGCGGAACTGGCCTTCGAGCTGAACGTGGCCGCCGCGCGCCTGGCGCGCGAAACCGCCGACCGCTTCTCCACGCCCGACAAGCCGCGCTTCGTCGCCGGCGTGCTGGGGCCCACCTCGCGCACCGCCTCGCTCTCGCCCGATGTCAACGATCCCGGCGCGCGCAACATCACCTTCGACGCGCTGGTGGCCGATTACGTCGAGGCCGCGCGCGGCCTGACCGAGGGCGGCGCCGACATCCTGCTGGTCGAGACCATTTTTGACACGCTGAACGCCAAGGCCGCGCTGTTCGCCATCGAGAAGTTCTTCATTGATGTCGGGCGGCGCTGGCCGGTGATGATTTCCGGCACCATCACCGACGCCTCGGGGCGCACGCTGTCGGGCCAAACCGCCGAGGCGTTCTGGAATTCGCTGCGTCACGCGCGCCCGCTATCCTTCGGCCTCAACTGCGCGCTCGGCGCCAGGGAACTGCGCCAGTATGTCGAGGAGCTGTCGAAACTCTGCGACTGCTTCATCTCGGCGCACCCCAACGCCGGCCTGCCCAACGCCTTCGGCGGCTACGACGAGACGCCACAGATGCTGGCCGACGAGATCGCCGGCTGGGCGAAGGCCGGCATCATCAACATCGCCGGCGGTTGCTGCGGCACTTCGCCCGACCATATCCGCGCAATTGCCGAAGCGCTGAAAAATGTCGCACCTCGCCGTCCCGCCAGCGCCGACTTTCGTTTGCGTCTGGCCGGCCTCGAAGCCTTCAACGTCACCGACGACAGCCTCTTCGTGAACGTCGGCGAGCGCACCAACGTCACCGGCTCCAAGGCCTTCGCCCGCATGATCCTCGAAGGCCGCTTCGACGATGCGCTGGCGGTGGCCCGCCAGCAGGTCGAGAACGGCGCGCAGGTGGTCGACATCAACATGGACGAGGCGATGCTCGATTCGCAGGCGGCGATGGTGCGCTTCCTGCATCTGGTCGGCTCCGAGCCGGACATCTGCAAGGTGCCGCTGATGCTCGACAGCTCGAAGTGGGAGGTGATCGAGGCCGGCCTCAAGTGCATCCAGGGCAAGGGCATCGTCAACTCCATCTCGATGAAGGAAGGCGAGGCGAAGTTCCTCGCCCAGGCGCGCCTCGCCCGGCGCTACGGCGCGGCGGTGATCGTCATGGCCTTCGACGAGCAGGGCCAGGCCGACACCTACCAGCGCAAGATCGAGATCTGCAAACGCGCTTACGACCTGCTGGTGGCGGACGGATTTCCGGCCGAGGACATCGTCTTCGATCCGAACATTTTTGCCATCGCCACGGGCATCCCGGAACACGACAACTACGCGGTCGATTTCATCAATGCGGTGCGCTGGATCAAGGAAAACCTGCCGCATGCGCGCAGTTCCGGCGGCGTGTCCAACGTGTCATTCTCCTTCCGTGGCAACGACGCGATGCGCGAGGCGATCCATACCGTGTTCCTCTATCACGCGGTCAGGGCCGGCCTCACCATGGGCATCGTCAATGCCGGCCAGCTGGGCGTCTATGACGACCTCGCGCCCGAATTGCGCGAGGCGGTGGAAGACGTGGTGCTGAACCGGAAAGTCGGCGCTGGTGACACGCTGATCGAGCTCGCAACGCGAGTCAAGGGTGCCGCCAAGGAGCAGGTGGTGGACCTTGCCTGGCGCGCCTGGCCGGTGGACAAGCGTCTCGAACATGCGATGGTGAAGGGCATCACGGAATACGTCGTGGCCGATACCGAGGAATGCCGCGCGGCATTGGCGGCAAGCGGCAAGCCGCCGCTGTCGGTGATCGAGGGGCCGCTGATGGGCGGCATGAACGTGGTCGGCGACCTGTTCGGCGCCGGCAAGATGTTCTTGCCGCAGGTAGTGAAGTCGGCGCGCGTGATGAAGCAGGCCGTGGCGCACCTGATCCCCTACGTCGAAGAGGAAAAGAAGCGCACCGGTTCGACCTCGAAGGGCCGCATCGTGATCGCCACGGTGAAGGGCGATGTGCACGACATCGGCAAGAACATCGTTGGCGTGGTGCTGGGCTGCAACGGCTACGAAATCATCGACCTCGGCGTCATGGTCTCGGCCGACAAGATCCTGCATGCGGCGAAGGAGCATGGCGCGCAGGCCATCGGCCTGTCCGGCCTGATTACGCCCTCGCTGGAGGAGATGAGCCACATCGCCAGCGAGATGCAGCGCCAGGGCTTTACCCAGCCGCTCTTGATCGGCGGGGCGACGACCTCGCGCGCCCACACCGCAATCAAGATCGCGCCGAACTACGCCGGGCCGGTGGTGTATGTGCCGGATGCATCGCGCGCGGTGGGCGTGGTGACCAAGCTGCTGTCGCTCGACATGCGCGACGGCTATGTCGATGAGATCGCCGCCGACTACGAAAAAGTGCGCTGCCAGCACGCGGCCAAGAAGGGCGTGGCGCTGGTTTCGCTGGAAGCGGCGCGCGCCAATCGCGCCAAGCTCGACTACGCGCCGGTGAAGCCCAGGCAGCTCGGCGTGACGGTGCTGCATAACCTCGACCTCGCCGTGCTGGCGGACTACATCGACTGGGGCCCCTTCTTCCAGACCTGGGACCTCGCCGGCAGCTATCCGAAGATTCTCGACGATGCCGTCGTCGGCGAAGCGGCGCGCAATGTGTTCAATGACGGCAAGGCGATGCTGCGGCAACTCATCGCGGAAAAGTGGATCAGTGCCAACGCAGTGTTCGGTCTTTTCCCGGTGACGCGCGAAAACGAAGATATCCATTTTCTCGGCGCTGGCGGTACGGCGTTGATGAGCTGGCACGGCCTGCGCCAGCAGCAGGAACGCCCTGCCGGCAAACCGCATCAGTGCTTGAGCGACTTCGTCGCGCCGATCGGAGATTACGCCGGCGCCTTCGCCGTCACGGCCGGCATCGGCATCGAAAAGAAGCTCGCCGAGTTCGCGGCGCAGCACGACGATTACCGCGCCATCATGCTCAAGTCGCTCGCCGACCGGCTGGCCGAAGCGGCCGCCGAATGGCTGCACGAGCGCGTGCGCAAGGAATGGTGGGGCTACGCGGCGGACGAGCAGCTCGACACCGCCGCGCTGGTCGCCGAAAAGTATCGCGGCATCCGTCCCGCGCCGGGCTACCCGGCCTGCCCCGACCACACCTCGAAGGATGCGTTGTTCCGCCTGCTCGACGCGCCGAAGAATGCCGGCATGCATCTCACTGAAAGCTATGCCATGACGCCGGCCGCCTCGGTCGCGGGCTTCTATCTGGCCCACCCCGAGGCGCATTATTTCGCCATCACAAAAATCGATCGGGATCAGTTGCGGGATTGGGCGCAACGGTGTGGAATGACTCTCCAAGAAGCCGAAAAATGGCTCGCCCCACTCTTATAGTCCCCAGGAGAAACACATGTCGGAAGCAGACCTCAACCGCCTGAGCTTCAACGAAGCCGTGGTTTTCGTCAAACAGCGCAAACAGGCGGCGTTCGCCGCGATGCCGGTGTTCGGCGACGAAGAAGACGGCACCGCGGAAACCGCCGAAGGCGCACGCATCTTCATCCTGCTGCCCGACGAGGATGAAGGCTGGACCCTGCGCTTCATCGCCGGACCGTTCTTTACCGCCGCTTACGCCGCCAATGACACCATTCCCTCCGACGAGATTCCCGATCGCGTGCGCGAACTGCTGTTCATGCCGACGCGCTGCGAGGAGGACTGGTTCAGCGACCAGCTACAGGTACTGCTGGCCAAGCTGACGCAGGCCGCGGGCATAGGCGACCAGATGCCGGACTACGTATCGCAGGCCGCCAAGGGCGCGGGTCCGGAGGCGGTGTTCCCGATCGCTTTCATCGGCGGCTCGAAGAAGCCGCACTGAACGCGGCCGGGCAGACCGAACGACCGCGCCTGCTCAGCGCTTGACGCCGTCGGCGAAGGCCTGGTTGATGGTGGCGCCGGCCTGCAGCACCTTCTTCGCATACTGCGCGGCATCGGCCGTGACCAGCCGCTTGTCGTAGCGGTACTGGGTACCTTGGGTGCCGGTCATTGCCGTCAGGCTGTTGGCGAGGGCCACGTTGTCAAAGGAATCGACCGACTTGACGCTACCGAATTCGCCGTCGACGAAGAATGGCTTTTCGAGGCGGGCAAAGCGCGCGTCGCCGTGGAAGAAGATCTTGGCGTCCTTGCCGATCATGCCGATCAGCGTGGTCGCCGCGGAAATGCCTATCCTCGGGGTCGCATTGGCCTCGGCAGAGGTGGCGAAACGGCTGTTGCCGCTGGATTCGAGCTGGGCGAAATCGACGATGACGGTCGGGATCAGCACCAGCGCATTCAGCGTCGCGCCGAGTTCGGCGAAGGCCTTGGTGGTGTTCTGGTCGAAGGCGCCGGCGTTGCCCAGGTGCGTGTCGATGTGCATGAAGGCCAGCGGCAGTTCCTTCGGTGTGGCGAAAATGAATTCGCGCGGATCGTCGAAGGGGCTCTTGACGTAGGGCTTGTCGAGCTTGACCGGCTCGATCTTCGGAAAGCCCGAAGACTTCCTCATCTCGTCGATGGAAACCACCTGCTTGCCGCCCGCCGCCAGCCTCTTGAGAAAGTCGGCGTACAGCTGCTCGGTGAGACCCTGCATCAGGTCGTAATCGACATTACCCAGCATCATGTCCACGCGCGCGCTTTGCGCCTGCGTGATGGTCCGGTTGTAGCCCGTCGATTGGCCAAGGTTGGCAAGCCCCGCGCCGCCGCGGGCGCTGACCCCGGTCTTGGCCACGAAGGCAACGCGGAACTGCGGCACGACGACCCGGTTCATGGCCTTCATTTCGCCGGCGAGATCATTCTTGAGGTCAAGACTGACGGCCACCGGCACGTTGCTGCCCGCAGCATCCTTCAGCGCCTGTTCCGGCGTCTTGGACGCGGCTTGCACCGGGGCCGGTGGCATCGGCAGAGCGGCATTCGGCGTCTTGCCCGGCGCCGACGGATCGCTGGCCGAGCAGCCCTTGGCAAGGAAAATCTGCGTCAGGTGATCCTTGCGCGCCAACGCCTGCTTCTCGCGCTCGGCAGCCTGCGCCGCGCTCATCTGGCCCTGCTGCTCGGCGACGTTGGCGGCGGTCTTGCTGGCCACGGTACCGAAGAGATGGCCGGTCAGGCCGCCCAGTGCGCCGAACATGCCCGTGCGGCTCGCCACCTCGGCAGCGACACCGGCGGCCTGGCCTGCCGTCGCCGTATTCTGCCCCGAGGACTGGGCCGCCTTTGCCTCGGCGACGATCTTGTCCAACCCTTGCAACTCGTCGTATGTCGATTTGCAGCTCAGATCGTTATCGGTGAGCTTGACCCGCTCTATCGGAGCCGGTGACTGGGCGAAAGCTATCGCCGAGAAAAGGGTGAGGACGGAAGTTGACAGGCCGCGCACGTGATTCTCCAGTTTGCTTGGGGAGCGGAGATTCTATGCAAAATTCAGCCGCCTGGCATGTCGCTCCGAAGGGCTCAGACGCCCCAGACCACGGGTTTCTTCTTCTTCAGCGACCACTCCAGCAATTCCAGCAGCGGCACGGCGCGTTGCGTCAGGGTGACGAAGGGGCGCGAGCTCTGCGCACCGCCACTGCGATCCGGCTCGGTCCGCGGCAGGTCTTCCTCCTGCAATCCCGCGCGCTGCCGCTTGTCTTCCTCGATCGCGGCCTTGAGCCGGGCAATCGCGTCAGGCAGTTGTTCGACGGTGACGATGCCCTTGTCGGTCGCGTCCTTGCCCATGAGTTTCATCATGCGCTGCGCGACGTCGCCGAACATGATGACGTCGCCGGAAGCCGGCGACTGAAAGGTAACAATCATGCGAGTTCCTTCAGCCAGTCAAGTATCTGCCGGGCCGGCTTTTTCCAGTCACGTTCAAGCATCAGGCCGTGGCCCATTCCGGGGAAGATGTGGGCGTCCACATCGTAGGTGCGGGCGGTCATTTCCACCAGCGAGGCGGGAATCAGGTGGTCGAACTCCGCGCCCTGCACCAACAGCGGCGTGCGCTTGATGCGCCCCGCGCGCGGCATGCCGAACAGCGACATGTCCCAGATGGCGCGATGCGATTCGGACTGCGAACCCTTGTAAAAACGCTTCAAGTCATCGAGCGACACCGGCTGGGCGAACAGCGCCTCGCGCAGGGTTTCCAGCGAGGCCTTGCCGCCGCTCATCAGGCTGTTCAGGTCTCCCATCATTCCGGGCTTTGAAAACATCATGCCCATCGCGGCCGACATGAGACCTTGCGGCGGCACGGCGCACATCAGCACCGCGCCGGGGGCGACATGATCTTCCAGGTACTTCTGCACCACGAAGCCGCCCATCGAATGCCCGATCAGCACCGGTGGCGCCGGCAGGGCCGCGGCCACGGTGGCGACGTCGCGCACATAGTCGTTGATCGAAAAACTGTCGAGATGCTTGCGGCCGGGGGAACCGCCGTGCCCGGAAAGGCTCACGGCGTAGGCCGCGTACCCCGCCTCGGCGAAAAACGGCAGGAAGTGTTCCTCCCAGCACCAGGCGGCGGTATAGGCGCCGTGGACAAACAGCAGCGGCGTCGGTTGCGCCGCGCCCACGGGCGTGCGGGCGAGGACTTCATGATGTTCGAAACGGGGCGGATTCATCGGCTGAGCTTGCGAAGGGCAGGTGCCCCCTTGTGGGATAAGATTGGAATTCCAGCTAATTTTACCGCGCCCCCTCCATGCTGAAATGGCTGATTGTCCTGTTTGCCACGGTTTTCATTTTCGGCCTGCTGCAACAGCGTTTGCTGCCACCGGGACGGCTGCCGGGCGATCTGCGCTTTCGACTGCGCGGCAGGGAGTATTCCTTTCCCTTCGCCTCGGTAATCGTTTTTTCGCTGCTGGCCGCGTTTATCGGCTGGCTGCTTTGATCAAGCGCAAGGCATCGACGCGCGCCGCGCTGATGCTGCGGGCGATGGCTTGCGGGTCGGCCGCGCCACCCGCGGTCGCCGCGGCAATGGCGCCGGCATCCACGGCCCGCACCGCCACCAGCGCCTCGCGCCAGATCGCCGCCTGCGTGTAATCGCGTTCTTCCCAGCCCAACCGGCCGCGATAGTCGGCCTCGCAGGCCAGCACTATCATCTCGAAACGATCGGGCCGCCGCAGGGCATCGCAGCGTTCCAGCACGGTCAATGTGGTTTCCGCGCGCAGCTCCGCGACGCGGTGCATGTCGCCGTGGAAGCGGGCGACAAGACGCGCCACGTCGCGGCAGTCGGTCGGCACGCGCAGTCGCTCGCAGATTGCTTCGACCATGGTCACGCTCCTGGCTTCATGGCCGTGATGGCGCGGCAGGATGTCGGCCGGCGTGCGTCCCTTGCCCAGATCGTGGGTCAGCGCGGCAAAGCGCGCCGGCAGCGCGCCGGCAAGCCGCGCCGCCATGTCAATCACCATCATGACGTGCACGCCGGTATCGACCTCGGGATGGTAGTCGGCGCGCTGCGGCACGCCCCACAGGGCGTCGAGCTCTGGCAACAGGCGCGCCAGGGCGCCGCAGTCGCGCAGCACTTCGAACATGCGCGAGGGCCTGGCTTCCATCAGCCCGCGCGCCAGCTCCTGCCAGACCCGTTCCGCGACCAGCGCATCGACTTCGCCCTCCGTCACCATGCCGCGCATCAATTGCAGGGTTTCGGGGGCAATCGAGAAATCCGCGAAGCGCGCCGCGAAGCGCGCCACGCGAAGGATGCGCACCGGGTCTTCGGCAAAGGCCGGAGCGACATGCCGCAAGACGCGCGTCGCAAGATCGGCACGCCCACCGTGAGGATCGATGATTTCGCCCGACTCATCCTTGGCCATGGCGTTGATGGTCAGGTCGCGGCGGACCAGATCCTGCTCCAGCGTCACCCCCGGCGCGGCATGGAAAGCGAAGCCGGCATAGCCCGGCGCGGTCTTGCGCTCGGTGCGCGCCAGCGCGTATTCCTCATGCGTCTGCGGATGCAGGAACACCGGGAAGTCGCGCCCGACCGGAACAAAACCCTGCGCCAGCATGTCCTGCGGCGTGGCGCCGACCACCACCCAGTCGCGATCCTTGACCGGCAGGCCCAGCAGTTCGTCACGTACCGCACCACCCACGGCGTAGATTTCCATGGCCGGGATTGTCAGTTGCGCAAGTAAGCAGGCGCCACGACTTCGAGCGCCGTCGCGCTGCGCCCGAACGGCAGCGCACAGCCGGCGTCGCAGACGCTGGCCACCTGCATCGAGCGGATGTTGTCGCGCGTCATCGGGCCGTTGGGAATGAACTCCATGGCCCAGGCCTGCAGCCAGGCGATGGCCTGCGGCAGTCCGATCACGGCGCGCGGATGGCCTGAAATGGCGGCGGCATAGCTGACCAACTGGCGCAGGCTGTACTGTTGCGGGCCGCACAGATCGTAGCTGGCGCCGATGCTCTCGGCCCGCAGCAGACTGTCCGCCACGGCAGCGGCCACGTCCTCCACCCACACCGGCTGGAACCGCGCCTCGGCGCCCGCCAGCGGGAATAACGGCGCGATCCTTGCCATGCGCGCGAACAGCGTCAGAAAGGAATCGCCCGGGCCAAAAATCACCGAAGGACGGAATATCGTCAGGTCGAGCCCGGCAGCCTTCAGCGCGGCCTCGCCCGCCTCCTTGGAGCGCAGGTAGCCCGAAGGCGCATCGGGCGCCGCCTTCAGCGCGGAGACGTGCAGCACCCGACGCACGCCGGCCGCACGCGCCGCGGCCGCAATCTTTTGCGGCAATTCGACATGGGCACGGGTGAAGCCCTTGCCGTAGGGCTCGCCCTCACCGCCTTTCAGGATGCCGACCAGGCTGATCACGGCATCCTGCCCGACCATCAGTCGGGCCAGCGTCGCCGGATCATGTACATCGGCGTCGACCACGCGCACGGTGGGCAGCACCAGCAGATGCTTGGCGCGCTCGCGACGGCGCGTCGGCAGCGTAAAGCAAAAGTTATGCGTAGCGGTATCCACCCGGACGGCGCTGCCCCGGCCTGCGCCGGGGTGACAGGGACGGCGAGCCAGTTCGCGCACGATGGCGCTGCCCAAAAAACCGGTGCCGCCGATCACCAGAATGTTCTTCACGGCAGTTCCTCCACACCCTTCTCGCCCTGCCCGCGCGCGCCGACCACGCCCAGCGTAGCTTTCAGCGACTGCGGCCGGCCGGAGAACAGGGTGTTGTAATACACCGCGTTGCTCATGACCTTTTTTACGTAGTCGCGCGTTTCGCTGAAGGGGATCGTCTCGGCGTAAATCGCGCCTTCCAGCGCATGTTCCGCACGCCATTTGCGGGCCCGGCCGGGGCCGGCGTTGTAGGCGGCGGAGGCCAGCACCGGATGGTTGTCGAGTGACTTCAGCACCATCTTCATGTAGTGGGTGCCTAGCGTGACATTGGTGTCCATTTCGGTGACGCGCGCCGGATGGAAATCTGCAAGGTTGATCTTCTTCGCCACCCATTTCGCCGTGGCGGGCATGAGTTGCATGAGCCCTTTGGCGCCGACCGAGGATTTTGCGTTCATGATGAAGCGCGACTCCTGCCGCATCAAACCGTAGACCCACCCGTTGTTGAGGGCAAGCTCGTCGGCCTTGGGCAACACCCGGTCACTGAACGGCGCTATGTAACGCAGGCTGAAATTGTGCTGCACGAGCGTTCTGTCGGCCGTGTTGATGGCGCGATCCCATATTTCATGGCGCTTGGCGAACTCTGCCGCGGCAAGCAATCCCCGGTCGTCCAGGCCGCGCAAAGACCACACCCATTCACGTACCGCCTCGACGCGCATGTCGACGCGAAACAGCGCCAGGGACCGCTGGAAGCCCGGATTCGCTTCGGCGACGGCCGATTCCTCGGCGCTGGGAGGAATCGCGGGCGACGGCACTTCAATGGCGCGGCCAAGTTCCTCATCGGCGAGATTGCCGTAAAAGTTGGGCTGTCCGCCTATCCTCAGGTAATGCACCCGCGCCTCGTCGGCATGCCCGCCGGCAGCCAGGGCGCGCCCTTGCCAGTAAGTCCAGTCCGGCTGTGCGGCAATGTTGGACGGCATGGCGGCAATCGCACGGCGCACCGCGCTCCAGTCATGCACCCGCAATGCCGCTCGGACGTGCCACGCCCGCTGCTCTTCGGACAGACCCGTGCCAACCGCCTTTTCGTACCACGCCAGCGCTTCCGGCTGGTGCCGCAACGCTGCCTGCCAGGCGAGCTGGCCCCAGGCATAGGCACGTTCTTCCGCGGTGAATTGCACTTCGATTCGCGACCAGCGCTTTGCTGCTTCCTGCGGGTCGTTCCGTGCCAGACGCTGCACCGCGAACAAGGCCACTTCGCGGCCGCCGCGTTTTGCGGCAAAGCCGCCCGGAAGCTTATCAAGATGGCGCGCCGGCCCTTGCGCAATGGATTCCAGGCCGCGCCCGTCAAAACCTTCGCTGGCCGGCAAATAGGCTGCCGCATTGCGTGCGGCGCCCACCCGCTTGGCTTCAAAAAGCCGGCGCACGCGCTGCCAGACCTCTTCCACGGTCAAGCCGCCTGCCGCAACCAGTTGGTCAACCACCGTCTCGCAAGCTTGCGGCAGGTCCTGGCCGCTGTTCCAGAGTGGCCGCACCTTGTCCGCCGTTTGTGCGGCCTGCGCGGCGAAGCAGTTCACTTCGACATCGGGCAGAGCCAGTGTCGGCAATTCACGCTGAAAGCTTTCCCACTCCCCCTTCTTGCCCATCACGCGCAACCAGTCGCCGCGCAGCTTTTCGGACAGATAGGCGTCCGGATGGCGGGCCAGATACTCCGGCACCCCGCTTGCGTCGCCATCGTCAAGTTGCAGCCGCAAGGCCCAGTATTCGGCCCAGGCCTGTAGCGGGTGCCCTTGCAGGGCCACAATCTGCCGCCCAAGGCGAACCCGCTCGCCGTTGCGAAAGGCTTCCCGCGCCGACAGGAACAGGGCATCGCCGCGGGAGGCGGAATTTCCCGAAGGAAGACACAAGGCCGGCGCGGACAGCCCGGCAAGGCCCAGTGCGATGGCTGCGGCGAGGCCCATCCGGTATAGGGACAGTGCAGGCTTGGGGTTATAGTTCATCTGATGGCTTCATTTCCACTTGTTCCGGCTCCACGTTAGCACATGGCTGCACCCTCTCCGTCGACCGAACACATCGCCGATTCCTCCGTTTTTCGCGCTGCGCTGCGAGGCGAGAAGCTGGCCGCCCGCATGTCGCTCGGCGCGGATTCCCGCCTTGCGCTCTCGGCCCGCATCGAAGCGCATCTGCTGCAACTGCTGACACCACTCGCGCCACGGACGCTGGCCTACTGCGCATCCGTACGCGGCGAATTCGATGCACAAGCACTGGTTTCCCTCCTCATTGAACGCGGCTGGCGCGCCGCGATGCCGATAGTCGAAGCGCCCGATGCGCCCATGAGTTTCCGCCACTGGACGCCCGGCGTGGCAATGAATGTCGACCGCTACGGCATTCCCATCCCGGCCGAAGGTGAGGCCGTCACCCCCGACATTGTGCTGTTGCCGCTGGTCGCCTTTGACCGCCAGGGCTTTCGCCTTGGCTATGGCGGTGGGTATTTCGACCGCACCCTGGCAGCACTGGTTCCCCGTCCGCTTTCCATCGGGGTTGGCTTCGAGCTCGCCCGCGTGGAGGACATCCGCCCGCAACAACACGACATCCGCCTCGATGCCATCGTCACCGAAGCGGGCATCGTCCACCATGGCTGAATGGCGTACGCACACCTCGTTTTCGGCCACTGCGGCATATCCAGCCTTGCGTCCGTGGCGATTTCAGTGAATCATGACAAAAAAGAAGAACTGACATGACCACCGAAAGCTTCCCGCTGCTTGTTTTACAGCCAACGCTCGGCCCCAATCAGGAATGGGCCGGCGTCCATCTGCGCGGTGCGGAGATGGCTGACCCGGCGGCGCTGGCAAGGCTGTTCGACGAATTCGGGCTGGCAGACGCGATCCCCGGCCTGGTCTGCCTGCTGCCCGCCAGTGTGATCGAGCGACTCGATACCGCCCTGCTTCCGGCCGGACTTGTGGTGCAGCCGGCGCCCGACAGCCCGCCGCCCGCCGCCCCGCCGCCGACTCCGTGCAACGGCCCGAAACATACCTTGCTGCTGAAGATTCTCGCCCAGATCACCAGCGACGCCGAAACCCGGGACATCGAAGCCACCTTGAAGCACGATCCGCAACTCTCCGTGCAATTGCTGCGCCTGGTCAATTCGGTGGCCCTTTCGCCCAATACCCGCATTAACAGCTTTGCCCACGCGATCACTCTGCTCGGCCGCCGGCAGTTGCAGCGCTGGCTCCAGCTCCTGCTCTATGCGAGCCAGGCGTCAGGCTCCCAGACCAACCCCCTGATGACCGCCGCCGCGTTGCGCGCTTCGTTGATGGAAGGCCTGTGCAAAGCCACCGGCGACGACCGGACGACTCAGGACGAAGCCTTCATGGTCGGCATGTTTTCCCTGCTCGAAGCCCTGTTCGGACAAGCACTCGCCACCATCATCGCGCCATTGCAACTGGCGGAAGAGATCAGCGGCGCTTTGCTGCGTCACGAGGGCAAACTGGGAACCCTGCTGACCCTGGCCGAAGAGGCGGAACAAGGGCCGAGCGTGGTTGGCCCGACACTGAAGCAAACCGGGATCGGCAACGAAATCTGGTGCAGGACGCAGATCGAGGCCTTGCGCTGGACCCTCCAGGTCGGCCGGGACAAATAGGAATCAATGGCCAACCCGGATAGCGAACTGGAGGGCCTTCGTCTGCAGGCGCAGATCCTCCAGCACATCAACGAGTCCGTCATCTCGATGGACCTGGCCGGCTTCATCACCGGCTGGAACAGCAGCGCGGAGCGCCTGTTTGGCTACGCCGAAGCGGAGGTCATCGGCCGCCACGTGCTGTTTCTGTATGCCGACGAGAGTGAAGAGGACTTTCGCTTCGAGGACGCCTTCCTCAATCGCGGCGGCCGCGAGATGGAGGTGCGCCGGCGCAAGAAGAACGGCGAGATATTCTGGGCCCGGCTCCAGCTGTCGCTAATGAAGGACGATGACGGCCAGCCGAACGGAATCATCGGCTTTCTGTCCGACATTACCGAGCGCCGCGATGCCGCCGAGCAGTTGCGCCTGCACGCGCGCATCTTCGAACAGTCGGACGAAGCCATCCTGATCACCGATGCGCGGGAAAAGATCGTGTCGGTAAATCCTGCGTTTACGCGCGTCACGGGCTACACGGCGGAAGAAGTGATCGGCGAAACGCCGCGCAAATTCCGCTCCGGCCGGCACGACGCGGCCTTTTTCGCCAAGATGTGGGAACGGCTGCTCGACACCGGCTACTGGCAGGGCGAAGTGTGGGATCGCCGCAAGGATGGCGAGATTTACCCCAAGTGGTTGTCCATCGGCTCGGTGCGCGACGCCAAAGGCGAGATCACGCATTATTTTTCCATCTTTACCGACATCACCGACCGGAAGCGGGCCGAAGGTCGCATTCACCACCTGGCGTATTTCGATGCCCTGACCGGACTGCCCAACCGCGTGCAGTTCAGCCGACTCGCCGATCAAGCGCTGATGGCGTCAAAGCGGAAAGAGGGTTTCGGTGCGGTGCTGTTCATTGACCTGAACCGCTTCAAACCGATCAACGACACGCTGGGCCACGTCGTCGGCGACAAGGTGTTGCAGGAAGTCGCCAACCGCTTCCGCGCCTGCCTGCGCGGCGCCGATGTGGTTTGCCGCCTGGGCGGCGACGAATTCGCGGTGGGGCTATTCGAGATCGCCAGCCGCGACCACGCCGCCAACGTGGCGCAGAAGCTGCTCGCCACGCTGGACGATCCCATCGTGATTTCCGGCCGCGAGCTGAAACTGGGCGCCGCGATCGGGGTCAGCATTTATCCGGAAGACGGCATCGACACGGAAACATTGCTGCGGCAAGCCGACATCGCCATGTATCGCGCCAAGCAAACGGGCCCGGATGGCGTGGCTTTTTTCAGCGAGGACATGAACCAGCGCGCGGTTGATCGCCTGAATCTCGAAGCGGGCCTGCGCCGTGCCATCGATCGCGACGAACTTCTGCTTTACTACCAGCCCAAGGTGAACATCGAGAGCGGCACGATCATCGGCGCCGAGGCGCTGGTGCGCTGGCGTCATCCGGAACGCGGCCTGGTGCCGCCCGCCGAATTCGTGCCGGTCGCCGAGGAATCCGGACTGATTGTCCATGTCAGCAATTGGGTACTCGAGGCGGCTTGCAAGCAGATTCGCCAATGGATGGACGCCGGTTTGCCGGCGATGCACATCGCCGTGAATCTGTCGGCGCGAGATTTTTCCAGCAGCCTGCCCGCTCGGGTGCAGGAACTGCTTGAACGGCACGGCATCGGCGCCGAATGGCTGGAACTGGAAATCACTGAAGGCATGCTGATGCACCATACCGCGACGGTGATCGCCATGATGGACGAAATCACGGCGCTCGGCGTTTCCCTCTCGCTCGACGATTTCGGTACCGGCTATTCGAGCCTGTCCTACCTCAAACGCTTTCCCATCGATACCCTCAAGATCGACCGCAGCTTCGTTATCAGCATCCCCGGTGATGCTGACGACTGCGCCATCGCCGGCGCCATTGTCGGCATGTCCAAGCAGCTGAAGCACAATGTGATTGCGGAAGGTGTCGAAACGACTGACCAGCTGATGTTTCTCAAGAGCCTCGGTTGCGACGAAATTCAGGGCTATCTTTTCTCGCCGCCCGTCCCGGCCGAAAAGTTTGCCGAGATGGTGCGCGAGGGCAAGCGGCTGGTGGCCGACTAGCGCCGGCTGCACGCGGCGCCGAGCCGCGCCAGCGCCTCGTCGAGCAGCGCGCGTCGCGTGCCGAAATTGAGGCGCACAAAACCTGGCGCACCGAAATCCGCCCCATCGGAAAGTCCCAGGCCGTGTTGCTCGAACCAGCGCGCAGGATTTTCGATGCCGGCATCCGCGGCAAACTCTCGCGCATCGATCCACGCCAGGTAGGTCGCCTCCACCGGCCGCATGTCGAGACCCGGGGTTGCGGCTACCGCGCGCTCTACGGCTCGCAGATTGCCGCGCAGATAAATAAGCAGCGCCGCGTGCCAGTCATCGCACAGGGTCAGCGCCGCTTCTGTCGCCACCAGCCCCAGGGCGTTCACGTGCGGCACGATGCCGTGCATGGCGTCGCGGAACCGGCGGCGCAGATCGACATCGGGAATGATGGCGAAGGCACAGCCCAATCCCGGTATGTTGAAGGTCTTGGACGGCGCCATCAACGTAATGGTGCGTGCGGCCATTTCAGGACTCAGCGTGGCGAAAAGTCGGTGCCGGCGGGACGGCGACAGAACCAGACCGTTGTGAATTTCATCCGAACACACCACCATATTGTGCTTTTCGGCCAGCAGCGCGATCTGCCACAGCTCGTCTTCATTCCACACCCGTCCCGTCGGATTGTGCGGATGGCAAAGCAGGAACAGTTTCGCCTGGCTGGTCTTGAGCACCGCGTCTACCGTCGGGAAATCCCACAGCCAGCCGGCCGAATCCCGCACCAGCGGCGCGCTCGCCACCCGCCGGCCGGAAAATTTTGGCGCCGAAAGAAAGGGCGGATAAATCGGCGTCGCGGTAAACACCGCATCGCTGGCTGTCCCGACCGCACGGCAAGCAACGTTGAGACCGGACACCAGGCCTGGCAGCCAGACCAGCCAATCGGGATCAATGGTCCAGTCGAACTTGCGCGCGAGGTAAGCCACCGCTGCGTCGGTCTGGCTCCCGGTAGGCTGGTTGTAGCCGAACACGCCATGATCGATGCGCTGCCGCAAAGCACTGATGATGGGCGACGGCGCGGCGAAGTCCATGTCCGCCACCCACAGTGGAATGACCTCTCGACCAGCCTCGTTCGAATCGCGGCCAGCGGCATATTTCGCCCACTTCAGCGAATCCGTGTTGGTTCGATCGACTAGCGCGTCAAAGTCAACACTCATGAAATGCGGAGGCCCGAGTCAATTGGTAAGTCCCGATTCCCAGTGTGACATAAGTCACGCCCGGCCAGATTGCCGGTCAACCGGGAACCGACGCGCGACGTTTAGCATGATGTAGCCTGAAAACCACCTTCAAGGCATGCGGTTTTCCTGGCGAGCCGACCGTATGTGGCATGATTATTATTGGCTGGTTTGTGTATGAAGGTCTAGACTCACACTATGATGTCAGGGGGCGTGCTCGAACGTCCCCGTTTTCGTTTCCCAATTCCGCGTCATCCTGCCAAAGGGGTTGCAATGTCAGTATTTTCGCCAAAGCGTCTTTCACTGGGTTTTTCTCTTCTGGCTTTTGCCGCGGTCGATGTCGCCGCCCAGGGACTGGGGCCTTCCGGGCCCGCCGCAGCCGCTACATCGGCGGCCGGGCCGAAAACACCGGCTACCAAGACAATCACCAACTTCACACAAGCCCTGCGCTGCATGGATCAGCTATTCATGGCTCACGGCAAGCAGGGCATCGTGATCACTTCGGCAGGCGTTCCGGACGAAACCGGCAAGGTCCGCACCGGGACCAAGGAAATGGTCATCACGGCGATCGCGAAAATGACCCTGCAGAGCAACGCATTCGAATTCATCGACTTTCACGGCGGTGGCGACGATCTGGCGCGGTTGTTCGAGGCGCGCGGCGACGCCAGCCGAAAGATTCCGGACTATTACATTCGCGGCTCCATCACCCAGATGGACGACAACTCTGTGCGCAGCAGCAAGGGCGCGGGCATTTCGCTGCCATTCCTTGACCTTGGTTATTCGAAGGACGAGTCCTTCGACCTGATCAGCATGGACATGAGCGTCGGTGAAGCGGCCACGCGCAAGATTCTGCCCGTTACCAGCACCTCGAATACGATGGTGATGGTCAAGGGCGGCAAGTCCGGTGAAGCCGGCGGCAAGCTGGGAAAGATCGGCCTGAGTTTCAACATGGATCTCAGTCGTTCGGAAGGCCTGGGAGCAACCACCCGGACCCTGCTTGAGCTCAGCCTCATCGAAACCCTCGGCAAGTTTACCCAGGTGCCTTACTGGCGCTGCCTGGATACCGACATCACCAACCCCCTGATTCGCGACCAGGCCCGCGAAAGCTACGACATGCTTCAGGACAAGGAGCGCATCACCTTCATCCAGCGCAAACTGGGCGGCAGCATGAACCGCTACAAGGGGCCCGTGGATGGCGTGATCAATGCGGATCTGAAGCAAGCCGTCGGGGAGTACCAGGCCGCCGTCGGTCTGGTGGCCAACGGCCAGATCGACTTCGATCTTTACGCCAGCCTGCTGGATGATGTGCAAAACAGCCTCGCCGCGCTACCGGCCGTCAAACCGGCAACAGTTCCCGGCGTTGCTGCAGCAATTGGCGCGCCCCCTCCTGCGGCGCCCGCCTATATCCCGCCCGGCGCCTCGGCTCCCTCCACCGCCAGCGCCTTCCGCATCAATCTGGATAGCGAGAGGGGAGGACGCCCGGCGTATCGCGTAGGCGAATTTCTGAATATGAATCTCTCGCTTTCAAGTGACGGAACGGCCTACTGTTACTACGAAGACAACGCACGCAATACCGCACGTATTTTTCCGAATCAATTCCAGTCCAATCCGACACTCAGGGGAAACAGCAGCGTTCGCCTGCCTAGCGGCGGCTTCAAAATCCGCTTCGACCAACCCGGCCGCGAGCGCGTCGCCTGCATCGGCGCCGACCGCGAACTGGTAGTGCCGAAAGCGCTGCAAGGTGTGGCGGACCTGAGGCCGCTGCCGGTCAAATCAGTGGACGAAATCGTCAATCAGTTCCGCCAGATCAATCCGGCCGCGATGGTCAGCCAGTTGGATATCACCATCAATCGCTGACAGGCCATGAAGGGAAGGAACATCGCCGGGTACAGCCTGTTCCTCTGGACTGGAGCCTTGGTGTTTTCGGTGGCCGGAGCCGTGAAGGCCGATGAGACGGGACGGCCCGTATCCGGTGGCCCGATACTGCTGGCCGAAATCGTGGTTCCGGCTCAACCGGACAGCGGACAGAAAACCAGGAAATCGGCGGCGGAATCTCGTAGCAAGGCCAAGGCCTATCAGGAATCGGCATCGGGAAGCCCCACCATCATTGTCATTCCCGAGGAAGAAGAGGAAGGCCTGCTCGGACCCCGACGGCAACCGGAGAGCGGTGCGTCGCAGAACCGGGCCAAGGCGAGTCAGTATCGACAAGGCCAAGGATCGACTCAGGTTCCGATCCCGACCACCCAGGATTCCGGCGGCACCGGAGCAAGCACGACAGAACGGGCACAGGAAAACCGCCTGAAGGCGCGCAGCTACGTTTCTACCGATAACACGGTAGTCATTGAACGGATAGGGTCGGACGGGATTCCGATCGTCTCCTGCAACAAACTGGTTGCCAACGTGGCGGGACGCATTGGCGATGACATGCAGCCCGGCGGGGTATTTTTCATCATGCGTGACAACAAACCCTTCAAGGTTCGGTGTGCGCTGCAATAATGTGACGAAAGTCACGTCGGCTGGCGACATTGCGAGCACCTTGTCAACGCAGAACCCCATGGGGCGTTAATCAGGTATGCGTTTGATACGATCAACATGAAGCTGCTTCCTCTTTCTGTCATCGCTTGTTCCGGCTTGCTGGCCACCCTGTCCGGCCTCGCAATCGGGCAGGTTTCTGTGGATGTACCGGGAGTCAGCGTGAACACAGGCAAGGGAAAAAGCGGAAATACGGCAATCAGCATCGGCCCCGGCAGCACGGCCAGCAATTCTTCGGGATCGATCGACGCCGATGTGCAGATGGACGGCATCGCCGTGATCAACGATGACGTGTTTATCGACGGTGAAAAGATTCAGCGCGGAAAAACCCGACATACATCGAAGAAATCCGGCAAGTCGTATCGGATACAGTGGGGGAAAAATGGAAACATCAGCGTTGAGCAGAACTAGCGTGCTTGCCGGCTTTACGTCGGTCGCCCTTGCGCTGATTTTGGTGCTTGCCCCGGTTCAGGCCCGCGCAGGCATTCTGTTGCAGACAACTACCGGCGTCTGGGTGAACGGGAACCAGTTTGCCAACAGCACCCAGGCCATGCCGGGCATCGTGTGGGCACCGGACATTCGCGGCAACAGCGGCTTCATGAGCCAGCGCGCGCTGGCCTGGTCTTCCTATCGTCGTGCGGACAGTTCGACCGGTTTGCTGCTGGTCGATCCTGCGGGCAGCGGCGCACTGTCGGCCACCTCACCCAGACAAGCAACGGTTCGCTCTCATGTCGCGCGCGCCACCGCGTATCGACTCGAGTATTTCAAGAAATAGCCGGGGACAATGATGTCGATCCAGAAACCAGTAGTCTTGACCGTGGCTCGTTTCGGGCTGTTGATTTTGGCCACCGCAACAGCGCTTTTTGCCCATGCTGCGCCGCCGCAACCGATCAGCGGCAACTTCTCCCAGATTGTCGCCAGCCGCACTGGTCAGCTCGCAGTCTGGCGCTATGCCGAAAATCCAAAAATATATGTGTTTGATTTCGCCGGCCTGGCGCATCAGGGACGCAGTTTCAATCGGATCACCCAATTTACCGAACAGCAAACCACCGAACCTTATCCTCGAGTACTGACCGAGCAGGAAATGGCAATGCGTCTCTCCGCCGCGAGGCGTACCGAATCCGATTTCGCCTTCGGCCACGACATGATGGTCCATGAGCTGGTGGCTTTCTTCAATTTCGCCCAGCGCGACAAGGTGCCGCTGAATCCGGAAGAAACCGCCGTCAGGGACTTTCTGGTCGCACAAGGCATGATGCGTGACTGGCGTGGCTTCTGGCAAGCCGTCGAGCCCAACAATGTTATTCTCTCGATCCCGCAAACTCAGGAAAAGAGCGCGAGCGAGCCCCTGATCAATGCGACGGCGCGCTATGCGATCCTGCTGCACGAGATGGCGCATGGCGAGTACTACACCAATCCTTATTACACGCAGTATTGCCGGCGCTTCTGGCAGGAATCGCTGACCGAGCCCCAGCGTGAAGCGTTCAAGGCGTTTCTCGGCAAGTACGGCTATGCAACAGGGTTCGAGGAATTGATGATCAATGAAATGCAGGCGTACCTGATGTTCACACCGGATCCGGCGTCGTTCAGCGCCCGCAAGCTGGGCGTTCCGGCGCAGGAAGTTGAAGCAATGAGAGACGCGTTCCGCAAGGGCAAACCGCCAACCAGCCTGCCACTGCGCTGGAATATTGGAGAGTGAACATGAATACACCAGGAATTCTTCTCGGCGTGACATTGCTTGCTATTGCCTCCGCTGCAACGGCTCAAAAAAGCACGAACATCAAGGGCAATACCGAAATCAACGTCAGTACACAAAACACGACTGCTGTTGCTGTAGGTGAGAATGTCGTAGCCAAAAACCGGGTTGGTGTCATCCAGGGCGACAAAAAGGGCGACACCAAGATTTCCGTCAGCGCAACCAACGTGACCAACGTGGTGGCCGGACGCAACAAGAAAGCATGTGTCAACATTGGAGCGATTGTCAAAAATGATGAATGCAAATAGCCATATTCTGCGCGTATTCGCCGGTCTGTTCCTGGGCCTTGCAGTTTCCGTCGTGTCGGCTGAACCGCTGAACGCCCACTCGAACCAGAAAATCAACGCCGCCAAAGCCAAGGGGTGGAATACCGGTGCAATCGCCAACGACCCGGCCCTCCAAAAGGACGTCGTGAAAATCCAGAAGAAGAAAAACGGCGGCTGCAGCGACGTTAACGTCGGGACTGCACAAGCCGGAAAAACCAAGGCTGGCGAAAAGGCTCCGAAGGACATCGTGGTCGCTACCAAGAACGTCATCAACGTCTGTAAATAAGGAACGGATCAATGAAGAACTTTTGTCGCCCTGTGATTTCCGCGCTGATGTCCGGCCTGTTTGTTCTGGCCGTGGGGAGCGGCCAGGCCGTCGCCGCGGATGACGACGCTGCAAAACTGAAAGAGCTCGAGCGCGCCATGGCGGCGCCCGGTGAAGGCGAGCCGGGTAAGAAAAAGGTTCGCACCCGTGCCATCGTTTTCGACAATGCGGGGTCTGCGCCGGCAGCCAGCGCGGCGGCGCCCGCTGCAGCCCTGGACTGCGCCAGCCTTCCGCCTGACGTAAGGGCCAACGCGGTTGATTTCGCGATTCAGTTCCAGGTCGGCAGCGCCAAGGTATCTCCCGCTTCCGAAGCTACCCTGGGCAGCATTGCGAAGATTCTCTCGCTTGCTCCTGATCGTTGCGTGATCGTCGAAGGCCATACCGATGCCACCGGAAATGCCGACAAGAACATGGCATTGTCCAGGGACAGGGCCAGTGCCGTCGTCAATTACATCAGCGAAAAGGCGGGAGTTGACCGCAAGCGCCTGGTACCGTTTGGAAAAGGCTCAAGCACCCCCGCAACAGGTCTCGCCCCGAATGATCCCAAAAATCGCCGTGTCGTTTTCAAGGTTGTCGCCGGCTAACGGCAGAGCTGGAGATTGATCATGCGCACCATCGTTCTTCTCGTTGCTTCCGTGCTCGTCGCGGCTCCCGCTTTCGCACAGCCGGTGATGCGTTCCAGTAGTCCTGCCGGTGTTCAGATTCAGGGCAATACGGACATCAAGGCAAAGCAGGAAGAGTCGGCAGCGGTCTCCGCAGGCCAAAGCAACGAGGCAAAAAATTCAGCCGGCGCCATCAAGGACGGCACCCAGATCCAGGGCAACACCAACATCAAGGTCGAGCAGAAGAACGCGAGGGCTGTTGCTGTTGGAAAGGATAACAAGGCAACAAATGAAGCAGGCGTTATCGGTGGTAAATAGGCAGCACCCATTTTTTAACCAAAAGGAGAAGTAACCATGCGTAAAATTGCATTCATCGCTCTGTCCGTTCTTTCCACCGCTGTATTTGCTCAAGCTGGCGGCCAAATCAGCGGCAAAGGTGCCCAAGGCACGGGCGGCGGCGTCAACATTCAAGGCAACACCACCATCAAGGCAGAGCAAAAGGGCGTAACCGCTGTTGCCGTTGGTCAGGGCAACACGGCGAAGAACACCGCCGGCGCCATCAAGGGCGGCACCAACATCCAGGGCAACACCACCATCAAGGCCAAGCAGACGGGCGCGACCGCTGTTGCAGTCGGCAAGGGCAACACCGCTGCCAACGAAGCTGGCGTGATCGGCGGCAAGTAATACCAGTCACTGCTGTCAAGTGGCTAGAAGGCGGGGGCACCCCCGCCTTCTTTTTTGCAAGTCCCGCGACTGCTTACGCGGGATGCCTGGAAAAACCAGTCGTCAGTTCGCCATGGCCAGCATGAGAATGCGGCCATCGTCGGCAAAGGCGACCTTGTAGCTGTTTTCCTTGTAGGTCTTGTTGTTGCTCACCAACGCGGTCTTGACCGTGTAGGTCTTGCCCTTGGCGCTCGCCGGCATCTTGAACTTGGAGCTTGTCTGATAACGACCGGCGCCATCAACCGCCGCCACTTTTTCGGTCTTCTCTTCGACGAGCTTGTTGTTCTCGTCGTAGATTGCGTATTTCTGCTGCACTTCCGGCACCTTGTCGCCGTAGCCGATCATGTCGGTGTTCGACGTGAGCTGGACTTCCTTCTGCCCCGAGGAATCGGGCGGTGCCTCTTTCACCTGGGTGGTAAAGCTGGCCGGCACCACATCCTTCTTCGGCGGCGCCGACTTCTTGACCGAGGCGTATTCCTTGTTGACCTGCTGCGCGCTGGCGATCTTTTTCGACTCGAAATACCAGCCGATCAGGAAACCGGCGACCGCGCCGACCACCGCGCCCTTGGCACATCCGGCGCCCGTGGCGCTGCCCAGGGCGCATCCGGCCGCCGCGCCGATCAGGGCGCCCTTGGCCTTGTCGTCCACGACGAAAGTGCCGTCTTCATTCTTCTTGAAGCTGCCGTCGGGATTGGTGGCGCAACCACTTGAGGTCGCCAGAAAAATCAGGGCGACTGCAGCGGCTATGGGGCGCCGCAGAAAACTCGGGTTCATTTCATGTCTCCAATTTGCGATTGTTCATTTAATTACGATGGCGATCGGTTCATCGATTCCGTGATCGCTGATGAAGGGGCGTTGCTCGTTATTGGACAATTCCTTGACCCGGCGAGTGACATAGCGCTTGAGCCCGGTCGGATAGACGAGATTGTCCTCCTTATCCGCCGCTTTGCCGCGCAGCCCTTCGATCAGGGCCTTGGTAAAGAATCCATTCTCATCATCCTCTCCGGATTTTTCCTTGCCGGTGGACGATGCAAAGATGGTGACGCCGCGCTCGTCGTCGATCTTGTTGATCATTTCAGTGGCATTCGAAGCCTTGCCCGATGCCTGATTGGTCAGGGCACCGGAATAGCAGGCATCGAGAAAGAACATGGCGCGCCCCGGCAGGCTTTGCAGGGTTCCAACGATTTGATCCCCCGGCACCCATTCCGCCGACTTGCCGGCCATACCGCCTGACTTGAAGGGAATGAAGTAATACGACTTTCCCTCGGCAATGCCGTGACCGGCAAGGAACAGGACCCCGGCATCCTTCTCCTTGACGTTCGCCTTGAGCCAGTTGAGGCCTTCGATAATGCCATCCCGCGTCGCCATTTCGTCGGTGAGCATCTTGAATTCGAGTTTGTTGTAGATTTTTCGAACGCCCGCCGGGGGATGGGCAATGCGGGCCATCTGCGACTTGAAGGCGTTGGCGTCCTTGACCGGACTCACCAGGTCGTTGGGTGCCGGATACTTGTTGATCGCCACGACCAGCATGTAGAGCGTCTCATAGTCGGCCTTGTCCCGGGCGGGAGGCGCCGGAGCCGCCGTGACGCGACTCACCTTGACGACGACCGGATCCGACTTGGCATTGCGGTTTTCAGCGATCAACAGAATCTCGGCGTCCTTGCCGGGCGGCACGCGCACCTGGATTTCCTGAGGCTGAACTTCGCCTTGCGCTCCGCGCTGCGTGACGGGCTTGATGCTGCGGTCGAGGCGGCCGTTGACGCGAACCTTGATGTCCTTCACCGGGGCATCCGGCGGGGTGCGCACCGCATAACGCACCTTGACCAGATCGCCGGTGGACTCAACCTGGCTGTCAGACTGCAGCTCGATGATCGGCGGCACGATTTCGACCAGCTTGGCCGGGGCCGCAGGCGCTGCACCGGCGGCGGAAGCCGGCTTTGCCTTCGCCTGCGGCTGGGGGCGCGCGGGCGGCGGAGGCTCGGCGTTGGCTGCTTCGAGGGCGACGAGATCGGCCTGCGCCTGGCGCAAGGCCTCTTTCTCGTCCCCGGCAGCCAGCAACTTCTGTATTACATCGGGACGGTAGAGCCTATCGCGAAAGCGGCCCGCGCTGAAAAAATCGGCAGACTGGTTGAATGCCCGGTTGAGATGCCAGCCCACCAGATTCTCACCTCCGACCGACGTATCGTAGTAGCCGGAAGGTGTCCACACAATCCAGCGTTCACGGTCAGCATGAACAAAAAGCGCCATCTGCTCCGCGCCATCATTGAGACGCAACCAGCGAATGCTTCCATCCCCCAGTCCGGCGACCACCCAGCGGCCATCCGCGCTGATGTTCACTGCCCATGCGGCGGCCGGCGCGCGACGCTCCCAAAGCACTGCGCCGTCGGCACTGAAATGCCTCAGGAACCATTCGCTGCCGAGGACAAAGCTGCGATCACCGGGCGCCATGGCGAGGCTGCGCGCCACCTCGCCCGGCTTCATTTGCAATGCGCGTCCATTGAATCGCGGTGTAGTCGAGTTCTTCCAATCGCCGGACTCCCCGCGACTGCGAGGTGAAGTCGTCTTGTCCGGGGCGGGACCGTTTTTCAGGCTGCCTGCGGCGAGGTCGAAGACCATGTCTCCGGCCTGGGAAGAAAAACGGAAGGCGACCATCTCCGCTGTCGAATTGAGCTTGAAGCTTTCTCCGGCATCGCGAAAATCGGCGCTTTGCGTGCGACTGGCGGTCTGGGTTTTGCCCTGCGGGTTAAAAACCGCCCAACCCGGCTCGGCCGAGGCGGCCGCAACGCTGCCGTCCGGCAGGCTGGCCAGCGCCATCACGGTGTTGCTGAACTGTCCGATTTCGCGCTTCGCGCCGCGACCATTCTGACCAAACGCGAGCACCGGAAAGTGGCCGCCGCTGACATGGCTGCCCGCCGCAAACAGTGTACTGCCGTCGGCAGACCATGCGACCCGACCTAGATTGCCGCCCTTCAGTTCGATGCTGTGAACCACGACGAGGCTGGTCGCGTCGAGCAAATCGACCCGCGCCTGATCCTGATAGCCCACGGCGAGCGTGCGCCCGTCGGGGGAGAAACTCACGCCATAGGGCTTGCCGCCCGGCGCCTGCTTGCGGGCAACGCGATCCAGCCCCTTGGGTCCGATCCGGTAGAGGCGGATGGCACCATCGATGCTCGCCACGGCGAGTCGACCATCGGCAGAAAACTCGGCGCCAAACACGGCTTCGTTGAATTCCGGATCGGCGCCGACAAATTGCAGGTTGCGACGAAATACCCGCAAGCCCTCTTGGCGCAGGCCAATCGCCACGTACTGGTTGTCGCGCGACCATGCCAACTGGGTGATCGGAGCTTCCATGCCGGTCAGCGTGCTCTTCGGCGGCACGCTGGCACTGTTGCGATCAAACAGGTGAAGCAGATGACCGCCACCACCGTCAAAAGCCGAGTTGCCGCCCAAGGCTACCGTCCGTCCGTCGGGTGAAATGGCGGCGGCGTAGACCGCGCCCAGACTCTCGGTGCCGATCGGTGGGCGCAGTACCGAAATCGCCTGCCCACTGCGGGCATCCCACAATCGCGCTGTCTTGTCTTCGGAAGCGGTTACGATCCAGCGTCCGGATGCGTCGGCGCTGATGCGGGAAATCAGACCCAGATGGCTGCCGGTCTCGATCCTCAGCACTGGCTCCTTCGGCAGATTCGGCGCTGCCAGGACAGCGGCGGAGAAACCGAAGAACGCAACGCCAAAACAGCGCAGCAACGATACCAGGGCAGCGTGGGCCAGCGGAGGTGTTTTCATCTAACCAGAATCTCGACTCGCCGGTTGCGCGCTTCGGCGACTTCATCCGCGGTGGCGACCAAAGGCTCCCTCTCGCCGCGTCCCGAAGCACTGATGTTTTCGGCCAGGAAACCCTGCGCGATCAGTTGGGCGCGAACTTTTTCGGCGCGGCGCAAGGCCAGTCGATCATTGTCCGTTATCGATCCGACGCGATCGGTATGGCCTACGACGATCAGATCGGGGGCAGGGCGCTTCTTGATCTCGGCCAGGACATTCTCCATCTCGCGCTGCGACTCGGTGGTGAGGACATCGCCGCCCTCGACAAAATAGAGCAGAAAGCGAACCGGGGCCATGGGTTGGGCATCGAGCGCTTCCTTGTACATTTCCTTCAGCTCCGCCTCGCTCAGCTTGGCCGGAGCAGCCTCTCCGCCGCGAATCGTTGCGCTGGCATTGATTTGATCAAGCGTCACCGGGTTTCCCTGTCGCGGCGTGACGACCATCTTGCCGGTCTTGCCGTCGCGGTCGGGCATGACCGAAAAGTGTTCGCGCGGACTGCTGCATGCCGACAGCAGCACGACCGCCAAAGATGCGGCGAAAACATGGGAACGACGCGCCGGGATGTTCATCACTTCTTCTCCTCGACATTCACCATGAACTGCCGGGCGTTGCCCTTGACCTCTGCCTGTGGCGTGCTGATTTTCACGCTATCGGCAGCGCCCTGAGCCAGATTGCCGGCTTGCAACGAAACCGTACCCTGCTTGACGAATGCATCAAACGCGCCCAGATAGGTGGTCGGATCGTAGTTGAAGGTCTTCAATTGAACCTCGCCGGCCGGGCCCATCGAGAGGGTGGAATTGTCGGCAAACATGAGGCCGACCGAGCCGTTGGCTTCGGTGATTACCGCATCCCCGACCTTGAGGCGGGCGCCGACCGGGGAGGGAAAGCGCTGGCCCGCGCGCTCGATGCGGACAATCCCGCGCGAAACCTTGACCTGCGCCACCCATACTTGTGCCGCCTGTTCCGGCGCACCGGCAGGGTTCGTCTGGGCGACAACCGGGCAAGAGAAAGCCAGACCAAGGACGGCACTAAAACTCGACAGGCCGAGCCAGGTAATCTTCATCGCGAAAGCCTCCACTGCAGGAGCAGGAACGTTTCATTCTACCCATTCCAGCGGCCTATTTTGGCATCTGAAAGAGAAAATCCCCACCCTCGACATGGCCGGCCGAAACCACCGCTCCGTATTGGGGTTGCTGCGGGTATTCCTTGGTTACATCCTTGCTGACCACGCTCCAGATCTGGGCGCCGGGCGTGAGACTGCCGGTGGTTTTCAGGGTCTTGATCAGGTTCCAGGCAAAGATCGAGTGGCCGTCCTTGCCCTCGTCCGAAACCGGTTCGTCGGCGCCCGACGAGAACACCAGCACCGAGCGCTGCTTGAGGATCTCGTCGGCTTTCAGCTCCTTGCCCTGCGCCAGCTTCTGCTCCTTGGTCAGGCTGCCGGAGTAACAGCTGTCGGAGATCAGGATCAGCTGGCGGGCGGGGATCGCGGCCAGCAGCTTCGAGATATCGCTGTTGGAGATCCAGCCCTGGGCCGTCTTGACCGAGGCATCGACCGGAATCCAGTAGCCCATCTTGATGTCTTCCATCAGATAACCGTGGCCGGCATACATCAATAGAACAGCGTCGTCCGGTTTTGCTTCAGCCGCGATGCTGTTGAGCGCCTCGATGAGCTTCGTCTTGCCTGCATCCTTGACGATCCGCGTTTCAAAGCCGAAGCGGGTCTGCAACACGCTGGCGATCTGCGACACGTCCGCGATCGGTGTTTCCAGCGGTGGAATCGGCGCAGTGTAGGCGTTGTTGCCGACCAGAACCGCAAAGCGGCGACGCACCGGAGCTTCTGCGGTGGTGGCAGGCTGGGGTGTGGCAACCGGTTCTGGAGCAAGCACTGCAGATGCGGCAGGCTTTGGCGTCTTGACGACAGCCACGACCGGGGATTCAGCCGCCGCGGGCGCCGCAACCACTGCCGCAGCGGGTTCAGGCCGCGCCAGACACTCGCCACCCTTGGCACTCTGTCCTACCTTGCACTCCGCCACATCGGCCGCCGCCGGATTCTTGCGCAACTCTTCCAGCGCCTCACGATAGAGCAGCGTGCGGGCTTGATGTCTTTGCATCTGGATCGACTGAAACTGGGCCATCCCCGGGATACCGCCCATGAAGGCAGGCGGGCGAATCATCTGGGCATTGGCCGCGGAAGCCGTCCACCCGGCGGCCAGAACCAGCCAGAACAACACTCTCGATTTCATTTCCTTGCCTCCCGAACCGACACCCGCTCCAGCAGCTTTGCCCAGTCCCGCACCCAACAGCACTCGTGGTCAAAGCCGGGAATGATTTCCATGCGGCCACCCTTGCGGCGGCCAAAACTTTCGACAATCGCCGCCGGCACAATCTCGTCCTTTCCGCCGACAAAATGCACGCTCGGTGGCATGCGCACATTTTCGCCCAATTCGGCTGGGTCGAGCGAACCCTTCAGCGGTGATGCGGAATGCCAGGCCGCCCATTCCGCGACCGCCAGCGGCGCGGCAACCGTGACGAGAACATCGACATCATCGCGTCGCGCAGTGATCAGGGTCGCCAATACGCCGCCGCCGGAATAGCCGATCAGCCTGAGCCGCCGTATCGCTAGCGCCGACTTTTGCTGGCTGATCGCTTCGTCGTATGCGGCGACAACTTCCGGTGCAAAACGCCGCTCGGTCCAGTACGCACTGTCGCAGCCTTGCAAGGCTTCGGCACTCAGATACTGGCAGGGGCGCCCGAGATAGACAACGGCCGTCGAAGGATCCGCAACCGCCAGAGCCAGCGAGACAGGCCTGGTCGGCGTCGGATCGTGCGGCGGATGATAGGGCGTAGGCCAGGCCGCGCCGTCACCTTCGATATAGATGGTCAGCGTTTCGCTTGGGTTCGATGGCTTGCGCACGAACGCGGCGAGACTGAAGGCCCCGGCCTTGACGGTCGTTTCAGAGAAGCCCCGCGCCTCAGCCCAAACCGCAATTTCACGCGCACCGCGGAAGGAGTCCATCGTGCTGCAGCCCGGCAAGGCCACAAACAAAAAGGCCGCGCCCAGGAGCGCGGCCCTGATCGGGGAAAACCCCGGCAGCATCAGAAACGAACGTTGATATTCGCCATCAGCTTGTTGTTCTTGGAGCGGCTGCGCCCGGTTTCCTGCTCGAAGCCGATGCCACCGGTCATGGCGTCCTTGACCGAAATAAAATTGGCACCCAAGGACCACACATAGGCACCGGCACCCATCGCCGTGGCGTCCTGCTGATCGGCAGTCGCCGTACTGCTGATCTGATTGTTGGCATAGGCAAGACCGACATACGGCATGATGCCGTTCATCCAGAAGGCCGCCTGAGCGCCCACACGCAACTGCCTGAGCTCATTGCTGACCTTGGTATTGGCAGTGACCGTCCCGTTGTTCTTGGAATCGTCATTGTCTTCACGACCAACGAGGTAACTGCCTTTGCCGGTGATTTGCATGTTTCCGTACCACCGCGTGTAGCCCAGATTGGTGCCATAGAAGAAGCGCTTGGAATCGCTGGTTACCGTCGCATCGCTGGTAACCGTGCTCTTGCCCTTGCCCCAGCCAATCATCCCATCGAGCGCCCAATCCTTAGTGATCTGCCAACCGAAATAAGGGGCATAGCTGTAGCCGCTGGTACTTACCGACTTGGCGGCGTCCGGAGCGGCAATAGTGTAAGAAGAAACCGAGCCCCGACCCCTGTCGAAAGATGCTGACAGGCCCAAAGCCAAGCTAGGCGACCACATGTAATCCCCGCCCAGCACAAAATTATCAATACGCGTGTCGAACTTGTTGGTTCTGTCCGCTCCGGCGCCAGCAAATTTGAAGGTCCCGCGGTCATACTTCACGTCGCTTTCTGCAACGCTGACCCAGCCATTCCACTTTCCAGCCGGATTGCCCGCCGCCAAACCGTTGCGCTGACCCGAATCGGCTGTTTTCCCCGGAGGGCCAGATATCGCGGAAGACCGGTTGCCCGCATTTGCAGACACTACCAGCATGGTCTCGAGCGATGTAGATTGAACGTTCTTCCCTGCCGCCGCAGTGTTGGAGCCCGAACTGAAGCACTCGGGATGAAATCCCATGATCTGGGCCTCGCATGAAGCACTACCACCGCAAGAGTTAAAGGAAATAAGTGCGTTCGCACATGTTGTCGCACTCGCGGCTCCACTCGCCACCAAGACACCGACCGCAAACACGAATTTAATTTGCTTGATCAT
>CAYNGV010000001.1:0-41493 GCA_964397005.1 uncultured Sulfuritalea sp. | reverse complement strand
CGCTGGAAAAAGGCATTGCGGGGCTCAAATAACCCTGACAGGAATGACCCGAACCCAATGTCCTCGCCCACCGTTCTGCTGACAATGCCGAAGCCGCCGGGTTTCAGCCCCGGGACCTTTCTCGGCCGACTGCCCCACGGCGACATTCGGGGGTTTTTCGCCATCCTCGAGTCGGCGCTCAAGATCGAACGGCATGCCGATTTGCTGGCATGGCTGCAAGGCGACGACGTGCAAGCCTTTCTGCCGCACCACGCGCTGATCGCCGTGTGGGGCGACTTTGCGCTCGGCCTGATCTATTTCGACGTGGTGTCGCCGATGTCGGCTCCGCGTACCGCGCAACTCGACGAGGGCCGCGCGCATCCGCTGCTCAATGTCCTGTTCGAGCGCTGGCTGGGCAATGGTCGGGCGCCGTGCGCAATGCCGATGGCCCCCGAAATGCTTTGCTTGCCGCCGGACAGTTCGGTATCCGGTCCCTGGGGCGGGCTGGCGGATGCCGATACCGTGCTGGTGCATGGCATCAAGGATCAGCGCGGTCGCCATGACTGTCTCTACGTGCTGTTCGGCGCCAAGACGCTGGCGGATGCGTCCGCCGCCGAAACGCTCACGCTGCTGTTGCCCTATCTCGACACGGCCCAGCGCCAGGTGATGCACCTGCCGAAGCAATACCCGGCGGACGGCCGGCCCGCCGAAGCGGGATCGGGCGAGGGCGCCGACTTCGGCCTTTCGCCGCGCGAGCAGGAGATCATGGAATGGGTCGGCAAGGGCAAGACCAATCCCGAGATCGGCATGATTCTCAACATCAGCTCATTCACGGTGAAGAATCACCTGCAACGCATCTTCAAGAAGCTGGACGTGATGAACCGCGCGCAAGCCGTGGAGGTGCGCCGGAGCTGCGCCGCCCTGCCGAGTCGGTCAGCCCGCAGCGGGCCGCGTTTCTGGTCCGGGAAACAATAGTTCCCGGCGCCATTCGGATGCCTTGCACAAGCATGGCAAGGTGATCGCCCGTACTGGAAAATAATCAAACCCGCCATCGATCCGGGGATGGCCGGCTATGATTGCGGACTATCGATAAACCCCGGGCCGATTACCGATGTGCATGTCGCGAACAACGATGCGGCGACAGGGCAGGTCCGTTGCGTGGTGCCTGGCCATCCTGCTCCTGACAGCCGGTGGCGCGCTGGGTCGGCCGCGCTTCATCCTGCCGCACACGGGCCTGACGGCGAATGAGGTGGCGGTCGTCATCAACGACGACGATCCGCTGTCGCGCCGGACCGGGGATTACTATCGCGACCAGCGCCGGATTCCTCCGGGCAATGTGATCCGCGTGCGCTTTGCGCCCGGTCGCAGCGCCTTGCCGGTCGAGGAATTCGCGCAGATCAAGGCGCTGATCGATCGTGCCACGCCGGCGCATGTGCAGGCCTATGCGGTGGCCTGGACCCAGCCGTACCGGGTTGCTTGCATGTCGCTGACCTCGGCGCTCGCCTTCGGTTTCGATCCGGCGTTTTGTTCGACGGCCTGCGGCGCCACGCGGGCAAGCCCGTATTTCGATTCCGCCAGCCGCTACCCGTTTGTCGATCATGCGCTGCGACCGGCCATGATGGTGGCCGGCGCCGGGTTCGAGCAGATCAGGCGTTTGATCGACCGGGGGCTGGCGGCGGATCATGGTTTTCCGGTGGGAAAGGTCTGGCTGCTGAGCACCAGCGACAAGGCGCGCAACGTGCGCGCCGCAAGCTTCGAGCGCACCGCGGCGGCGCTGGCCGGGGTTTTCCCGATCGAGGTTCACGAGGGTGACGCGCCGGCCGATCCGGGCGACGTGCTGGGCTATTTCACCGGCCTGGCGAGCGTGCCGGGCCTGGCGTCCCTGCATTTCCTGCCCGGCGCACTGGCCGACCATCTGACCTCGTTCGGCGGCCAGTTGACGGATTCCAGCCAGATGAGCGCCTTGCGCTGGCTGGAAGCCGGCGCCACCGCGAGCTATGGCACGGTGGCCGAGCCGTGCAACCATCCGCAAAAATTTCCGGTGCCGGCCATTGCATTATTCCATTACGCCACCGGCGCCAGCGCCGTCGAGGCCTACTGGAAAAGCGTGGCCTGGCCGGGCGAGGGCGTGTTTGTCGGCGACCCTCTGGCGCGGCCCTTCGCGCCCGTGTTGCGCGAGGTATCGCCGGGCCGCTTCGAGCTGAAGCTGTTTTCGCCGCGTTCGGGAAAGCTGTCGTTCGAGCATTCGCTGTCGCCCATGGGGCCTTTCCGGCGCCTGCCGCAACAGCGCGACATCCATCGCGGACTGAACGTGCTGCGCTTCGGATTGCCGGCGGAGGTGGATGGTTATGTGCGGTTGCAGTGGTAGTTTTTCAGGCCTGAAACCGCCGCTTGCTGGATGGCGATCGATCGGGTGCGGCACTGGCCTCACCGATCTATTGCTCGGCCTCACTGTCATGCGGCCTCCGGCGCGCCGTTCCTGAGCGGGGCTGTCGCCGTGTCGCCAGAGCCGACTTTTCTTGCGCTGGCCTCGGGCGGGTGGTGCGATCTGACTGATTTGCCTGGACGCTATAGCCCATATCTTGGAAGACGAAATTTTGGGGGAAGCTCACTATGCGCCGTGTCGCGAGTTCCGACATACAGGTAGTAGGGCGCTTGCAGTCCCGACAGGTAGGGCAGGGGTGCGTGTCGTTCGTCGAACCAGGCGTCCGGTAGCGCCGAGCACAGGGCTATCAAGTGCGCCGCCGACAGGTGCACTCCGTCGTGTGCGAACCAGCGGCGCCAGAAGCCATTGGCAAGCGCGCCGCCCGATGCGGGCAGGTGGAAATCCACGACGCCGAGGCGGCCGCCCGGTTTCAGCATGCGCACCGCATTGTCGATGACTCCTTCCCAGTCGGGAATCATGGTCAGGGCATAGGACAGGAAAACGCGGTCGACCGGAACCGTGGGCCGCCAGCGGGTGGCATCCGCTTCGATGACGTCGACGTTATGTCGCGCCGCCGCGCGCTTGCGTGCCACGGCGAGGAGCGCGGGACAGAGGTCTACCAGTTCGATGCTGGCGCAGCGGTCGGCGAGCGGTCCCATGTGGTCGAGGCTGCTCCCCGTGCCGCAGCCGAGTTCGACGACGCGCATGTTGTCGCTGATTTCCAGTCGCTCGACAAGCTCGGCGCGGCCGTGCAGCAGGCGATCGCGGAAGGCGTCGTAGCGCTCGGCCTGCGGCGCATAGAAGGCCTGCAAGCGTTCCGCATGGTCACCCCGGCCGGCCTGACCGCGCGCCAGATGCCAGAGGATGCGGGCATCGCCGGCGAAGTCAGGCAGGGACATCGGCGATCATGAATCCGGCATAGGTGTGCACGCGGTCCTGGCGTTGCAGACGCGCCGCCAGCTCGCGGTCGAAGCAGACAACCTCCGGCAGGCGCCGGCGCGCCGCGCCGATCTCGACCCAGTCGAGAAACGCCGGATTGGCGTGTGCGCTGCGCAGGAGGATGCGCGCGCCGGGCGCGGCGCGATTGAGGATTGCGTTCCATTCCTCGATCAACGCCGTCGGGTGGTAGCTGCTCATCCAGTCCATGTGGTCGAGCAGCACAAAACGCGAGATCGGCTCCCCGGTTCTCTCCAGAAACTCGGTCACGGTGCACGTATGCGGTTCGATGCGGTCGACAAGGCCGTTCTTCAGCGCCATGAAGTTGCCGGCCTTGAGATATTCCGGACAGCAATCCCGCGTATAGCGTCCATACAGATAGACGCGCCAGAAGTAGTTCTCCGTCACCGGCAGGTTGCGGAACACGTAGTCGATCGCTTCCCGGATGAAACCGGCGACCCCGCCCGGGTGCTGGGCCTGGACCAGGTGCCGCTGCGGGTGCGGCACTCCGATCAGGCTCATGGTCAGTTGCCGGCCGAGCACCCAATTGATCGTCGGTGTCCATAGTCCGGCGGAAATATTCTCGTCGTAGATGCGGCGCTGGGCATCGAGGTCGTTGCAGGCAAACAGTTCGTGGATGTCTTGTGCAAGCTGCGGCTGCAGTCGGAAATAGGTGCTGAAGCCGCGTGCGACAAAGCCCGCCAGGCCGTGGTAGTAGAAGCTGCCATGGCGGCTGGTAAACCAGTTGCTGTAGCGATCCCAGTAGGTGCGGGCGAACTTCGACAGATCACCGCGCAGGTGACGGCGATAGAGTTCGCGGAAGCTGGCGTGATAGCCGTCGCCGAAGATGCGGAAGAAATCGTCGAACTCCAGCCGGCGGATGCCGGCCAGCTTGAGTTCGAGCAGCGCGGTCTGGCGCGGATTGGCATCGACCGCGTAAATGACGCGCGGCCCCTGCAGCGCGTAGTCGAGCGCGTTGCAGCCGGCGCTGGAAATCACCAGTATCGAGTCTTGCGGCCCCAGCCGCAGCGCCTGGCGGTCGACCGCGGGGTCCTCCCAGCAGGTGTTATAGACGAGGGAGCGGCTGTAGAGGCCGTCGAAGACCTTCTGGTCGAGACGGTCCATCAGCGTTGGAGTGGTGGGAACTGGGCCGAGTGCCGGCCTCGAATCGGGGGCGTTCATGCGGTCATTCGACGTAATGGGCCTCGTTACTTTAGGCCGCGAGGGTGACAGCACAATGACAGATTGATGACGCCGGGATTGCATGGCGCGGGTCAAGCACGCCCGTTTGCCGGGCGGCGCTTGAAGCCAATGTCCGACCGGTTGTCATCGCTTCGTTACAAACCCTTGTTATCGTTCCCGCCTTCCGCCTTTACCTGGAGTACGCCATGTATATCAGTTCGCAGATCGCAAATGCAGCCAAGCTTGCCGCGCTCGAGCACTTCCAGTCGGCCTCGAATATCGTGTTCGATTCGACCGCGCGCCTGATCAATCTTTACAGCGAGAAGAACAGCAGGGTGTTCGGCCTCAAGCGCCGCACGGAATCCCTGGCTGACTTCGCGCTGTTCGATGAGCTTGTCCCGGAATTGTTCGCGGGCCATCTGCGCATTGCCGGGCAAACCCATGAAGAATTTGTTCGCCTGGTGGAAGCGCAGATACACAGCATGGGCAGCATCGCCAGATTTGCGCTCGACAAGACGGCGGAAATGTCCCCGCCTTTGGTCGAGGTCGTGATCGACGCGACCGAATCGATCATCACGGTCGGTGAAAGCGCCGCCGACGAACTGGGCGACGCCTCTCTCGAGGCCTTCGGCAAAGTCGGGAAAAAGACTTCGCGAGCGCCGCGATCGATAAAGGCCCGCGCCCGCTGATGCCGCTTGAGGGGAATCGCTGATCGCGCGGATCACCGGATGCGCGCCGCTACCGTCGAGTCCTTAGCGTATCGGCGCCATGCCCCACTCCGCCACGCCTTCCGGTAGTCGAAGCGCGTCGTAGCCCTTCTTGCGCAGCAATTCCACCGCGTCCAGCGCCATCAGGCAGTAAGGCCCGCGACAATAGGCGACGACCGTCTTGCCTTTCGGCAGTTCGGAAAGTCGCTGTTTCAGTTCGTCGAGCGGAATCGAGCGGGCAAAAGGCAGATGGGCGGCAAGAAACTCGTCCGAGGGCCTCACGTCGAGCACCACCACGTCGCCCTTGCGCGCCATCTTGACCAGGCTGTCGCGATCCTGCGGCGCGAGTTCCTTCGGGTGGCTGACCATCTGCTCGATGACCATGCGCAACTCGACCAGACGATCCTCGGCGAGCGAGCGGATCGTCACCCAGAAATCCGCCACCTCGCGGTTGGCGATCCGGTAGATCACATGCTTGCCCTGCTTCTCGGTTTCGACCAGGCGCGCGGCGCGCAGCTCGCGCAGATGCGCGCTGGCGAGCTTCATGCTGATGGCGGCTTCGCGCGCCAGCATATCCACGGTCTTCTCGCCCTGGCACAGCAACTCGATCAATTCCAGCCGCTTCGGGCTGGATGCCGCCTTGCCGATGCGGGCGACCTGTTCGTAGAGCAGATCCTTGATGCGTCGTGAGTCGTTCATAAGTTCAATCTAATGTTTGCGCGATCATCTGTCAATTATTTTGTCTGATCTCTTGACAACGACTGCATGGCCGGACTAGATTAGTCTAACGACTGTTAGATTGTTGTTCCGCATTCACCATCAAGACCGGAGGCAAATGAAATGGCAAAGCATCTGTTTATTCTCAACGATCCGCCCTATGGCACCGAGCGTAGCTACAACGCGGTGCGGCTCGCGCGTTCGCTGCTGAACGCACAGGAAGAAGTGCGCGTGTTCCTGATGGGCGACGCCGCCGCTTGCGCTGCCGCGGGGCAGAAGGTGCCGCAGGGCTATTACAACCTTGCCGACATGCTCGGCGCGGTGGTTCGCCGCAAGGGCGAGATTTCCGTGTGCGGCACCTGCATGGATGCGCGCGGCATGGCTGACGAGCGCCTGATCGAAGGCGCGACGCGCGGCACCATGGACATTCTGACCGAATGGACCGAGTGGGCCGACAAGGTGCTGGTGTTCTGATGCCCAGGACCGCGCTGATCCTCGGTGCCGGCATCGGCGGCCAGTTCGGGCAACTCGCGTCCGACGAGTTTTGAGTTGAATCGACCTCCGCGTGAGCGCTGCCAGACTACCCACCACCACCCATCCCGAAAGATTCTGTGCTGATGTCGCTCAGGCTGTCTCTGGTCTTCGCTGTCTTTGTCATGCGGGCCGGCGCATGCCTTGCCGCCGACGAGATCGAATGGCTTCACCGCGCCGCGCGGGGCGGCGTGACTCTGACCGCCAATCCACTGACTGCGGCACAGCGCACCGCCTTCTATCTCGCACGCGGTTTTGCCGAGCCGGCAATCCGGCCCTATGCGCAAGCCTGCGGCTTTTCCTTCGCCATGCGCAACTCGGGTGCCGGCCCGGTACGCACGGCGCTCGCGGACTGGCAGGCGGTAGGTGCCGACGGCCGGCGCGCAGGTCTGCGTCCGCCTGCCGCATGGGATGCGGAGTGGGTACGGGCAAACGTGACGGAGCCGGCGCGTGTCGCCTTCCGCTGGGCGCAATTCCAGGCGGAAAACACCTTCGAAGCGGGCGACTGGATCATGGGCATGGCGACGCTGGATACGCAGTTGTCCGGCAGCTTTCGTCTCATTGCCCGCTACCATGACGAAAAGGGAACCCATGAAATCGTGCTCGACAACCTGGCCTGCGGTCGTGACTGAACGTCGCGGCTTCCTCGCGGCGACGGCGGGACTGGCACTATTGGCCGCACTACCGGCAGCAAGGGCGCAGGACAGGGGCATGTCGTTGGTGGCCGGCGTACCGCCAGCGCCGACTTTGCGTTTGCCGGACATGGACGGCAAACCCGTCGACCTCGCCGCTTATCGCGGCAAGATGGTGCTGGTGAACTTCTGGGCCACCTGGTGCCCGCCCTGCCGCAAGGAATTCCCCTCGCTCGGTCGGGTGCGCAAACTCTTTCGGCCCGCTGATTTCGAGGTAATGGCGGTCAATGTCGGCGAAGACCCGGAAACCGCGTTTTCCTTTGCCGGCTCGCCGGATTTTCCGGTGCTGTTCGACCGTAATTCGCAGGCGATGGAGCACTGGCAGGTAAAGGGACTGCCCACCACTTTGGTGGTCGATCGTCAGGGCCGCCTGGCGCTGCGCGCCGTCGGTGGCCGGGAATTTGACAATCCGGCGATCGTCGCCCAGCTTAAGAGCTTACTCAAGTAAAGGAGAACACGATGAGCATGACAAACAGAATATTTCTCTCCATCCTGGCGCTGGCAAGCCTGAGCGTGGCATCGAGCGCAGCGCTGGCTCAGACGCCTGGCCCGACCACCCTCAACGGCCAGAAGGTACTGACCCTGGTCTCGCGCGACCCGCCCGGCGTCCGCTGCAACAACAACATCCAGATCGCCGCCGAGCTTTCCAACATCTACAAGATTCCTGTCGTCGTGGTTCCGGTGACCTTCGCCGGCCCCGGCGCCAAGGCTCCCGCCGTCTACTACGGTGGACAGCTGCTGGCGGTGGATGGCGGCGATCAGAACGGGATGCTGAACTACACATCCATGTCCGATGTCATGGAGATCGAGGGCGCGCCGAAGCAGGACCAGCAGGGGCGCCTCATGGAAGTCAAAAAGGATTTCGAGGCGCTGAAGTCGTCGATCAAGGCGGCAAACTGACATGAGGCGTGGTTGGATATTCTGGATCGGCCTCCTCCTGGCAACGCCGGCCACGGCCGGCGAGTGGGTCGGCTGGCTGGTGGGCGAACCCTGCGCGGCGAACCTGCAGGTGGCCGACTGCCCGCTGCGTCATGTCGACCAGACCGTGCTGCTGCTGGAGAACGGCGAGAAGCTGGCCTTCCAGTGGGGCGAGGGCAAGGCGATCGGCGTCGCCGAGGTCGACAAGTCGTATGCGAAGAAGGTGCGCCTGAGCGGCGAGATCAAGGCGGGCGTGCTCGCCCCGGTCAAACTCGATCTGCTGGAAACCAGCGGAGAGAAGAAATTCTTCAAGGGTTGCCTGTGAGACGCACGCTCGCGATTCTTGCGCTGGCGGCGTTGGTCATGAGCACCGTGGCGGCAGCCGAGTTACCGGGCGCCGAGCTTGCGCGCAAGGCGGGGATGGAGGCATACCCGGTGCCGCTCAAGGCGCCGCCGCTTCGCCTTCCCAGTCTCTCCGGTGAAGAGCGCGGCGCCGAGCACTACCGGGGCCGCGTGGTGCTGCTGAACTTCTGGGCCAGCTGGTGCCCGCCCTGCCGCGATGAATTTCCTTCGCTCGAACGCCTGCAGCAAAAACTCGGCGGCAAGGAGTTCACGGTGCTGGCGGTGAGCGTGGCCGATTCGGAACAGGGCATCGGCCGCTTTCTCGCCGGCAGGAAGCCGGTCTTCGACATCCTGATGGACGACGACGGCAAGGTGTCCACCGCCTTTCGCGCCCGGGGCGTACCGGTGACCTACCTGCTCGACCGCCAGGGGCGACTGCTCGCCGGCAAGACCGGGCCGCAGCTCTGGGACAGCCCGGCGATGGAAGAACTGATCCGGAAGACGATTGCACCCCAGGAGAAATAAGATGCGCGCACTGCTCACCGTGGTTGTTATCCTCTGGTCGGTATCGGCAGCCGCCGACGCCGGATTTCTGATCGACACGGCACGGCTCGCCGACGAACTGAAGCAGGGCAAGCTGCGGCTGATCGACGCCGAGAATGCCGAGAGCTACCAGCGCGCCCACCTGCCCGGCGCGGCGCATCTGCACTACCTCGACCTCGAGGATTACGAGGAAAACCTCAAGAGCGGCCAGCCCGCCTTCCCGCAACTGGCGGCATCGAAATTTGCCGCGCTGGGGCTGACGCGAGCATCGGACGTGGTGGTCTATGACAGCGGCGACGGCCGCGCGGCATCCGCTATCTGGTACATGCTGCGCTACCTCGGCCACGACAAGGTGCGCATGCTCGACGGCGGCTTCCGCAAGTGGTTGAAGGAGGGGCGCAGCCTGACGCAGGAGACGCCCAAGCTGACCAAGGCTACCTACGTGCCGAAGGCGCGCAGCGACTGGGCGGTGAAAAGCGCCGCGCTGGCGGGTGCCCCGGCCGTGCTGGTCGATGTGCGCTCGCTGGCCGAATACACCGGCAAGGAATCCGGCGGCGCGCGCCAGAGCGGGCACATTCCCGGCGCGAAGAGTTTTCCCTGGTCGCAACTGGCCGGCGAGATCAGTACCTTCAAGTCGCCCGAGGCGATGAAGAAAAGCCTCGCCGCGGCGGGCATCACGCCCGACAGGGAGATCGTCACCTATTGCAACGGCGGGCTCGGCCGCTCGACGTATCTGCTGGCCGCGCTGACCCTGCTGGGCTACGAGAAGGTCAAGGTCTATCCCGGCTCGTGGGTCGAGTGGGCCGCCGATCCTGCCCGTCCGATTGAAAGGTAAGCATGGAACGCCGCGATTTCCTCAAGGGCACGGCCTACTGCGGACTGGCGCTGGCCTTCGGCGGGCCGCTGGCGCCCTTGCCGGCCTTCGCGCAAAAAATCGGCGCTGGCGGGACGGCGACGACTGGCGCCAATCGCGCCTGGGAAGACTTCTATCGCAGGGAATTCCTCGGCACGCGCGGCGATGCGCAGGGTTTCGCCTTCCACTGTTCCAACTGCCAGGGCAACTGCGCCTGGCGCGTGTTCGCCAAGGACGGCAAGGTCACCCGCGAGGAACAGGTCGCCGCCTATCCGCAGATCAACCCGAAGATTCCCGACGCCAATCCGCGCGGCTGCAACAAGGGCATCGTCCATTCCAAGCAGATGTACCAGGCCGACCGCCTGCTGCATCCCCTGAAGCGCATGGGCAAGCGCGGCGCCGGCACGTGGCGGCGCGTAACGTGGCAGGAGGCGATGGACGACATCGCCGCGCGCGTCGTCGACACCCTGCAAAAGAACGGCCTCGGTTCGCTGATGCTTCATTGCGGCACCGGCATCCTCTCGCAGGGCCGGCGCGCCGGACCGCTGCGCCTCGGTTCGCTGCTCGGCGCGCAGCGGCTCTATCCGGCCAGCGCCGTGGGCGACATGTTCACCGGCGCGTCGCTGGCCTACGGCATCGCCACCATCGGCCATTCGCTCGATGCCTGGTTCGAGGCGAAGACCGTCATCCTCTGGGGCATCAACGCGGCGGTGACGCGCATCCCCGATGCCCACTATCTCAACGAGGCGCGCTACAACGGCGCGCGCATCTGGTGCATCACGCCCGAATACAACGCCACGGCGAAGCAATCCACCGACTGGGTACCGGTGAAGCCGGGCACCGACAGCTCCCTGGCGATGTCGCTGCTGCATGTGCTGTTCCGCGACAATCTCATCGACGAGACCTTCGTGCGCGAGCAGACCGACCTGCCCTTCCTGGTGCGCCTTGACAACGGCGAACTGCTGCGCCACCGCGATCTGCGAGACAAGGGCAAGGACGACGTCTTCTACTGCTGGGACGAGGTCTCGAAAGCCGCGCAGCCCATGCCCGGCACCAGGGGCCATTTCACCAAGAGCCTGCGCCTGGGCAAGCTGAAACCCGTCCTTTCCGGCACCTGGAAAGTCAAGGGCCGCGAGGGCAAGGAGATAGCGGTCACCACGGTCTTCGAGCGCGCGCGGGCCGAGGCGATGAAGTTTCCGCCCGAAAAGACGCGCGGGACCACCGGCGTGCATCCCGAACTGGTCGAGCGCATGGCGCGCGATCTCGCCCGTGCCGACAAGGCCATCATCAATATCGGCTTCTCGCTGCACAAGTATGTCTCCGGCACCATGACCTGCTGGGCGGCGGCGCTGGCATGCGCGCTGACCGCGCACGCCGGCGAGCGCGGCGGGCTGGATACCGAAAACAACTGGTCGCTCGGCGGCATCGGGCCGCTGTCCAGTCCCAAGCCGGCGCGCTTCGCCTCGGGCTTCTTCTCGGAGTGGGAAAACGGCGGCATGGCGACGACCATGCGCCAGCACTATCCCGACGCCCATCTCAAGGCCGCGCTGGGGATGGACAACGCCGGGCTGGCCGAACTCGGCGATAAATTCCGCCAGAGCAGCAGCGCCTACTTCGGCAAGCCCAGGGTCGTGCTGCTGTTCGCCGACAACCTCTTGCAGCGGAACAAGTCGGAGTCCCACTACCGCAAGGCTTTCATTGAAGGCCTCGACCTGCTGGTGAACGTCAACCACCGCATGGACACCACGGCGCTGTGGTCCGACTACGTGCTGCCGGCGAAGAGCCAGTATGAATCCTGGGACCTGCGCGGCGAGCTCGGCTACCACCGCTTCTGCAACATCACCGTGCCGCCGAAGGGACTCAAGGCCATCGGCGAAACGAAATCGGAATGGGAAATCTGCCTGTTGCTCGCCGAGGCCATCTCGCGCGAGGCGCAGCGGCGCGGCATCGACAGCATCCCCGATCCGGACTTTCTGGTGCAGTCGGGCAAGGATGGGAATATGGCCGGTCCGGTGCTGCGCGAGCTGAAGAACCTGCCGGCCGAATTCACCGACGGTGGCAAGCTGAAGACCGACGAGGATGTCGTGCGCTGGCTGATGCAGAACGTGCCGGCCATCGCGCCGTGGACGCCGGAGGATGCCATGCAGCGCGGCTTCGTCGTCCTCAACCGCGAGGCCGGTTTCAATTCGCCGCTCTACGCCAACCGGCCCTTCCATTCCTTCGAGAACAACGTCTATCTGCGCCAGCCCTACGCGACGCTGTCCGGCCGGCAGCAGTTCTATGTCGATCACCCGGTCTACATGAAGATGGGCTGCCCGACGCCGACGGCCCTGCCGCCGATGCGGCCGAACACCTTTCCCTTCGCCTTCTACACGCCCCACGCGCGCCACGGCATCCACTCGCAGTGGCGCACCAACACCTACCTGCTGCGCCTGCAGCGCGGCGAGCCGCATGTCTGGCTCAATCCGAAGACGGCACAGGACAAGGGCATCGGCGAGGGCGATGCCATGCGGGTATTCAACGACGTCGGCGAATTCTTCGCCCGCGCCAAGCTGATGCCGGCCGTGCCGCCGGGATCGGTGGTGATGGACCATGCCTGGGAGCCCTACCAGTTCCGCAACAAGCTCGGTCTCAACAACGCCGTGGCGGGGCTGATCTCGCCGCTGGAACTGGTCGACGGCTGGGGGCACCTGAGCTTCAACCCCAACTGGGACGGCAACATGATCGCCTTCGAGTCGGCGGTGGATGTGGAGAAAGCATGAGCGCGCGTCAATTGGCCATGGTCATCGACCTCAACAAGTGCATCGGCTGCCAGACCTGCACGCTCGCCTGCAAGTCGCAATGGACGGATCGCGGCGGGCGCGAGTTCATGTACTGGAACCATGTCGAGACCCGGCCGGGCAAGGGCTACCCGCGCGACTGGGAGCAGGCCGGCGGCGGCTGGGAGGCGGGCGGCGACAAGCTCAAGCCCGGCCGGCTGCCGCGACTGGCCGAGGACTACGGCATTCCCGCCGACTTCAGCTACGACGCGACGCTGTTCAAGGAAGGCGAACAGCCGCTGCGCCCGACCGAACCCATGCAGTGGGGCCCGAACTGGGAAGAGGATCAGGGCAAGGGCGAGTTCCCCAACGGCTACTTCTTCTACCTGCCGCGCCTGTGCAACCACTGCACCAAGCCCGCCTGCCTCGCGGCCTGCCCGCGCCAGGCGATTTCCAAGCGCGAGGAAGACGGCATCGTGCTGATCGACCAGGAGCGCTGCCGCGGCTATCGCTACTGCGTCGCCGCCTGCCCCTACAAGAAGATCTACTTCAATCCGCTGGCCGGCCGTTCGGAGAAATGCATCTTCTGCTATCCGCGCGTCGAGCAGGGCATCGCGCAGGCCTGCGCCCACCAGTGCGTCGGCCGCGCGCGGCACGTGTCCTACCTCGACGACAAGGCCGGCGCCGCCTACAGGCTGGTGCATGAATGGAAGGTGGCGCTGCCGCTGCACCCCGAGCACGGCACCCAGCCCAACGTCTATTACGTGCCGCCGCTGTCACCTTCGACCTTCGACGCCTCAGGCCGGCCGACCGGCCAATCGCGCATTCCGGACGACTATCTGGTGGAACTGTTCGGTCCCGCCGTGAAGGACGCGCTGGCGGTGCTGCAGAGGGAAATCGCGCGCAAGGAAAAGGGCGAAGCGTCGGAGCTCATGGATATGCTGATCGCCTACAAGCACGGCGACATGTTCCGCCTTGGCCGGCCGCCGGAGCAGCGACCGTGAGGCGGGGCTGGCGCCAGATACCGGCCGCGACCTGGTTCGCCGCATGCGCGGCGCTGCCGCTGGCCGCCGTCGCCGAGGAACAGCCCGCCGTGATCAAGACGGGACAGGCCACGAGCGCGCTTACCGAACGTGACCTCGATCACCCGCTCTGGGACAAGGCGCCGGCGACAACGGTACAACTCGCCACCGCTTTTCCCGGTCATCCTTCCATCGTCGGCACCGCCCTTACGCCGAACGCCGAGGTCAAGGCCTTGCGCACCGCCACCGGGCTGCTGGTAAGGCTGGAATGGGTTGACGCCGAGGCCGACGCACGGCTGGAAACGGCGCGTTTTGCCGATGGCGCGGCACTCCAGTTCCCGCGCAGCGGCAAGGCAAGCACCGCCCCGTTCATGGGTGGCGGAGGGCAAACCGTTAACATCTGGTACTGGAACGCGGCGAGGAATTCGGCGGAAAACCTGATGGCCGATGGTTTCGGCACCCTGGCCCGACTGCCCGTCCAGGATGTCAGGGCCTACGGCCGCCATGCCGACGGCAAATGGCGGGTAGTGTTCTTCCGCGCCTGGCGGTCGCCTGAGCCCCAGGCGGCGGCGCTGTTTAAGGCGGCGGGTGCTCGCCAGCCGATAGCCTTCGCGGTCTGGAACGGGCAGAATCAGGAGCGGGACGGATTCAAGGCGGTCACGCTGGCTTGGCAAACTTTGCAGTTCTAGAACAAGGAGAAATTCGATGAATGAAGGCCTATCCACCCGTTGTGTCCATGCCGGCGAAATCGAGGATGCGCACGGATCGCCGCACACGCCGATCTACAACACCACGACGTTCAAGTTTCCGTCCACCGCCGACCTGCTCGACGTGGTCGACGGCAGGAAGCCGGGCAGCCTGTACACCCGCTACGGTCTCAACCCGACCATCCAGGCACTGGAGGCCAAGCTTGCCAGCCTCGAAGGAGCGGAAATGGCCTGGGCCTTCTGCTCCGGCATGGCCGCGGAAGCGGCGCTGTTCTTCGCCCATGGCCGTGAAGGCATTGTTTGCCTGGGCGATGCCTATGGCGGCACGCTGGAGCTGCTCGGCACGCAAATCGGCATGCTCGGCATCCGCACTCACCTGCTGCTCGGCAGCGAACTTGAGGTTGCTGAAAGTCGCCTCGCGGACGGCTGCGGCCTCGTCTTCCTCGAAACGCCGACCAACCCGACGCTCGAAGTGCTCGACATCCGGCGCATCGCCGACATGTGCCATCGTCATGCCGCCTTGCTGGCGGTCGACAATACCTTCGCCTCGCCGGTCAACCAGTCGCCCTTGGCGCTCGGCGCCGATTTCGTGGTGCACAGCGCGACAAAATATCTCGGCGGTCATTCCGACCTCACGGCCGGCGTGCTGGCCGGCAGCAAGGAACTCCTGATGCCGGTCTGGGGCTGGCGCAAAAATCTCGGTTCGATGATCGCGCCAGAAACCGCGGCCCTGCTCTCGCGCAGCCTGCGCACGCTGGCGGTGCGCGTCGAACGCCAAAACCGCAGCGCCCAGGTAGTGGCCGAGGCCATGACGCGCCATGCACAGGTTGCCCGCGTCTATTTCCCGGGCCTGCCCGACTTTCCCGGCCATGAACTGGCCAAGGCGCAAATGCAGGGCTTCGGCGGCATGCTGACGATCGAAGTCAAGGGCGGCGGCGCAGCGGCCACGCGCGTCGCCGATCGCCTCAAACTTTTCGCGCTGGCGCCCAGCCTGGGTGGCGCCGAAAGCCTGGTGACGCAGCCCTGCACCACCACCCATCACGGCTTGCCGGCCGAAGAGCGCGCGCGGCGCGGCATCTCCGATGCCATGCTGCGCCTTTCTATCGGTCTGGAAGATGCCGCGGACCTGATCGCTGATCTGGAGCAGGCGCTGGGCTGAGCACCATGAACGAATACATCCTGTTCGACGCGGCGCTGTGCACGCGCTTCGTGAAATTCATCAGCGGGCACGGGCTCGCAAGCCAGGTCCGCCCCGATCCGATCGAGGGTTTCGTGGTCGCCTTGCCGGGCGATCTGGCGGATGACATCGAGCAGGCCATCGAGGATGAATACCAGGCACTGATGGCAGAACAGGTCAGCCTGATGGAATCTGCCGGCGACGACAGCGCACGGAGCCTGATGCGGGTCACCGCCACGCTGGCGGACGGTTCGCCGCGCGTCGTGCAGCTTCCCGCGGTCCAGGCGCGTCGCCTCTTCGAGCATTTCAGCGTCGAGGAAATCCATGAACTCGTCTCGGCCATCGTGCAAAGCGCGATGAACCCGGTCGAGGGACCGATGTGCCGCAAAGTATCGAGTTCCCTCGTATCAACCGAAACAGGGGCAAACGCCAGATCAGGCGACGCAAAATGAACCCACCAATCTATCTCGATTACAACGCCACGCATCGTGATACCTGATGGACTGTCCTCCATGCCCGACCATGTGGCGCTTGAGTTGGAATACATGTCATTCTTGCTGATCAACAAAAACGGAAATGCCCGAAGTGACTTTATTGCCAATCATCTCGACTGGATAGGCGACCTTGTCACTGATATCGAGGACGTCGACAAGGGAAAGTTTTATACCGCCGGCGCAAAAATTGCCTTGGCGATAATTCCCCAAGCTGCCTTGCCTTGAATCGGCCCTCAGCCGCCCTTGCGGCGCGAGAGCGGATGACGCGGCACGTCCGGATGACGGCGCGGCGGCGCGGCTTTGCCGGGTTTGGCCGGGGCGGCGGGCGTGGATCGCCGTGTCGCCGGCGCCGTCCCACCAGGGGATACCGCTTTGCATATCTTTTTGGGGTGAGGGGAGGCGTGGTGGTGTTGGCCTGATGGTGACGACATGCCGGTTCCGGCCGGTTGCCAGGGCGGAACCAGATGCCGCTTGCCCGGCCCGATCAGGTCGGCGCGGCCCATGCTCTTCAAGGCTTCGCGCAGCAGCGGCCAGTTGGCCGGGTCGTGGTAGCGCAAAAATGCTTTCTGCAGTTTGCGTTGCCTGCCGCCTCGCACTACTGCAACGCCTTCGGAATCGGCCGTGACCTTGCGCAGCGGATTCTTCTCCGTGTGCCACATCGCCGTGGCGATGGCCAGCGGTGTTGGCAGGAAGGTCTGCACCTGATCGAGGCGGAAGCCGTTCTTCTTCAGCCACAGCGCGAGTTCCAGCATGTCTTCGTCGGTGGTACCCGGATGCGCGGCGATGAAGTAGGGAATCAGGTACTGCTCCTTGCCGGCCTCCTTCGAGAACTTGTCGAACATCTGCTTGAAGCGTTCGTAGGCGCCGATGCCCGGCTTCATCATTTTCGACAGCGGGCCTTCCTGGACATGCTCGGGCGCGATCTTCAGGTAGCCGCCGACGTGGTGAGTCACCAGTTCCTTGACGTACTCGGGCGAGCGCACCGCGAGGTCGTAGCGCAGGCCGGAACTGATCAGGATCTTCTTGATGCCGGGCAGGGCGCGCGCCTTGCGATAGACCGAGACCAGCGGCGCGTGGTCGGTGTTCATGTTCGGGCAGATATCGGGATAGACGCAGGAAAGCCGGCGGCAGGCGGACTCGATGGCCTTGTCCTTGCAAGCCATGCGATACATGTTGGCGGTCGGCCCGCCCAGATCGGAGATGACGCCGGTGAAGCCGGGTGTCTTGTCGCGGATTTGTTCGATTTCGTGCAGGATCGAATCTTCCGAGCGGCTCTGGATGATGCGGCCTTCATGTTCGGTGATGGAGCAGAAGGTGCAGCCGCCGAAGCAGCCGCGCATGATGTTGATCGAGAAGCGGATCATCTCCCACGCCGGGATTTTCGCGTCGCCCGAGTTTGCGTTATATGCCGGATGCGGCGCGCGGGCAAAGGGCAGGCCGAAGACGTGGTCCATCTCTTCGGTGGTCAGCGGAATCGGCGGCGGGTTGAGCCAGACGTCGCGCACCCCCGCGCCTTCGCCGTGGGCCTGAATCAGCGCGCGGGCATTGCCGGGGTTGGATTCGAGGTGGAAAGTGCGCGAGGCATGGGCATAGAGCACCGGGTCGTCGCGCACCTGCTCGTAGGAGGGGAGGCGGATGGCGGTGTGAGCGCGCGCTTGCTTGGTCGCCGCGAGCCTTTCAGCCTTGCTGACGACGCGCACGATCGCCTGGCTCTGCACTCCCTTCGGTTCGTCTCCAGCGCCGAGTTTTTGGCTCTGTTTTTCAGCTTCCATCGCATAGGGATCGGGATGGGGATGCACGGCGCCCGGCGTATCCACGGTGGTCGAGTCGGCCTCGCTCCATTCCGGTCCCGGCAGCCAGCCGTGCGGCACCATGAAGGCGGTACCGCGCAGGTCGCGGATGTCGCCGATTTTTTCGCCTTTCGCCAGGCGATGGGCGAGGTCCACCAGCGCGCGCTCGGCATTGCCGAAGATCAGCAGGTCGGCCTTGGAATGCGGCAGGATCGAGCGCCGCACCTTGTCCGACCAGTAGTCGTAGTGCGCGATGCGGCGCAAGGACGCCTCGATGCTGCCGATCACCAGCGGTACGTCGGCGAAAGCCTCGCGGGCGCGCTGCGCATACACGATCACGGCGCGGTCGGGGCGGCGGCCGGGTGCGGCGTCGGGCGTGTAGGCGTCATCGGAGCGGATCTTGCGGTCCGAGGTGTAGCGGTTGACCATCGAATCCATGTTGCCGGCGGTGATGCCGAAAAACAGTTTCGGTCGGCCCAGGCGCTTGAAGTTGTCCGCCGATTGCCAGTCGGGCTGGCTGATGATGCCGACGCGAAAGCCCTGCGCTTCAAGCAGCCGGCCGACCAGCGCCATGCCGAAGCTGGGATGGTCGATATAGGCGTCGCCGGTGACCAGGATGATGTCGCATTCGTCCCAGCCCAGCGCTTCCATTTCGGCACGCGACATGGGCAGGAAGGGTGCGATGCCGAAGCGCTGCGCCCAGTACTTGCGATAGGAAGTCAGCGGCTTGGCCGCTACGGCGGTGATGGCCATTGCGGAGGATCAGGCCGCGCGAACGCGGCTTTGCGACGGAACGTGGCGAGCCAGAAAGTCCATCTGATCCGCCAGGATATTACGGTTGCAGAGGATCAGGTATTCGGCCTTGTTGGGGACGTAAGGCGCATAGACCAGTTCCATGTGCGCCTGCTCCGGGGTGCGGCCGCTCTTGGTCTGGTTGCAGTGGCGGCAGGCGGTGACCACGTTCATCCAGGTGTCGCGCCCGCCCTGCGAGACCGGCATGACATGGTCGCGGGTGAGCCGCTGCGAGGAGAATTCTCTCGCGCAATAGGCGCAGATGTGGCGGTCGCGGTGGAACAGCTCGCGGTTCGACAGGGGCGGGGTCGGGTGCAGCGATTTTCCCGAAAGCGCCTTGCCGCGTATCGCGATGATGCTGCTGGTGGCCAGTTCGGAGCGCTCGCCGGTCACCCGGTTGGTGCCGCCGTGGAAAACGAAAAACGTATCCCCCGCATCCCACGCCACCAGGTCACGCGCGACGTAAATGCAGGCATGCTGCCAACTCACCCAGCGGTGGGGGACACCGTGCTGGTCGAGGGTAAGGATCAGCGGATGGATACTCATCTCTATAGAATCCTGTATTGCCGAGAATTTAGCAGAGCGGAATGACTTTTGATAGCACCGAAATGAGGGCATTAGCTGCAAGACGGCTACGCTATGCGATTGCCGCCTCGGTGTTCCTGCACATTCTGGTTCTTTGGTCAGGCGCGGTGCGCGTACTGACGAAGGATACTCCCCCGGTTCTTAACGCCACGCTGTTACCGTCGCCGCAACGGCCAATCGAACCTGTAGCGACAGCCAAACCGCCCCCCCCCGCCGTATCGCCAGCGCCGACTTTTGAAAAGCCGGCGCCAACGCCACGACAACGCGTATTGGAGCAGGCCAGCCAGGATTTGGTTCCGCCGGTGACCGCGCCCGCGGTTCCGCCGATCAAGCCGATCCCGGCGACAGACGAGACCGCCGTGGCACTTGCGCCGCCATCGGTCACGGCACCAGCGGGAGCGGTGAGCGGCGTTTTGATCACGGAAGCCAGCGCTTCAGGCGAGGTGGTGGACGGCCTGCGCGGCTACCGTCTGGCGGTGGCGAGCCAAGCCAGGCGCTTCAAGCGCTATCCGGCGCAGGCGATGGCTTCAGGCTGGGAGGGCAGCGCCGACATTCGCGTCGAAGTCGGCGGCGACGGCCGGCCGCGAACTGCCACGGTAGTCCGTTCCAGCGGGCATGATTTGCTGGATCGCGCGGCGCTGGCCATGATCGATGCCGGCGCCCTGCGCGCACGGCTGCCCGAAAGCCTGCGCGGCAAGGCGTTTGCGGTGGTGTTGCCGGTGGTCTTCAATCTGGACGACCAGTAATCAGGCGATACGTGTCGGATGCCTGGGCAGATCTGTCAGATCTTCGGTATGGAAGCGGTACTGGCCGGCACGCCGATCCGCGAAGTAGTGCCTGAGGGTGATGGCAATGGTGCGAAAGGCGATTTCATCCCACGGAATTTCATCTTCGCGAAACAGCCGCAGTTCGAGGGTTTCCACGCCGGGAGAAAAATCGAGGTCGAGCAGTCGCGAGCGGTAGACGACATGCACCTGATGAATGTGCGGCACGCTGATCAGCGTGTACATTTCACCCAGCTCTATGCGGGCGCAGGCCTCTTCCAGGGTTTCACGCACCGCCGCGTCGGCGACGGTTTCGCCGTTCTCCATGAAGCCGGCCGGCAAGGTCCATTTGCCATGGCGCGGCTCGATGGCACGCCGGCATAGAAGAACCCGGTCTTCCCATTCCGGGAGCGCCCCGACCACCAGGCGCGGGTTGCGATAGTGGATCGCCCCACAGGCATCGCAGACATGGCGCGGCAGGGTATCACCCGGCGGAACCCGCAGTGAAACGGGAGCCCCGCAGGCGCTGCAAAAGTTCATCGCCGGATCCATCGCCTTATTCTAGCGTGCCAATCGGCGCTCCCTGGGACGGCAGCCGCCAGTGTTTTGGTTCCGGCGCCGGGTGTGCCACACCAGACATGAGACTTCACTGAAGCTCCGGCCCCTACGTCCTTGTTTAGCGATATTTCTTTTTAAGCATGAGGATGGTGGTAATTGCCGAAAGCGTCGATTTTCGCTTCAGAGTAAGCTGATAAATCATTAATAAACAATAAGATAAGATGTTTTTGTAATGCTTTTGCTTACAAAGCTGCTCTATCTAATTCTTACAACAGATTGGTTTTTCCATTGATTTCTTTCTTGTCATGCCCTGTGTGACTATGTATCTGCCGTGATTCGGGCTCCAATTCGGGTCTGACCGGCGCTCACGAGGAGTGCATGATGAAATCGACCGACACTTACAACGACATAAAGGAAGTCAATCTCTCCTATCTGATGCTGGCGCAGAACATGGTTCGCTCGGATCGCGAAGCGGCCATTTTCCGACTGGGCATCAGCGAAGAGATTGCCGATGTGCTCACGCGTCTCACGCCGGGCCAGGTGCTGAAAATGGCCAGCTCCGACATGCTGCTGTGCAACTTCCGCTTTGAAGACACCCTGTTGCTCGACCTGCTTGCCAATCACGAACGTGATCGCGGCGTGGGACACCTGCATGCGGCGATCCTCGCCGCGGGCAGGCCGGTGGCGACAATGGCCTGAGAAGGCTGTCATTCGATTCTAGCGACAAGCTGCGGAGGTTCACCATGCGTAACAAGTCAGTCATCATCGAAGCGAAGGATATCGGACTGGCGATCGAGTTGATCGAGCTCGGCGCCCGCCTGCAATTGCTGGAGGCGGAGACCAACCTCTCCCGCGAGCGGCTGCTCAAGCTCTACAAGGAAGTCCGCCACGAGTCGCCGCCGAAGGGCATGCTGCCCTTCTCGACCGACTGGTTCATGACCTGGCAGCCGAATATTCACGCCTCGCTGTTCATGGCCTATTTCCGTTTTCTCAAGACGCATACGCAGCTGACCGGGCTGGAACTGATCATCAAGTCGTACCGGATGTATCTCGACCAGATCAAGCGCGGCGGCATGGATACCGTGCTTTCGCTGACGCGGGCATGGACCATGGTGCGCTTTTTCGATGCCAACATGCTGCAGATGGCCACCTGCCGCGAATGCGGGGGCGAATTCGTCGCTCACGCTTACGATCCCACCCGCGGCTATGTCTGCGGCCTCTGCCACATGCCGGCCCGTGCAGGCAAGACGCGCCGCGCCGCCGAAGCGGCTGCAGCATGCGCGGCAGTCGCGGTTGCTTGAGCGGCGTGCAGGCCTGATCGTCCAGTAGATCCCGCGTTGCCCGACGCGCTCCTCCGGCAGGCCGGAAGGAGCGCGTTTTGTTATGCGCGTTCCCGCCGGGTCCCGCTTTGGCGTGCCGCCGGCGCCGACTCTCGACATCGATTGTCGCGAGCCCGCTGTTTGCCGTTATGATTGCGGTTCACGCAAGCGGCGCGGTCGTAGTGCCGCGCAGGAAAAACAATAGCTCGGGGTAGGGTAAAAGATGTTACTGCTCGTTGGGTACGTGATCATTCTGGTAGCTTCTCTCGGCACCTACGCCGTGCATGGCAGCCTCGCTGCGCTGTGGGTGCCGATGGAATACCTGGCGATTGTGGGGCTCACCATCGGTGGCTTCATCGCCGCCAACGGCAGCAAGGCCGTCAAGGCCACCCTCAAGGCTTTGCCGGGCGTGCTGAAGGGTTCGCACCTGAACAAGGCGCTCTACATGGATCTGCTGGCCATGCTCTATGAGATCCTCTCCAAGGTGCGCAAGGAGGGTCTGATGTCCGTCGAAGGCGACATCGAGAACCCCGAGGGCAGCGCCATCTTCGGCAAGTATCCCAAGATCCAGCACGATCATCACGTCATGGAGTTCATCTGCGACTATCTGCGCATGATGGTCGGCGGCAATCTGAATGCCTTCGAAATCGAGAACCTGATGGACATCGAGATCGAAACCCATCACCAGGAGGCTCACGTGCCCGCGCACGTGATGTCAAAGGTGGCCGATGCCGTGCCCGCATTCGGCATCGTGGTGGCCGTGATGGGGGTGGTGAATGTCATGGGGTCGGTTGGTTCGCCGCCGGCCGTGCTCGGCAAGATGATCGGCGGCGCGCTGGTCGGCACCTTTCTCGGCATCCTGGTTTCATACGGTTTCGTGGCGCCGGTTGCCGGGCAGCTGGAACAGAAATGCGAAGAAGAAGGAAAGATCTTCCAGGTCATCAAGTCCGTGCTGCTGGCCAGCATGAATGGCTATGCGCCGCAGGTGGCCGTCGAGTTCGGGCGCAAGGTGCTCTACTCGGGCGACCGGCCAACCTTCCTCGAGTTGGAAGAGGATCTCAAGGCGCGCAAGGGCAAGTAAGGGCTGTCCCCTGACGCGAGCGACCGACGATGAGTGACGACACCCAGCAACCGATCGTCGTAAAGAAAATCAAGAAGGGCGGTGCCGGCGCGCACGGCGGCGCCTGGAAGATCGCCTACGCCGACTTCGTCACGGCCATGATGGCCTTCTTCCTGCTGATGTGGCTGCTGGGCTCGACCTCGCAGGGTGATCTCAACGGCATTGCCGAATTCTTTCAGAATCCGATGAAGGTTTCCATGGGGGGCGGTTCCGGTTCGGGCGACTCCTCTTCCGTGATCGCGGGCGGCGGCAGGGATCTGACGGCGACCCACGGCCAGGTCAAGAAAGGCGATGTCGTAGCGGAAAAGAAGACCATCAATCTGCAACAGCTCAAGGCGGATTTCGAGCGGATAGAGAAGACCCGCCTGGAGAGCCTGAAGGGCGAACTCGAGCGGTTGATCGATGCCAGCCCGGCGCTGAGCCAGTTCAAGAACCAGTTGCTGCTCGACATCACCACCGAAGGTCTGCGCATCCAGATCGTGGACGACAAGAATCGTCCCATGTTCGATTCGGCCAGTTCCGACGTGAAGCCCTACACACGGGTCATTCTGCGGGAAATCGGCGTGGCCCTGAACAAGGTGGAGAATCGCATCAGCCTTTCCGGGCACACGGACGCGCAACCCTTTGCCGGCGGCGACCGGGGCTTCGGCAACTGGGAATTGTCGACCAATCGCGCCAACGCGTCGCGTCGCGAGATGGTGGCCGGTGGCATGGACGATGCCAAGATCATGCGCGTGATCGGCCTTGCCTCGACCGCCCTTTTCGACAAGCAGCAGCCCTACAGTCCGAACAATCGTCGCATCAGCATCGTTGTCCTCAACAAGCGCACCGAGGAAGCGATCCTCGCCGACGGCCGGCAGACGGACGACGACAGCGCGAAGGACACTGACATCCAAAATATCAATGCCCCGGCTGCCGCGGCGGCCCGATAAACCTGAGCTGAATCCATCCACCATGAATTTCATCAACAAGAATCTCGGGCTCGGGCTCGGCTGGGTCATTCTGGTCGGCAGCGGGGCTTCGCTTGCTTCCGGTGGCGGCCTCGGCCTTTCGACATGGGTCGCCCTGCTGCTGGTCGGGATTGGCTGGCAGGCCATTGCGGCCTTGTCGGGCAACGACTCCACCAGGCTTGCCGAGGAAGAGCAGCGCATCAAGGATGAAGAGCAGGCGCTGCTGGTGGAGTTTCGCCGCCTGCTGGAGGAGTGTTCGAGCCAGTTTGCGAAGCAGATGGATGTCGCGCGCGGTGAACTTTCCCAGGTGCAGGCCTTGTTGTCGGCGGCCATTGCCAGCCTGACGGACAGCTTCCACAGCATGCACGAGCATACCCGTCGGCAACGTGATGTGACGGTTTCCGTCGCGGCGGAAGGCGACAGCGAAAGCAACGCTCGCCAGTTCGACAATTTCGTCACGGACACTTCGGCCGTGATGCAACGGGTGGTGGACAACATTGTCGGCAACAGCAAGCTGGGGATGGAACTGGTCGACTTGACCGAGAACATTTCGGCGCGAACGCAGGACGTGCAGTCGATCCTGTCCGAAATCGGCGCGATCGCCAAGCAGACCAACCTGCTGGCACTGAATGCCGCCATCGAAGCGGCGCGTGCCGGCGAAGCCGGGCGCGGGTTTGCCGTGGTGGCCGACGAAGTGCGAACCCTTTCGGAGCGCACGGCGCAGTTCAGCCAGCAGATCAACAAGGTGATCCAGAACATGCAGGTCACCGTCAAGCAGACCGAAGTGGCCATCCAGCGCATGTCCGGTCAGGATCTCGGCTTTGCCTTCGAGTCGAAGAAGCGGGTCGAGGAGATCATTTCCACCATGGAGGCGCAGAATCAGCAGCGCATTGTTGCCCTGGGGCAGCTCGGCGGTATCGCCGACGACGTCGATGCGCAGATTGGCCGCGCGGTGACCGCATTGCAGTTCCAGGACATCGTGTCTCAGCTGCTCGGCCATGTCGGACGGCGGGTTGATGCGATCGACGAGGCCTCGCGACATCTGGGCGAGTTGGCGCAGAGCCTGCAGCACAACGCGGAGACGGCCGCCGCGGATGCGATGCGATCCCTGCAAGCGGAAACCCGCCACGTTGCGGATCGGCTCAGGGATATCGAGCAACTGACCGGGAACAGTCCGGTCAGCCAGAAGGGCTTGAATCAGGGTGGCATAGAGTTGTTTTGATTGTTGCTACCGCGTGTTACTTAATGGAGTTCGCATATGTCCAAAGCCATTCTTGCCGTTGATGATTCCGCTTCCATCCGCCAGATGGTGGCCTTTATCCTCAAGAGTTCCGGCTATGACGTGGTCGAGGCCGTCGATGGCATGGATGGACTCGAAAAAGCCAAATCAAAGAGCTTCAACCTCATCCTTACCGACCAGAACATGCCGCGCATGGACGGGCTGACTCTGATCAGGAATCTCCGTGCCCTGGCGCAGTATTCGACGACCCCGATTCTGATGCTGACCACCGAGTCGTCCGACGACATGAAGGCACAAGGCAAGGCCGCGGGAGCCACCGGTTGGCTGGTCAAGCCTTTCGATCCGCAGAAACTGATCGAAGTGGTAAAAAAGGTCATCGGCTAAACCACACAAACCGTGACCGGGAGGCAGCATGTCCATTGACATGAGCCAGTTCTATCAGGTGTTCTTCGAGGAAGCTCAGGAACACCTCGACGACATGGAATCCCTGCTGCTGGAGCTGGACCTTGGCGACCCCGATCCAGAGCAGCTCAACGCGATCTTTCGCGCGGCGCATTCGATCAAGGGTTCGGCCGGCACGTTCGGCTTTACCGATCTGGCCGAAGTCACCCACGTCCTCGAAAACCTGCTGGATCGCATCCGCAAGGGCGAACTGGCCTTGCGTCCGGAGATGATCGATACCTTTCTGGATGCCGGCGATGTCCTGAAGCACTTGCTGGCCGCGCATCGTGGCGATGGTGAGGCAGACCCGTCGCAGGTCGCGCCGATGTGCAAGCGCCTTTCCGGGCTGACGGCAAGCGCATCGTCCCCGGCGCCGGCGATGCCGGCGAAAGCGCTGGATGCCAGCTTTGTGCTTGACCTGGACGGAGACGCCGCCACCAAGGCGGTCGAAAATCTTGTTGCGGAGCTGGGTCAGCACTGGACTGTTGAAGTGATTGCACGGGCAAATGCCGCTGACGATCGGTGGTGTTTGCGTGTCGCGGCCGAGGCGGATCCGGAAATCGTGCGCGGCATGCTGGAGTTTGTTGCCCGCAGTGACAGCATTCGCATCCGACCGGCGGGCTCCATTGCGACAACAGATGATGGCGCCTATGGTTTCTTCAATGATGCACCGGCCGCGCCAAAGATCGAAGCAGATGAGTCATGGGGCCTTTTCAGCGACGAACCCAAGGCCGCCGTCCCGCCAGCGCCGTCCCTGGATACCGCCCCCGGCTCCGCCGGAGGCATAACTTTATCCGCCCAGGCAGGAAGCGAAGGCGATGGCTTCGGATTCTTTGTCGATGTGCCGACCCCCGCCGCGGAACCGACCGAAATGTCGGGAGCCGCCAGGCGTGCCGCGCCCAAGCCTGCCGGGGGTGGGGAAACCTCGATTCGCGTCGACGTCGACAAAGTCGATCAGCTGATCAATCTGATCGGCGAACTGGTGATCACTCAAGCAATGCTGGCGCAAAGTGCCTCGACGCTCGATCCGGTCGAGTTCGAGCGGCTGCACAACGGGCTGGCGCAATTGGAACGCAATACGCGTGACATGCAGGAGTCGGTCATGGCGATCCGCATGATGCCGATCTCCGTGGTGTTCACACGCTTCCCGCGCGTGGTGCGCGATCTGGCCCAGAAGCTGGGCAAACAGATCGAACTCAAGACGCTTGGCGAAGGCACCGAACTCGACAAGAGCCTGATCGAGCGCATCAGCGACCCCCTGACCCACCTGGTACGCAACAGCCTCGATCATGGTGTCGAGATGCCCGGGGACCGCATCGCCAGGGGCAAGTCGCCGGTAGGCATCATTACCCTCAAGGCCTACCACCAGAGCGGCAACATCGTCATCGAGGTCGGTGACGACGGTGCCGGACTGAATCGCGAAAAAATTCTTGGCAAGGCCCGTGAAAAGGGCCTTGCCGTGCATGACCAGATGACCGATGGCGAGGTCTGGCTGCTGATTTTCGAACCGGGTTTTTCCACCGCGGACGTCGTCACCGAAGTCTCCGGACGCGGCGTCGGCATGGACGTGGTCAAGCGCAACATCAGCGCGATGGGCGGCCGGGTCGAGATCGAATCCATGACCGGCATCGGTACCCGCATGACGGTGCGCCTGCCGCTCACCCTGGCGATTCTCGATGGCTTGTCGGTTGCCGCGGGCAAGGAGACCTACATCATTCCGCTCGGCTATGTCATTGAATCGCTGCAGGCCGAGCGCGGCATGATCAAGAGCGTGTCGGGTGTCGAGCGGCTGGTTCAGGTGCGCGGCGAATACCTGCCGGTGGTGGCCTTGTACGAGGTATTCGGTATTCCCGGTACCATCACGCGGCTCGATCAGGGGATCATGGTGGTGCTCGAGGTTGACGGCGTGAAGGCGGCGCTGTTCATCGATGCGCTGGTCGGCCAGCATCAGGTGGTGATCAAGAGCCTGGAGTCGAATTACCGCAAAGTCGCCGGCATATCGGGTGCGACTATCATGGGCGATGGTCATGTCGCCCTGATTCTGGATGTGGCGGCGCTGGTGCAGATGGCGAAAAGCGCCCTGCCGGCGGCAGCCTGACAACACGCCGGCGAACAAGGGAGCGAGGAGACGATGATGGTTCCGGAACAGCATGCAGCCATGGGCAAGGGCGCCGGCGAGGAGGGTGGCTACGTCCAGGAATACCTGACCTACACCCTGGGGCCGGAGGAGTATGCGATCGATATCCTCAAGGTGCAGGAAATACGCGGCTACGAGCCGCCGACCACCATCGCCAATGCGCCCCGGTTTCTCAAGGGTGTGCTCAACCTGCGCGGCACCATCGTGCCCATTGTCGATTTGCGCATCAAGTTCAATGTCGGCAAGGCCGACTACACGCCCTTTACCGTGGTGATCATTCTCAACATCGGCTCGCGCGTGGTCGGCATCGTGGTCGACAGCGTGTCCGACGTCACCAGGCTGCGCCAGGAGCAGATCCGCCCCGCGCCCGAATTCGCGGCGACGGTCGACACCAAATACATCAACGGCCTATGTACGCTCGACGAGCGCATGCTCATCGTGGTCGATATAGAGCGGCTGATGCTGTCCCATGAGATGGCATTGGTTGACGCCGCCCAGAACGCCTAGAACGCTCAGCGAGCCGCACCGAAAAGGAGCCAGGAACATGAGAAGCAACCTGCCCGTGACCCAGAACGAAGTTGTTCTCCGCGACGACCAGATGATCGTGTCCAAGACCGATCTCAAGGGCCAGATTACCTATGCCAACAGGGACTTCCTGGACATCAGCGGTTTTACCGAAGCCGAACTGATTGGGCAGCCGCACAACATCGTGCGCCATCCGGACATGCCCGAGGCGGCTTTTGCCGACTTTTGGCGCACGCTGAAGGCGGGTCGACCGTGGGTTGGCCTGGTCAAGAACCGCTGCAAGAACGGCGACTACTACTGGGTCGAAGCCCACGCCATGCCGCTGTACGAAAACAATCAGCATGTCGGCTACATGTCGATGCGCAAGAAGCCCAGCCGCCAGCAGATCGATGCCACCGAAGCGGTCTATCGGCAGTTCCGCGAGAACCGGCAAGGTGGCATGCGCATCGAACTCGGGCGCATGGTTTCGGGCGCCGGGATCGGAGGCAAATTCGCCGACATGAGCATCAAGGCCAAGCTGAGCTGGGTGATGCTGATCCTCTCGGCGATGTTGCTGGCGATAGGCCTGATGGTCCTTTCCGGCATGAGCAAGAGTAACGACGGCCTGCGCGACGTGTACCAGCTGCACATGATCGGCATGTTTGACGTCACCGAGATCAACCGCACGGTGTTGCGCAATCGCATCCTGACGGAGGAAGCGCTGATCGATCCGACGCCGGAAAACGTGGCGAAAAAAGCCGAGGAGATGACGGCCAACATGGCGACGAATTCCAGGTTGGCCGAGGACTACAAGGCGCGCATCGCCGATCCCGAGCAGAACCGGATTTTCGAGCGCTACGTCGCCTATCGCGGCAACTTCGTCAAGGAAGGTCCGCTGGCGATCATGGAGCAGCTCAAGGCGGGCAATGTCGACGAGGCGCGCAGGATTTACCTCGAAAAGACCGAGTCCCTCAATAGCAAAATGTTTGAGCTTATCAACAACCTGCGCATGTTTCACGTCGACGGCGCCAAGCGCGAGTTCGCCGACGCCGCCGCGCGTTATGAAAACAGCCGCGGCGCGGCGATCACGCTGATAATCCTCGGCCTGCTGCTGTCCCTGAGCGCAGCCACGGTGCTGATTCGCGCCATTACCGGGCCGCTGAACCAGGCCAGAGACATCTTTGCGCGGATCGGTCAGGGCGAGTACCGCAACTTGATCGACATCACCCGGAACGACGAGACCGGCAAGTTCCTGCAAAGCCTGGAAGTCATGCAGACCAGGCTCGGCTTCGACATTGCCGAGGCCAGGCGCCTTTCCGACGAGAACCTGCGCATCAGGATCGCGCTCGACAATGTCAGCACCGGCGTGATGATTGCCAACAACGAACGGACGATCATCTACGCCAACAAGTCGGTGCAGAAGATTCTCAAGGGCGCCGAGTCGGCGATCCGGCAGCAGTTGCCGAACTTCGATGCCGACAAGATGATGGGCACCAACATCGACAGTTACCACAAGAATCCGAAACACCAGGCGGACCTGCTGGCGAATTTCACCAGCACCCATGCGGCCAACTTCGAGATTGGGGGTCGTTATCTTCGAGTGACCGCCAGTCCGGTGATTAACGACAGGAACGAGCGGCTGGGTGCCGTCGCCGAATGGCTCGATCGCACGCCGGAAGTGCTGATCGAGAAGGAAGTTGCGAACATCGTCGACGGCGCACTGCGCGGAGACTTTGTGGTGCGCCTCAGCCTGGAAGGCAAGGAAGGCTTCTTCCGCCAGTTGGCCGAAGGCCTCAACCAGTTGTCCGATGTCACGCAGACCGGCCTGTCGGACGTAGCCCGGGTACTGCAATTGGTGGCGGCGGGCGACCTGACACAGAAGATCGAAGCCGACTATCAGGGCATCTTCGGTCAGTTGAAGGACGATACCAATACCACCATCGAGCGTTTGCGTGAAGTGGTGGGGCGGATCAAGGACGCAACGGAAGCAATCAACATTGCATCGCAGGAAATCGCCGCCGGCAACCAGGATCTGTCGAGTCGTACCGAAGAGCAGGCCAGCAGCCTCGAAGAAACCTCGTCCGCCATGGAGCAACTCAACGCCACGGTCAAGCAGAACGCCGAAAACGCCAGACAGGCCAACGAACTGGCCAAGACATCCAATTCCGGCGTGGTGAAGGGCGGCGAAGTGGTGAAGCAGGTGGTGGTCACCATGGGCGAGATCCAGACCAGTTCGAAAAAGATATCGGACATCATCGGCGTCATTGACAGCATCGCCTTCCAGACCAACATCCTGGCCCTGAACGCGGCGGTGGAAGCGGCACGTGCCGGCGAGCAGGGGCGCGGTTTCGCGGTGGTTGCAACGGAAGTGCGCAACCTGGCGCAGCGCAGCGCCATGGCGGCGAAGGAAATCAAGACATTGATTGCCGAGTCGGTAGACAAGGTGGAAAGCGGCGCCAGGCTGGTGCAGCAGGCGGGCAGCACCATGGAAGAAGTGGTGACCAGCTTCCAGCAGGTGGCCAGTCTGGTGACTGAAATCGCCACGGCCTCGCGTGAGCAGAGTTCGGGCATCGAGCAAACCACGCAGTCGGTAAGCCTGATGGATGAAGTGACCCAGCAAAACGCCGCGCTGGTGGAAGAAGCAGCGGCGGCGGCCGAGAGCCTGGAAGAGCAGACGCGCGGTCTGGTGCAGACCATGAGTGTGTTCAAACTGGCGGAGGGTGGTGGACGCAGCATGATGCCCGCACCGGCGCTGCGTGACGCGACGCCGCGGCAACTGGCGGACGGCGGTCGCCCACAGGTCAAACCGGGGATGGCCAGGATAATTGCGCCGCCCCATCTGGCCGATGCCGGCGAGCAGTGGGAGGAGTTCTGATCGTCAGTTGTTTAATCATGTCTGACGAGTGCCGAGGGCGCCCTTCAGGCGCTTCATCCGATCAGTTTCCGCCCTGCGAGGCGAGCCCACCTGGCCGACGAAAAAATGGAACAGCGCGACCGCGAATTTCACTTTACTGCCGCTGATTTCGAGCGGGTGCGCGCGCTGATCCACAAGCACGCCGGCATCTCCCTGGCGCCGATCAAGCAGGACATGGTCTATAGCCGGCTGGCGCGTCGTTTGCGGGTGCTGGGCTACAGCACCTTCGGGCAATATCTGGCGCATCTCGAAACCAACGATGAAGCGGAATGGGAGGTATTCGTCAATTCGCTGACGACCAATCTCACTTCATTCTTTCGCGAGGCGCATCACTTCGACATCCTGATTCGTCATCTGCGCGAACTGAAGCAGCGTCCCGTCCGCATCTGGTGTTCGGCGGCGTCGACCGGCGAGGAGCCGTACACCCTGGCCATGACGGCCTGCGAGGCTTTCGACACGCTGACGCCGCCGGTCGCGATTGTCGCCAGCGACATAGATACCAATGTGCTGGCCACGGCGGCAAAGGGCGTCTACCCCATGGAGCGGGTCGAGAAACTGAGTGCCGACCGACTGCGCCGTTTCTTCCTCAAGGGCAGCGGTGTGCAGGAAGGCTACGTGCGGGTGCGGCCCGAGTTGCAGAAACTGATGAGCTTTACCCGCATCAATCTGCTAGATGCACGCCTGCCGCTGCAAGGTCCCTTCGACGTCATGTTCTGCCGCAATGTCATGATCTATTTCGACAAGCCGACGCAGCGCGCGATCCTGAAGAAGTTCGCACCCTTGCTGCGCGAGGACGGCCTGCTGTTTGCCGGCCATTCAGAAAGTTTTCTGCATGCCGCCGATGTGTTCCGCTCGCTCGGTCGCACGGTGTACGAGCGGGCCGACCGGCCGGCGTCAGCGCCGGCGACAAGGCTTTGACCATGGATGCGGGATTCGTCGAGCATCTGGCGGGCAACCGCTACTTTGATCCGACTTTCAGCGCCGAGGCGGTCAAGGTGTTGCCGGGCGAGTATTTCGTGACGACCACCGACATGTTGCTGGTGACGGTGCTGGGTTCGTGCGTTTCCGCCTGTATTCGCGACAGGGAGAAAGGCATTGGCGGCATGAACCATTTCATGCTGGCCGATTCAGCCGAGCAGTCACCCTACTCGGCTTCAGCCCGCTATGGCACCTACGCCATGGAAATCCTGATCAACCACCTGCTCAAGCTCGGCGCCCGTCGCGGCAATCTGGAGGCCAAGGTGTTTGGTGGGGGACGGGTCATGGCCGCCCTGTCCAGTTTGAACGTCGGTGAACGCAACTGCGGCTTCGTGCTTGATTTCCTGCGTACCGAAGGCATTTTTGTTTCCGCGCAGGATCTGCTCGACGTTCATCCGCGCAAGATCTACTTTTTTCCGGCCACCGGCCGCGTTTTCGTCAAGAAGTTGACCCGCCTGCACAACGACACGCTGATACGACGCGAGACCGAATACGCGGCGCGCCTCACCGAAGCGCCGGTATCGGGTGATATCGAACTGTTCTAGAGGACCCCATGCCCATCAAGGTACTTATCGTTGATGACTCCGCACTGATGCGTGCGCTGCTGACCGAGATCATCAATGGCGCACCGGATCTCGAAGTGGTCGGCGCGGCGCCGGACCCGGTCGCGGCGCGCGAAATGATCAAGACGCTGAACCCCGACGTGTTGACGCTTGACGTCGAAATGCCGCGCATGAACGGCCTCGAATTCCTTGATCGGCTGATGCGTTTGCGCCCGATGCCGGTGATCATGATTTCTTCTTTCACCGCGGCGGGTTCCGACGTCACCCTCAAGGCACTCGAACTCGGCGCGGTTGATTATCTGGCCAAGCCGCGAGCAGAGAATATCTCCATGCTGCAAGGCTATGCGGAGGATATTCGGGACAAGATCCGTGCTGCAAGCGGTGCGCACCTGAAGTCGGCGTCGCGCATCGCCGTGCCGCCAGCGCCGACTTTTGCGCAGCCGAAGGGCGGCTTCTCGCCGCGGCTGCTGGCCGAGAGGGTAATTGCCATCGGCGCCTCGACGGGAGGAACGGAGGCCATCAAGGAAGTGCTCGGTTCCCTGCCGGGAGAAATTCCGCCCATTGTCATGGTGCAGCACATGCCGGAAAGCTTTACGCCATCCTTTGCCCAGCGGCTCAACAGCTTGTCCAAACTGACGGTGATCGAGGCTCAGGGCGGCGAGCGTCTGCAACCCGGCATGGCCTACCTGGCGCCCGGGCATTCGCACATGCGGGTCCGAAAAAGCGGCGGCGGGCTTGTGCTCGAGTTGTCTCGCGAAGAGCCGGTAAATCGTCATCGGCCGGCAGTCGATGTGCTGTTCAGGTCGGTCGCCGAGCAGGTGGGAAAAAGTGCCATTGGCGTAATCCTCACCGGCATGGGCAAGGATGGTGCGCGGGGCTTGCTGGCCATGCGCCAGGCCGGGGCCTGGAATATCGGACAGGATCAGGCTTCTTGCGTTGTCTATGGGATGCCGCGAGAGGCCGCTGAAATCGGCGCACTGGATGAAGTGGCAAGCCTCGCCGATATCGCGGGAAGCATCATGGCAAAGCTGCGCGCACTGGACAAGCGCGGCACCGGAGGCTGATTCGGGCCGCATCGAATCGGGCTATACTTGGCGCGCCAGCAACCCCTGTTTTAGCGAGGAAATATCCATGCAGGCTACTGTCGCCGTCACTGAAGGCCGTGCCGAAATATCGTTGCAGGGTCGTTTTGACTTCAATTCGCATCGTGATTTCCGTGAAGCGGTTGACACGGCCTTGGCGAGTCCCGGTTCAGCCATCACAGTCAATTTGGCCGGTGTCGAATACCTCGACAGTTCCGCCCTGGGCATGCTCCTGATGCTGCGTGACAGGGCCAAGGGCGCCGCGCGTGAAGTCGCATTGACCGGATGTCGCAATGCAGTGAAGCAGATTCTGGATATCGCCAACTTCGGCAAGCTGTTCAGCATGGATTGAGGAGGTGCGTCCCTCGGGCGCACCATCCGTTCGCATGTTGCTCCAACAGGCCTCCGTAAGGCCTTTCCGGCAAATACGGTTTGATGGCTTCAGCCTTGAGTTCGGCTGTGGTTTTGCTACAGTGAACTCAAGGAATAAGCACATGTTGGCCGGTTGACCGCTGCTATTCCTGTTTTCAGCAGAGTCTCCTTGATGCAATGAGCCACTTATGGCTTAAGCTATACAAAAGCTTGAACGGAGAAAACCATGTCTGGATCAACGTCTCGTGTGCCGTGGGTACATATCGCCGTCGGATTGATTGTCGCCGGCGGCGGGGCTGGAGTTGTCAGCTATGCCGGCGGCGCCCTCGGGCTGGATGTCATCGTCTTGCTGGCGGTGCTGGGCGTCCTGGTTGTCGTGGTGCCGGCGGCGCACTTCAATTCCGCGGTTGCCGGGCCGATCAATCACATGCGCGAAGTGCTGCACACGACCCGCAACGATGGCGATCTGGCGCGGCGGGTGGTGGTTCCGGAGGCTTCCAGCGCGGCACCGGCCGCCGCTGCCTACAACGAGTTGATGGCGAGCTTGCAGGGCATCATTACCCGGGTTCTTTTCAATTCGAATCAATTGGCGCAGGCGGCCGACAAGCTGATTGCCGAGGCACGCGAGACGGCATCAAGCTCGGAGCAGCAGAATGCGGCGGCGGAGTCGGCTGCCATTGCCTGTTCCGAAATGGCGGGAGATATGAACGCTGCCGCCGAGCACGCCGAGGAAACGGCGCGCATCGCGCTTGCCGCGCGCGAGAATTCTTCGCGCGGCGCGGCGATTGTGCATGATGCCGCCGCCGAAATCGAACGCATTGCATCCTCGGTGGAGCAGTCGGCGCAGGTTGTTGCGGCGCTTGGAGAGCGCTCGGTGCAGATTTCCGGCATCGTCAAGGTGATCCACGATATTGCCGACCAAACCAATCTGCTGGCGCTCAACGCGGCAATCGAGGCGGCGCGGGCAGGTGAGCAGGGACGTGGCTTCGCGGTTGTTGCCGACGAGGTGCGCAAGCTTGCGGAGCGCACGACGGCCGCCACCAGTGAAATCAGTGCGGTGATTGCCGCGATTCAAAGCGAGACAACTCACGCGATCACCACCATCAAGGCAGGATCCTTGCAGGCAGGAAACGGCGCGCAGTTGGCGAAGCAGGCTGCCGAGGCCCTGGGACAAATCAAGGAAGGCGCACAGGCGACGCTGGACAAAGTATCCGCCATCGCCGGCACCATGCACCAGCAAAGCGACAAGACCCAAACCATTGCTGAACTCGTCAGCAGCATCATGGGTCTTGCCGATCGCAATACGGAGTGTTCGAAGAACACCCTGGCCGAGGCGAATCAGCTCGACTATCTCGCCATGAATCTAGAGGAAATCGGCACCATTTTCAAACTCGGTGTGGCGGGCGAACAGGCGCTCAAGGTGCACGAGCGCATGCCGGGCGTTGTTCAGGGCATGGCGAAAGCCGTGTCCAAGGCTTTTTCGGATGCCGTTGATCGAGGGCAGGTCAAGCTTGAGGATCTGTTCGACCCGAACTACGTGCCGATCGCCAACACCAAGCCGCAGAAGTTCCACACCAGGTTCGACGGTTTCTGCGACAAGTTGTTGCCGGGAATTCAGGAACCGGTGCTGGATGGCAACAAGGAGGTCGCCTACTCGATCGCCTGCGACCAGCGCGGCTACGTGCCGACGCACAACAACCGCTTCTGCCAGCCGCTCACCGGCGACGAGAAGAAGGATTTTGTGGGCAATCGTACCAAGCGCGTGTTTGGCGATCCGGTCGGCAAGCGTTGCGGCGATCACGAACTTCCGTTCCTGCTGCAAACCTACCGACGGGATACGGGAGAAATAATGCATGACATCTCGGCGCCGGTTTATGTCAAGGGCCGTCATTGGGGGGGTGTGCGCGTCGGTTATCGCACCGAGTGAATGCGCTTCCTGGTCCCGGGGTTTTGCGGCCCGCGGAGGCCGCTTCCGCAGCAAAGTGGCGTAATATTGCTCGTCGCGCGTGGGGCTCGTGTGTTGCTGCCGGCGCTGAAAGGCTCGTAAATGTCGGAACTCCTCAACAGCATTGACGCTCGGACCCGGTTGGCAGGAACCAACAAGCTGGAGATATTGTTGTTCGCTCTCGGTCTGGACAATCGTACCGGTCGTCGCGAAACATTCGGTATCAACGTTTTCAAGGTTCGGGAAGTAATGCGCACGCCGCCGATTACTTCGGCGCCCGATATGCCTCCCGCAGTGAAGGGCATGGTCAGCCTGCGCGGCGCCCTGGTTCCGGTGGTCGATCTGGCCGACTACATCGGCATGCAGCCTGACAGCCCCCGCGACATCATGATCGTGACCGAATATAACGGCAAAACCCAGGGCTTTCTGGTGGAATCCGTCGATACCATCCTGCGCCTCGACTGGTCGCAAATGCGCGTGCCGCCGCAAATGCTGACGTCCAATCTGGGTGGATTGGTGACGGCGGTTACCGAGTTGAACGACAATCGTTTGGTGATGATGCTCGATGTCGAGCGGGTCCTGGCAGAGACAGACAGGGAAGACGACGCGATGATATTCAACGGCATAGCTCCTCTCGGCCGCGACGACCTGACCATACTGTTTGCCGACGATTCCTCGGTGGCGCGCGGCCAGATCGAGCGGACCCTTGCCGTTCTTGGCGTCAAACACTTCAGCGCCGTGAACGGGCGCGCGGCTTGGGATGAACTGCAGCGCATCGCGACGCTCGCCGAAACCACCGGCAAGAACGTCAAGGATTTTGTGCAACTGATTCTGACCGATGTCGAGATGCCGGAAATGGACGGCTATCTTCTGACCAAGAGCGTCAAGGCTGATCCGCGTTTTACCGGGATACCGGTCATCATGCATTCCTCCTTGTCATCGATGTCCAACCAGCAGTTGGGCCGTTCGGTGGGCGTCGATGAATATGTACCGAAATTTGAACCCCATCGCCTGGCGGAAACGCTGGGGCGTCTGCTGCTCGGCAACAAGCCCGCGGCCGCAACCACGCACTGAACGGGAGAGTCGTTTGTCATGAGCTCCACCCAGATATCCACCAGCACCGGTTCGAACGGCAATTCATTGCTGGAAAACGTTGATGCGCGGACAAAGCTTGCGGGTTCGAACCGGATGGAGATACTCTTGTTTTCGCTGGGTACCCATGAAACCTTCGGCATCAATGTGTTCAAGGTGCGTGAGGTCAGCCAGACGCCGACCATCACCAAGGCACCGAATATGCCGGCCGGAGTCGAGGGCCTGATCAGCCTGCGCGGCAATGTGATCCCCGTCCTCTCCCTGTCGAAGGTCATGAATCTGTCTGACGCGCCCGCCACCCGCGGTGGTTCGATGATGGTCACGGAATACAGCAAGCGCACGCTGGGTTTTCTGGTGCATGGTGTGGACCGGATCATTCGCGTTGACTGGGACAGGGTGCGCGCACCGGAGTCGGTGACCAGTGGTTCGCATGCCTACATCACGGCCATCACGGAACTGCCCAACGGCAAACTGGTATCGATCGTCGACGTCGAGCAGATCATGGCAAATACCTTTGGCGAGGCGGTGATCGGCCAGATCGAACGCATGCAGGACGCCGAGAATTTGAACGTCTTCTTCGTCGATGATTCCGTCGTGGCGCGCAAGAAGATTGCGGAAGTCATGGACAAGCTCGGCGTCAAGCACAAGCATGCGCAGAACGGCATGGAGGCGTGGACCCGGCTTGCAGGCATGGCGAGCCACTCGCAGCAGACCGGACAAAGCCTGCGCGACGAGGTCAATCTGATCCTGGTCGATGCCGAGATGCCTGAAATGGACGGTTACGTGCTGACCAAGCACATCAAGTCCGACGCGCGCTTTGCGGGGATTCCGGTGGTGATGCATTCGTCGCTTTCATCGGAAGCCAACCGGGCGATGGGCAAGAGCGTGGGCGTGGACGCCTATGTGGCAAAGTTCGACGCAGATGCGCTGGCAGAAACCCTGCGCCCGATGCTGATCAAGGCTGCTCGCGATTGATGGCGCTGAGAACTCATGGCGATTGAACCCGGCAAGCTCAGGATTCTGGTGGTCGATGACTTTTCGACCATGCGCAGGATTGTGCGCAATCTGCTCAAGGAATTGGGGTACACCAACGTCGAAGAGGCCGAAGACGGCGCGGTCGCGTTGGGCAAGTTGAAGGCGGGCGGTTTCGAGTTTGTCGTATCGGACTGGAACATGCCCAATATGGATGGTCTGACCCTTTTGCAGTCGGTGCGGGCGGATCCGGCATTGAAGCATTTGCCGTTTCTCATGATCACCGCCGAAGCGAAGAAGGAGAACATCATCGCTGCAGCCCAGGCGGGTGCTTCCGGTTACATCGTCAAACCTTTTACGGCGGCCACCTTGAACGAGAAGTTGGCGAAGATATTCGAGAAGATGGGGCAGGGCGCCTGAGGGCGCCACGCGATCAGGAAAAGAACACGATGGCAAATCCTATCAAGGCAGATGATGGCAGCGATTCCGAAGACCTCCAGGCATTGTTCGACAGTATCGCTGCCGGCGCACCGCCGGTGCCGCCTCCTGCTCCGGCCCGTTCGGACGCCACGGGCGACTCGGATGATCTGCAGGCATTGTTCGACAGTGTAGCCCAGGCCCAGCCGGTGGGCTCCGCGGCCAGCGCCCTCCCAAGCAGTGGGGACAGCGACGGCCCCCATGAGGAAGTTGTCTTTAATCGTCTGGGCCATCTGGCGCGCCAATTACACGACAGCCTGCGCGGGCTGGGGGTCGACAAGTTGTTGCAAGATACCGCTCACAACGCGATCCCTGACGCCCGTCAGCGATTGACCTACATTGCGCAGATGACGGAGCAGGCCGCCTCCAGGGTATTGAACGCTGCCGATATCGCCAAGCCGATTCAGGACGAGCTGATGACCCGATCGGAGGCAATGTCAAAGCGCTGGGACAAGATGTTTGCCAATCAGCTCTCGGTGGATGAATTCAAGCTGCTGGCCGCCGACACACGTACCTACTTTGCCGAAGCGCCGCCCAAGCTCAAGACCACCAACGATCAGTTGATGGAAATCATGCTGGCTCAGGATTTTCAGGATCTGACGGGACAGGTGATCAAGAAGGTAGTGGACGTGGTGCAGAACATGGAGACTCAACTGCTGGCCCTGTTGATCGAGGCCATGCCGGAACAACGCAAGGCGGATGCTCCGGAGGGTTTGCTGAACGGGCCGGTTATCAGTGCAGCAGGACGCAACGACGTTGCCACGAGCCAGGCGCAAGTGGATGACCTTTTGGAAAGCCTCGGGTTCTGATCCGGAATCCGGCGATTTGCCAGTGAGAAAGCAATGAACGATTTTGGTTTCGGCCTCGCGCGCCCTTCTCGCGCATTTGCCCGAACTGAGGTCGCTTCAAGGAGATTGATATGAGCGACTTTCAAGGAATGGAAGACCTGCTTCAGGACTTTCTGGTTGAGGCCGGGGACCTGTTGTCCGGGGTCGATAACAAATTGGTCGATCTCGAGCAGAATCCCCAGGATCATGCCCTGCTCAACGAGATCTTTCGCGGCTTTCATACCATCAAGGGCGGTGCCGGTTTTCTCAATGCCACTGAACTGGTTACGCTCTGCCATCTGACGGAAAATCTTTTCGACCGGTTGCGCAATGGCGAGCTAAGCATCACCGGTGATCTCATGGACGTGATCATGGCGGCGACGGCCGGAGTGCGCGACATGTTCGGCGTGCTGGAGCGCGGTGCGCAGCCCGAGCCCGCTGATCCGGATGTGCTCGCGAGACTCAAGGCGGCCTTGGCCGGGGAGCCGCTGGCCTCGGTTGCGAAGTCCGTGGCATCCTCTGCCACAGCCCCCGTCGTTGCCATGGCCGCGTCTGCGGCAAGCCCGCAGATACCTGCGGGCGCCGGCCCTGATTGGAGCAACCTGTTCAACGCCGTGACGGGTGCCGCGGCACCGGCTGCCGCCATCGCCGCGACCGGAACGACGGTCGCCGGACCTCACGGCAGTCATGATGTTGTCGGCGAGACGCCGGAACAGATCATCCATGCCGCCGTCGGGCGCCGCGCCAGTGACAAGCCGGGGGCCCAGGTTCCGGTGGGTCGTCGCGATACGGAGAAGACGCGCGACAACTCGATACGGGTCGATACCACGCGACTCGACCAGGTACTCAACCTCTCAGGCGAAATCGGGCTGACCAAGAACCGTCTGAATGCATTGCGCTCGGACATTCTCAACGGCCGTTCGGATACCGAGACCTTGCACTCGCTTGATCAGGCAGTGAGCCAGCTCGATCTGCTGGTTTCGGACCTGCAAAACGCGGTGATGAAAACCCGCATGCAGCCGGTGGGCCGCCTGTTCCAGAAGTATCCCCGCATTGCACGTGATCTTGCCCGCAGTCTGGGCAAGGATGTCGAACTCGTGCTGGTGGGTGAAGACACGGAAATTGACAAGACAATGATCGAGGACTTGTCCGACCCGATCATTCACCTGATCCGCAATGCCGTCGACCATGGTGTCGAGTCCACCGAGGACAGGCGTGCGGCAGGCAAACCGGAGAAGTCCCAGGTGCGCCTCGAGGCGCGTCAGGAAGGCGACCACATCGTACTGATCGTCTCCGACGATGGTCGCGGCATGAACGCGGAGCGCCTGCGTGCCAAGGCCTTGCAGAAGGGCATCATCACCGACGAAGAAGCCAACACCATGGACGAGCGGCAGAGCTTCAACCTCGTCATGCTGCCGGGCTTCTCGACCAAGGATGTGGCGTCCGATGTGTCCGGCCGCGGCGTTGGCATGGATGTGGTCAAGACCAACATCCAGAAGCTCAATGGCTCCATTGAGATCAAGAGCGTGCTGGGCAAGGGGTCGACCTTCATCATTTCCCTGCCGCTGACGCTGGCGATCCTGCCGGTACTGCTGGTGAAGCTTGGCGAACAGCCATTCGCCGTGCCGCTGTCCATGGTCAGGGAAATCCTGCCCATCAAGATCGAGGCGGTGCAGGAGGTGGGCGGATGCGCCACCATGGTTGTCCGCGGTGAGGTCATGCAGATGTATCCGCTGAGCCACTTGCTGGGCTGGTCGTCCGATCTGGTTCCCGAGTATGGCGTTTTGATGCAGATGGCTGAGCATGCATTCATTCTCGCCATCGACGGCTTCATGGGTCGTGAAGATGCCGTGATCAAGTCGCTTGACGACTTCCGTCCCAAGGGCGTCGCCGGTGTCACCACGCTGTCGAATGGACAGATTGTGCTGATTCTTGACATGAAGGAAGTCCTCGGCGCCTTCGGGGAAGGCCGCGGCGTCCCTCGTTCTACCTTCATTCCGCTGGAGAAGCTGGCGGCAGCCTGACGCTTTTCGCTTTTCGCGGAGACATATCACCGGGATACCGTCCCCTCGTCCCTCGGAGACATA